>SYGM01000025.1 GCA_005799545.1 Planctomycetia bacterium | reverse complement strand
GGGGTCGTGCCGTGGTCGCCGTGGGCGACGATGGCGATGTTGCGAATGGGCTTCTTCTTGGACTGCGACATGATGGGCGTGGGCCTGGTAGGGCGGAAAATGGGGCGGAATAGTGTAGTCCCTCGATCAAGAGGCCGCAAACGCGGACTCTTTTCACCACTCCATGCGGGGGCGGTAGGCCTCGAAGCCCTTGCCGCGGCCGTGCTTGTCGAGACGGTCGGGCTCAAGTCGCTCGGCACACACGCGCAGCAACTGGGCGCAGACGCGGGCATCATCGAGGGCGCGGTGCGCGCGCTCGACGGGGATCGAGAGGTGCTGCGCGAGCGCGCCGAGGCGGTGGCTGGGCGAATCCGGAACGGCTTTGCGCGCGAGCTTGAGCGTGTCGATGAAGCGCACCTTGGGCAGCAGCACGCCGTGACGCGCGCCCTCGTGCGCCAGTACCGAGGCGTCGAAGGGTGAGTTGTGCGCCACGAAGCGGTGCGGCTCGCCGCACCAGCGCAGGAACTCCTCGATCACAGCCGGGGCCTCCGCGGCATCGAAGACATCCCCGGCGGTGATGCCGTGCACGGCGGTGGTCAGAGGGTCGATCGCGACCTGCGGCCGCACCAGCCTGCTGTATGCGGCCACTTCGACCCCGTCGACCAGCATCACGGCGCCCAGCTCGAGCAGATGGTGGGGCCGAAAGCGCGTCGCGGTCTCCGTGTCGAAGACGATCCAGGTGCCGCTCAGCCGGTGCATGTCGGCTTAGCGCATCAGCGCCTGGAACTCGGACAAGCCGCGCAGCGGGTCGAGGTCGCTGTTGCGCTGTGCCTCCGAATGGATGTTGTAGCCGCGCGCCGCCGCCTGACTCAGGGATTCCATCGCCTGCGGCACATCCATCAGGATCGCCAGCACGATGGCGGCATGGAAAGCCGTGTAGCAGTCCTTGGGTGCGTACTCGAGCGCCTTGCGGACCTGTTCGCGCGCGTCATCGCCCTGTCCCAGCCGCGCAAACAGCATGGCGAGGTGCAGGCGCGCCTCCTGGCTGTCGGGAAACTTCGCCAGATGGCTCTGTGCGGCACCGATGCCCTTGTCCGCGATCTGCAGCGCCTCTTCGTAGCGATCAAGCCGCTGCAGCACGCCGTACAGGTGGTCGTAGGAGGCGATCTGGGTGGGATGCAGCGCGATCGCGCGACGCAGCAGCGGCGAAGCCTCCTTGAAGTTGCCCGCGCGCGCGTACAGTGCGCCCAGCAGGCGGTGCGCCAGCCATTCGTCGTGATCAAGCTGAATGGCCAGACGGTACTCGCGCTGCGCGTCCGTACCGCGGCCGAGCAGATGGAAGGCGAAGCCGAGCGAAGTGTGCGCCTCCGCGCAGTTGGGATCGCGCGCGAGCGCGTGCGCTGCTTCAACGCGAGCCTCCTCGATGTAGCTCATGTCGCCGTCGAAGTAGAGGTACTTGCGCACCAGCGCCTCGGCCATGCCCGCGTGTGGCAGAGCGCTGTTGGGGTCGGCCTCGATGGCGCTGCGGAACGAACTGATCGAGGAGAGCAGGTGCTTGGTTGTGCCGCGGTGCAGCACCTCGTGCGCGTGGCGCGTCAGCGTCAGGCTCTTCTCGACATCCCGCGTGGTCGTGGTGGCTGGACGGATGGTCAGCTCGGAAAGGCGCTTCTTCAGCGTGCGAACCGCCGCGCGCACGAGCTTGTCCTGCAGCGCGAAGTCGTTCTTGTCGCTGTCCTCGAGGCTGTCCTGCGCCACTTCGATCGGCTTGAGCGCGCGCTTGCCGCCGATGCGGTCGGTCCAGCGCTCCAGTCCGATCTGCAGGCGTCCGCGGGCGCCGCTCGTCTCCAGGTTGAGCCGCAGCACGTAGTCGAAGCTGACATTGCGCGGCAGTTCCTGATCCTCGATCTTGACGATCTCCAAGCCGCGGATGCGCTTGAGCTCGCCGATCAGGTCCTTGCGCAGCGCGCCGGACATCAGGCTGCAGGCCTCAAGCTCCGATCCGACGCAGGTCACGGGCGGGATCAGCACGGTGCCCTCGATCGTGTCGGTCACGGCATCGAGGCTGCGCGAGGTGTCGACAATGCCCTGCAGCACGCGTTGGATGTCCTGTGCGTCCGTGTAGCGCCGCGCAGGGTCGCTGGAGAGGCAGCGCAGCAGGAATTCCTGCAGCTTGGCCGGAAAGTCAGGCCGCACCTGCGACGGAGACCTGGGCTTGCAGTCCAGGATCGCCATGCAGACCTCGGGGAAGCTCTTGCCCGGGAATGGCAGCACGCCGGTCAGCGCGTGGTAGAAGACCGCGCCGAAGGCGAACACGTCGGAGCGCGTGTCGAGATCCTCGCCGCGCACCTGCTCGGGCGACATGTACAGCACGGTGCCGACGAGAATGCCGTTCTGCGTGATCGTCGATTCATCGCGCGCACGCGCGATGCCGAAGTCGAGCAGCTTCACGCTGCCGTCTTCGAGCACCATGATGTTGCCGGGCTTGAGGTCGCGGTGAATCAGGCCGTGTCCGTGCACCAGCGTCAGCGCTTTGGCCACATCCAGGCCGATCCGCGCGCCCTCTTCGAAGGACAGCTGGCGCTCCTTGAGGATCTTGTCGAGCGTGCGGCCGATCAGGAGCTCCATCGCGATGAAGGAGGTTCCGTTGTGCTTGCCGTACTCGAAGACCGTGGCGATGTTGGGGTGCACCAGCTGCGAGGTGTGCTGAGCCTCGCGCAGGAAGCGGGTGTCCGCCGCCGGGTCGATCTCCGCGTTGCCGCGCAGAATCTTGAGCGCCACGCGCCGTCCAAGGCGCGTGTCGACGGCCCGGTAAACCTCGGAGAGCGGACCCTCTCCCAGGCGATCGGTTTCGGTGTCGAAGGTGAAGTGGGCGAACTGCACGCGCGGAGAGTGGCCATTATGGAGGTCGGCCGTGCCGGGCGCGAGTCTTGAGGGTTGCCAGATCCGCTGAAGGATGCGAAGACTCTGCCTGTGAGCACACCCGTTGCGCCCGAACCGACAGCCAAGGCCGAATTGGCCCCCTTCGTCGAGGGGGATTTCCATGTTCTCTCCGGCGGACTCGCCCGCGATCCGCAGTACAACGACAAGCGTCTGGAGACGCGCCGCAAGCTGCTCTCGCTCGCCAAGGTCTTCGTCGCCCGGGCCAAGTCCGAGGCGGAAACGGAGCTGGAGCCGCGCACCAGCCTGCACAATCCGCACGCGTTCAATCAGATGCAGGTCAAGCGCCTGTGGGCGTACTGCACGCGCAGCAAGAAGGAGAAGACGCGCCTGCGCGGAGTGCTGGGCAGCGAGCTGGGCAAGGACCTCGACGCCGCCTACCGCAACCTCTACCTCTGCGTCGCGCTGGAGGAGTCCGCGCTGGAGATCTCGCTGCGCTGCCATGTCGATGCCTGGTTTGACGGTCAGAACCTCGTCAACCGCGTCAAGGGCGGCGGTCTTGACGAATGGAAGACGCTGCTCAACCGTCTGCCGGGTTATCGCCTGCGGCTGGGGGACTGGAAGGGCGAGTGGAACTGCGGCAGCCTCACGGGCGATCGTCTGGAGGAATTCCTCAAGTACTACAAGCCCGGCGAGCACGCGCTCAGCGTCGAACGCCGCATCGAGGCGCGTCCGCCGGAGCGCGGCGGCTGCCTCGCGCCGGACTTCCCCGAGCGCATCGTCGCGGAGCTGCTCGCGCTGACTCCGCTGTACCGCTTCAGCGCCTGGTCACAGGCCAGCGACTGGCTGTTCCGCAAGTGAGTGCGTGCTAGCCTTGGGCCATGCGCCTGCTGCACATCGGCCCTCTGGCTTTCCTGCTCCTGTTGTGCTGGTTGTCGCCCGCCCTGTTCGCGCAGAAGAAGCCTGAGATCTGTCCCTACTGCAGGAACGAGCCCGAGCGCATGCAGAAGGCCGGTGTCGTTTCGCACGGTCCGATCGCGATCGGTCCTGCGGGCAGCGAAGGCATCATCAAGAGCCTGCCGACCAGCCAGTGGCTGTTCTTGGAGACCGCGCATCTGCGCTGGGCCTCCTCGCTGGGTCCGATGACGGTCGATCTCAACGACAAGAAACGCGTCATGGCCGAGCTCGACCGGCTGCGGCTGGTGCTGCCGGACGTTCCCAAGGAGCCGAAGAAGCTCGATCCGTGGCTGCGTCTGCACCTCATGGGCATGAAGGGCGAGGAGTTTTACGCGCGCTTTCAGGCTCTGCTGAAGGTCACGGATGCCGATTTCCCCGAGACGCGGCAGATGGACAAGCCCTTCATGGGCAACGGCCGCTTCCTCGGCGAAAAGGAGAAGTTCGAGGTCGTCGTGCACCACAGCCGCGCAACCCACCTGCTGTTCACGCGCGATTTCAGCGGCGCGCAGGTCACGAACGCGCTGCGCTGGCACTCGCGCGAGCGGCACAACATGCTGTGCTCGATTCCCGCCGAGGATCCGGATCTCCGGCAGGATCGCTGGCTCTGGCCGCACATCGTTCACAACCTCAGCCACGCCTTCCTCTGCGCCTACAAGCACTTCTCCTATGATCCGCCCGTTTGGCTGGATGAAGGTCTTGCGATTGCCATGGAGAAGGAAATCGAACCCCGCTCCACGACGCACGAAGGCGAAGAAGGCTCGATGCGCGACAGCAAGGACAATCGCGACTACGCGGAAGCCGCACGCAAGCTTCTGACCAAGGACAAGCTGCGCAGCATCGCCGAGCTGACGGAAGTCAAGGAGTTCGGAGAACTGACGGCGGACGATCAGATCAGCGTGTGGTCGCGCGTGCGCTTCCTGATCGAGGAGCACCCCGACGCCTTCGCGAAGTTCCTCGGCGGCATCAAGGGTCAGCTCGACGAGAATCAGATCCCGACCGGCCGCGATCTTCCCGGACTGCAGCGCAGTCTGCTGCAGGAGTTTCTCGGTTTCTCACCGCTGGCCTTCGACGACGCCTGGCGCGCCTGGCTGGCGAAGCAGCCCTGAGGCGGAAGGTCAGGATCGCGAACGCCGCTGACGCAGCGAACGCAACACCAGCAGCAGCGCCAGCACGCCGAGTGCCAGCTGCGAGGTCCACATCCAGCGCACCCAGGGACGGAATTCCAGCGTCACGGTGCTCACGCCCGCAGGCAGCACGACCGACTGCCACAACCCCTCGTGTGCCCTTGTTTCCAGCCGTTGTTCACCCGCATGCGCCATCCACTGCGGGTGGAACTGCTGGCTGAGCACCACTCGAGCTTCCTGATCGCTCGACTCGCGCGTCAGCGTGAGTTGCTCCGGGTTGGTCTGTTCCAGACTCACCGGCACCCGCGCCGCGCCGTCGATGCGCGCCATCGGCACGCGCTCCGGCACGCTCCACAGCGCCAGGCGACCGAACTCGGCCACGCGTCGCCAGCCGAGCGTTCGCAGATCCTGATCGCTCAGCACCGCGCCGACGCGCGCCTGCCGGAAGGCCTGGCTGCGCAGGCCTTCGAGGCCCTCGATATGGTCGAACTTGCGCCCGTAGTTGCGCGCCGCCTCGCGGCTGACGCTCTCGCACCACTGCTGGTAAGCCAGCGAGGAGAGCGAGTCGTAGCTGTGCACGCTGGAGAGTCCCAGCCAGCACTCCTGATTGGGCGGGAGGATGCGCGCGGGTTCGTTCACGACCCACGCGAAGCGTGCATCACCTGCCGTTTTTCGCACCGCGTCCACCAGCGGCGAGGCGCGCTGCACTTCCTCGGGTGCCCTGTGCAGGAAGTTCAGACCGCCGTACCACAAGGCACCGGCGCACGCGCCCGCAAAGACCAGCCGCGGATCGCGTCGCCACACGCTCAGCAGCAACAGCGCGAATCCGAGCGCGCTTGCGAGTCCCGCGGCCGCCTGCGCCCCGCGCACGGAAGCGTCGATCAGCACGCACCCTGCTGGCAGCGCGAGCGGCCAGATTCGCGACCATGGGAGTTGCGTGTCCATCCCGCTCATCAGCCGCTCGGCTCCCAGGGCCGCCAGCAGGAAGCCCGGCACCAAAAGCGCGCCCAGAGGCACGAAACGCGAGAGCGACCAGCCCAGATGCTCCCAGCCGAACAGATAGAACGCCGGCACGAAGGTGGCGAGGAACAGCACGCTGACATATCCCAGCGTGATCCAGGTCTCGGAGCGCGCGCGCCGGTGCACTGCCAGCACGGCGAGGCCTGCGAACAGCGGCGTCAGCGCCGCGCTCCACAGGAAGCTCGCCGCGCGCGAATCGCGCAGCGGATTGCCCGCCAGTCCGCTCTCCACCCAGGCCGCGGCGGCCGCGGTCCAGTCGGCGGCGCTCGTGAGGCGCGGCAGCACCGACGTGAAGAACTCCGGGTCGGCCTCCAAGCGCGCGGAGCGACCCGCGGCCAGCGCGAGATCCATCAGCAGCGGCCAGGCGCTGGCGGCGCCAAGCAGTCCGAGTCCGCTCAGCAGAATTCCGCGCTTCCAGCCGTGTCGCACGCTCCACGCGATCATCAGAGGCACGGCGAGATACAGGCTCCAGATCACGGCCTGCGGGTAGGCGCCTGCGAGCAAGGTGTGCGCGCACAGCACGACGCCGAACGCGCTCCATGCACTGCAGGTGCGCAGGAAGCGCGCGGAGCAGAACAGGAGGCCCATCGTCCAGCACGGGCCGCTGAGAAACAGCGGGAAGGAACTCCAGTAGGCGCTGAACGGCGCAAGCGCAAAACCCACGCCGCAGGCCGCTGCGATCAAGGGCCTTGCACCGAGTTCGCGTGCCATTCCGAACGCAAACGCCGCCGAAAGCAGCAGCGTCAGGCAGACCAGCGCGCTCATCACGACCAGCGCATCGCCGTGCAGCCAGGTGAGCAGGTGCGTCGGCCAGAAAGCCTTGGACATGCCGCCGGTGTGGTGCGCCGGGCGGCCGAGCTGCACGTGCGGGTTCCAAAGCGCCGTCCAGCTTGCGTGTTCGTCGGAAAGATGCAGCGCCAGCTCCGGTGCGAAGGCTGCGCTCTGGTCGGAGAGCCTGCGGTTGGCGAGCGGAGCGTTCTCCTGCGGCGCGAGCCCCACCTCGATCTCGTTGCCGTGCGCGAAGAACACATGGCCGCGACCGATCACCGGCAGCAGGCAGGCCAGCGTCGCCAGCAAGGTCAGCAGCAGTGCACGGAACGGGGTCAAGGTCGAGTGTGGAACGGCTCGGTGCGGGGAGTGAAAATGCGGCCTTCGATGCGCTCCCAGTCGCCATCGGGCCAGCCCGGCGGCGGGAACTGCTCGCGCGCAGCGTACAGCCCGCGCGCCGAGCAGGCAGCGTCAAAGGCATCTTCGCTGACCTCGGCCGCCTCGCGGAATGCTCCGTCGAGTTCCGGCCAATGGTTGGCGAGGTGCAGGGCGCGCTGCGCGCGATTCGACTTGTGCACCTTGCCGGTGAACAGGCGGGGGTAGATCTCGGTCACGACGCAGGCCTGCTGGGGAGGGAGCGGGGCCTGCGGGGGAGCGAAGGGCCAGATCTCAAGCCCCGCCTCGCGCAGCTGAGCCAGCAGCGGCATGCCGCGCAAGGAGCCGGTGCCCACCGAGCCGGCGCCGCCGACCTGAAAGACGGATTTCGGCCGGATGCCCCGCACCGCGGGTCCCTCGGTTTCGGTGCGTCGCCAGGCCGGGCGCGAGGGGGGCTCCGGCGGGCGCGGGCGGCCCGGCCGGCCCCAGAACGGCGGGGGACATTCCTTCAGCCAGCGCTCGCCCTGCTCTCGGGTCAGCTCCCACATCTGCGTGCCGTCCGCCGCGCCATGCGACCGCGCGAACCAGTGGGGGAACCCGAACGCAAAGTCGAGTCCGATCAGGCTGCGCGGGCCCCGGAAGTTGCACTCGATCAGGTGCTGCGCCAGCTGCTCGCGCGAGCGGCCGGCCTCGAGGCGCACGAGTCCGTTGCCGGTGTACTCCGCCAGCCAGATGTGCCGCTCCGCGCCCTGCAGGGCTCCGGACCAGTCGACGGCAAGGACGCGCTCGAAGGGCTGCATGCGCAAGCTTGCGGGATTCTACCGGTCGACTCGCACCCCTGCGGAGCCTATCCTCCTCTGCCATGTCCGTCCTGCTCGCAGACCAACTCGCCGCCGCGTTCACCGCGGACATGCGCGAGCGCGGAGGCCGGCTGCATGCCGCTCAGGCCGTCAAGCTGGTTCGTCAGGAACCGGGCTTTCTGCTGGGTGAAGTGACCGATGGCAAGACCTTCGACGTGGGTCTGCGCTGGACGGCGGGGCAGGCACGCACGGAAGCGGCTTGCACTTGCGCAGAATTCCCTGACAAGAATGCCTGCGCGCACCTCTGGGCGGCGATTCTCGCGCGCACGGAGGAGGAAATCGACGCCGAGACCCCGACCAGCGTTCCGCCGCTGCTCAGCTGGAGCGAGCGACTGCTCGATCTGGCTCCGGCGCAGGCGCGCAAGCTGCGCGATCCGTGGGCGGGCGTGCCGCCCGGTCATGAGCGCATCGTGTTCGTGATCGGCACGGACAAGAGCCTCAACCGCGCACAGGTCGTGGTGCGTCTGTATCAGGAGCGTCGACTCAAAACCGGCCGCTTCGGCAGCCGCAAACCGCTTGAGCTCGACGTCTGGCGCGAAGCGCCGGCTCGCAATCCGCTGGATGAGCGTGTGCTGGCGCTGCTGCAGCCCAACCTGCAGCTCGTCGTCACCAAGGGCGGACCGCGCAACCAGCGTCTGCCGGTGCTCACCGCGCCGCTCGATGAGCTGCAGGCTGAATTGCTCCTGCCGCTGCTGTGCTCCACCGGTCGCCTGTACCTCGAGGTGGAGGAGCGCAAGGCCTCGCGGCCGCTGGTGTTCGATGCCGGCCAGCCGTGGGATCTGAGTTTCGAGCTCTCGCGCGATGAAGAGGTCGGCGAGTGCGTGCTCAAGGGGCAGCTTGTGCGCGGCGAGGAACGGCTCGCGCTCGAGGAGCCCTGGCTGTTCGTCGGCGGCGGTTGGTTCCTCACGGAAACCACCGTGGCACGGCTGGCCACGCATGGCGGCCTGCATTGGGCCGAGGAACTGCGTCGCAACGGCCCGCTGCGCGCGCCGCTCGATGAAGAGTCCAACCTGCTGCGCACGCTGCTCGAGGCGCGCGGCACCCCGATCGTCACCGCGGCCGGCGTGCGCTGGGTGAGTGATGCGGTGCCCAAGCCCGTGCTGTGGGTCGGCCGCAAGGCACCGCGCGCGGAGGGACTCGATGCGCGCCTGTTCTTCGAATATCAGGGCCTGCGCGTGCGCGCGAGCGATGATGCCGCGCTGCTCAAGCTGCCGGGCGGCGACGGATCGATCGCCACGCTGATCCACCGGGATCTCGACGGGGAGCGTGCGCGTGCCGAGGAGCTGCTCGCCACCAACGGCGTCGAGGCCGCGGAGTTCGGGCCCGAGCGCGACGCGCGCGTCGATCCGGTCAAGCTGGTCGACCTTGTGCGGAGGCTGCTGGATCTGGGCTGGACGGTGGATGCCGAAGGGCTGCGCTGGCGCCGCTCGGGCGAGCTGCGCTACCGCGTGCAGAGCCAGAATCGCTTCTTCGAGCTGGGCGGCGGCATGGATTTCGAAGGCCAGACGGCCTCCTTCCCGGCGCTGCTCGAGGCGGCGCGCCAGAAGAGCCGCACGGTCAAGCTCGGAGACGGTTCGATCGGCATCCTGCCGGAGAAGTGGCTGGAGGACTGGTCACTGTTCGAGCGTCTGAGCGAAGCGGGCGAGGACACGCTGCGCTTTGAGCGAAGCCAGGCCTGGCTGCTCGATGCGCTGCTGGCGGGCCGTGAGGGCGTGACGCTCGATCGCGAGTTCACGCAGTTGCGTGATCGCGTCCTGCGCTTTGAGGGCCTCAAGGAACGCGAGGTTCCCCAAGGCTTCCGCGGTGAGCTGCGTCCCTACCAGCGCGAAACGCTTGCATGGCTTGCATTCCTCGAGGAACTGGGCATCGGCGGCTGCCTGGCCGACGACATGGGTCTCGGCAAGACCGTCCAGATCCTCGCCCATCTGGAGGGTCGCCGCGCCGCAGCCGGCAAGTCCGGGAAGCCGACGCTGGTGGTGGCGCCGCGTTCGCTGTGCTTCCACTGGATCCGCGAGGCGGCCCAGTTCACGCCGGACATCCGCTGCCTGGAGTACACAGGCACGGATCGCAGGGCGCGACTGGCGCGCATTCCGCAGCACGATCTGGTGGTGACGACGTACGGCACCGTGCGCCAGGACATCGAGGAGCTCGCGAAGTTCGACTTCGACTGCGTCGTGCTCGACGAGGCGCAGGCCATCAAGAACCCGCTGAGCCTTGCGGCGCGCGCCGTGCGGCTGCTCAAGGCCCGTTCGCGGATTGCACTGACCGGTACGCCCGTGGAGAACCATCTGGGCGATCTGTGGTCGATCTTCGAGTTCCTCAATCCCGGCATGCTCGGCTCGGTGGGGGCGCTGCGCTCAATCGATTCGCGTTCCGCGCTGCCGCCGACCGATGAGTCCGCGCTGAAGCGCCTCTCGGCGGCGCTCAAGCCCTTCGTGCTGCGCCGCACCAAGCAGCAGGTGCTGGTGGATCTGCCTTCCAAGACCGAGCAGACGCTGCTGTGTGCGCTCGAAGGCCGCCAGCGTTCGGAGTACGACGAGCTGCACGCGCACTACCGGCGCGCGCTCAACACCGGCGAGCTCGGCGAGCATGGCGTCGATGCGCACGTGCTCGAGGCGCTGCTGCGCCTGCGTCAGGCCGCGTGCCATCCCGGACTGCTCGATCCCAACCGCGTGGGCGACTCCTCCGCCAAGCTTGAGACGCTGCTCTCGATGCTGGAGGAGGTCACCGCCTCCGGCCACAAGGCGCTGGTCTTCTCGCAGTTCACCTCGTTCCTCGCGATCCTGCGCGCCAACCTGGATGCGCGCGGCTGGAACTACGAGTATCTCGACGGCGCCACGCAGGATCGCGGCGCCCGCGTGGAGCATTTCCAGACCGATGCGAACTGCACGCTATTCCTGATCAGCCTCAAGGCCGGGGGTTTCGGTCTCAATCTCACGGCCGCCGACTACGTGTTTCTGCTCGACCCCTGGTGGAATCCGGCCGTCGAGATGCAGGCCATCGATCGCGTGCACCGCATCGGCCAGACGCGCAGCGTGATGGCATATCGACTCGTGGCGCGCGGCACGATCGAAGAACGCGTGCTGGAGCTTCAGGCCCGCAAGCGCGTCGTCGCGGAGAGCCTGCTGGGTGCCGACAAGCAGTCCCCGTCCACGCTGAGTCGCGCGGACCTCGAGCTGCTGTTCACCTAGTAGATGCGCGTCTGCTGCTGTGCGCGCCCATCGCGCCAGCGCACGATCGTCTCGAGCAGCAACGATCGGCGAATCGGCTTGGTGACGAAGTCGTCGCAGCCCGCTTCGATGCAGCGCTGGCGGTCTTCCTCGAGAGCATGCGCCGTGACGGCGATGATCGGGGTCTGGCAGCCTGCGTTGCGGATGCGCCGCGTCGCTTCATAGCCATCGAGCACAGGCATCTGCATGTCCATCAGGATGACATCGTACGGGCGCGGAGAAAGTGCCTGGTGCACGGCCTCCTGGCCGTCATTGGCGATCTCGGTATGGGCACCGGCGCGCTGCAGGATCAGCGAGATCAGGCGCTGGTTGTCGCGGCCGTCTTCCGCGAGCAGGATGCGCACACCGGCCAGCGAGGGCAGCGGCGCGTCGCCCGAATGCGGCAGGACCCGCTCCAGCTGCTCGTCGGATCCGCGCACACGCAGGTGCAGCGTGAAGCACGAGCCCTGGCCGAGCTCGCTTTCGACTTCGATGTGTCCGCCGAGCATCTGCGCCAGTCGCTGGGAGATGACCAGGCCCAGACCTGTGCCGCCGAAGCGACGCGTCGTCGATGAGTCGGCCTGTGAGAATGGCTGGAACAACTGCGGGAGCTGCTCCGGCGCGATGCCGATGCCGGTGTCGTGCACACGGATCGCGAGCTGACTCGTCGCAGCCTCGTAGGCGACCTCGACCTCGACGCTGCCTTGCTCGGTGAACTTCAGCGCGTTGCCGATCAGGTTCACGAGGATCTGGAGCAGGCGGGTCGGATCGGATTCGATCTGGGCCGGAATGCCCGTGCGGCTGCTCACCTGCAGTTGCAGGCCCTTGGCGAGGGCCTGCGCGCGGACCAGCGCGACGACATCGAGGAGCAGTTCCTCCAGCGAGAAGCGGATCTGCTCGATCTGCATGCAGCCGGCCTCTGCCTTGGAGATATCGAGGATGTCGTTGATGATCGCCAGCAGGTGTTCGCCGTTGCTGCGGATCGTGCGCAGGTGCGAGCGCTCGCTGTCGCCCGCACCCGGGCTGGAGTCGAGCAGCAGGTCCGCATAGCCCATCATGGCGGTCAGCGGCGTGCGGATCTCGTGCGACATGGTGGCGAGGAACTCGCTTTTCGTGCGCGCGGCCGCTTCGGCCTTGACCTTGGAATCCGACAGCACCTGAATGGAGCGCACCAGCTCGTCCGCGGAGCGTTCCACCGCCGCCTTCGCGGCTTCCAGCCGGCTCGCCTGCTGTCGCAGGCCATCCTGCAGCATTCGCGCGGCGTGGATGTTGCTGAGCGATCCGGCGAGCTCTGCGCCCAGTGCGTGCGCACGCAGGCAGTGCCAGCGTGCTTCGCCGTCCGCGCGCTGCACCCGCAGCTCTAGCTCGATGTTCGCCTCCGTTTTCAGGGCGGCCTCCAGCGCGGCACGGTCCTCCGGGACGATGCGCTCCAGCAGGCCCCCAAGCGTTGCGGGGCTGTCCGGTGGCAGGCCGAGCAGAACGCGCATGCCGGGCGACCACCACTGGTGTTCACCATCGCGCCTCGACCAGTGCCAGTGGCCGTCGCCAGAGCCTTCCAGAGCGCGCGCCACGCGCTGTTCCTGATGCATGCGCTCGGCGGTCAGGCTGACGGCCTGGCCCAGCTCATCGGGAATCGGATCGCGGGCGGGCGCCTCGCCGCGCAGAAGGGATCGGCGCAGCGCGCGCAGTCTCTTCAGCAGGACGTGCTCCAGATCGAAACGCAAAGCGAGGAACAAAAGCAGGGTCAGTCCCGTTAGCCCCGCCAGCAGCGCCAGCGTCTGCTCTCGCTGCTCCGCGAGAACAGGCGACGTGTTTTGGCGCACCAACAACGCGCGCAGCGGACCGACTCCGCGCGGAAATTGCTCCAGGCGCTCCCAATGACCGTTGTGCTCGCGTTCCAGCAGCGTTCCGGGCAGGGCCCGCAGCTCTTCCACCAGCGGCGCGTCGTGCGAGAGCTCGCCGCCGACCCTGCCTTCGCGGTCGATCCACACGCTCGCGACACTCCACTCCCACTCTGCCTTGGCGGGGTCCATCAGCTGCATGGCCCGGGCGACATCCTGACCGCGTTGGGACAGGATGCGGTGGGCGCCATGCTCAAGTTCGAGGCACAGCAGCACTCCGCCGAGAACTACGAGCAGCAGTCCAAAACCGATCATCGAGCCGAGCAGTCGGCCTTGGATGGAGAGAGGCGGGGGGGTGTCGTGTTGCATGTGGCTCCTGATGCCATCGCCTGCATCGGCAGGTGCGCACGGCCCGGTGCAGCAGGGGAGCCTGGCTGTTGCAGCGGCGGGAATCCGGCCCCCCTGACTTGGAAATTTCTTCCCCACGGATTCCGGAGTCGGAGTAGCGTTAGTCCAGCCACGTGGTGCCGCGCATCCGGTGGCTGTTCTTTCGTCCCCCGTCTCTTCTCTCAGGAGTGATGCAGATGTTCCTTCGTCGTTCCCTGGTTCTCGGTGTTTCCTTCAGTGTCAGCATGGCCGCACTTCAGGCGCAGTCGCCGGTGGAAAGTGCGCAGCCGGAGTCGGCTCCGGTGCAGGACACCGGCAAATTCGTGCGTGATGAACTGTTGGTGGCTTATGCCCCCGGCGTCAACGAGGCGATCCGTGAAGAGGCTCGCCTGCTGATCGGCGCCGAACTGATCGAAGATGTCACCACTCCGGAGATGGAGCGCCAGAACTACGGCACCATCGAGCTGCTCAAGCTGCCGGCCGGCGTCACAGTCACCCGCGGCATCGCGCTGGCGCAGCGCCACTTTGCGGTGCGCTTTGCTGAGCCGAACTGGATCTACACGCACGGTGCGACCTCGAACGATCCTTCCTACACCGGCAACCTGCTCTGGGGCATGTACGGTGACGCGACCACGCCTGCCAACCAGTACGGCTGCCAGGCCGGTGAAGCTTGGGCTGTGAACCACACCGGCTCTTCGACTGTTTATGTCGGCATCATCGACGAAGGCGCCCAGTGGGCCCACCAGGACCTCTCCGCCAACTTCTGGACGAACCCCTACGATCCCGCCGACGGCATCGACAACAACGGCAACGGCCTGATCGATGACATCCGCGGCTGGGACTTCGCCGGCAACAACAACACGACCTACGATGGCACTTCCGATGACCATGGCACTCACGTGGCAGGAACGATCGGTGCCAAGGGCGGCAACGGCCTCGGCGTGGCCGGCGTGTGCTGGTCGATCAAGATGATCAGCGCGAAGTTCCTCGGCACGACGGGCGGCACCACCGCCAACGCGATCAAGTCGGTCGACTACGTCACCGACCTGAAGAACCGTCACGATCTCAACATCGTCGCCACCAACAACTCCTGGGGCGGCGGCGGCTACTCGCAGGGGCTCTACGACGCCATCCAGCGCGCCAACAACGCCAACATCCTGTTCTGCGCGGCGGCCGGCAACGGCGGTGCCGACGGTGTCGGTGACAACAACGACAGCGTGGCCAACTACCCGTCCAACTACACCAACTCCAACATCATCGCCGTGGCCTCGATCACCAGCACGGGCGGTCGTTCGAGCTTCTCGAACTACGGTGCCACGACGGTGGACATCGGCGCGCCGGGCTCCTCGATCCGCTCGACGCTGCCGAACTCGCAGGGCACCAAGTACGGTTCCTACAGCGGCACCTCGATGGCGACCCCGCACGTGACGGGTGCCTGCGCGCTCTACGCGGCCAGCAACCCTGGCGCCAGTGCGGCGCAGATCAAGAACGCCATCCTCTCCAGCGCGGTCCCGACCCCCTCGCTGAACGGTCTGTGCGTCACCGGCGGCCGTCTCAACGTGAGCGGCCTCTGATCGTCGCCTGAAAGGCGCTTCCGGCGCCTTCCACTTCAGCGCCCCCGTGGCCGTCCGGCCCCGGGGGCGCCTTTTTTCTGAAAATCCTGCATCATCCTGCCGGAGCACGGGACTGCTCTCGTGGAACCCATGGCATCGGCCCTCGACCCTCAACAGCTGCTGCAGCACACCGACTGGGTGAACACCCTCGCGCACGGTCTCGTCTCGGACGCGGCGCGGGCGGATGACATCGCCCAATCGGCGCTGCTGGCCGCACTGGAGGCGCCGCCGCGCGAGCAGGGCAACCTGCGCGCCTGGCTGACGACGGTCGTGCAGAACCTCGCCCGCAAGTCGGGCCGTTCCGCCGCCCGCGTCGAGCGTCGCGAGACGCGGGCGGCGCGAGCGGAAGCGTTGCCGAGCACTGCGGAGCTCGTGGAGCTGGCGGAGCGCCAGCGCGAGCTTGCAGGGCGGGTTCTCGAACTCTCCGAGCCCTACCGCACGACACTGCTGCTGCGCTTCTACCAAGGCCTCACGGCCGAGGAGATCGCCGAGCGTTCGTCGACGCCGATCGCCACGGTGCGTTCCCGCATCCAGCGCGCTCAGGCGTTGCTGCGTGAGGAGCTCGATGCGCGCTACGGCGGTCGCGAGGCCTGGTGTCTCGCGTTCCTGCCGCTGGCGCGTCTGGGGCTGCCGGCCCAGGGGTTTGCCGTGGCTGCGAGTGCAGGAGTACTGATCATGTCGACGAAGTGGATCTTGACAGCCGTGGCCGGTATCGCGGCCATTGCGATGGTTGCCGTGTGGTCTCAGAAAACAGAGCCGATGCCCGATGCTGTCGCGCTCACGGCCGATGAGCCTGCACGGATCTCGAAGGAGGAACTCGGCTCGGCCGATGACGACTCCAAGACGGGAGCACAGCGCGCCACGGCGGGTGCCGCGCCGGAAAAGAAGGCCAAGCAGCCCGTGGCCCCCAAGCTCGAGACCATCCGGGGTCGGGCGATCACGCTCGATCAGCAACCGGTGGCGGGGCTGGAGCTGCGCTGGCGTCAGGCGGCGCTCGGCTTCAAGGGCCGCACCGACGCTGAGGGCCGCTTCACCTTCGAGCTGCCGGGCAAGGACGGCAAGGCCGAATTGGTCGATGCAACGCGCACGATCCTGACCCAGTTCCCCGACGCCGCCAGCGGCGAGCATCTGGTGGTCGTCGCGCCCGCTGTCGACATCGCCGGCAGCGTTGTGCGCGAAAACGGCGAGCTCTTGGCCGACGCCGATGTGGAAGCCTGGCTGCCGTCCGCGAGCGATGAGCTGACCCAGTTCATCGTGCGGCATGGCAACCGCTTCGGATCCCGCTCCACGAAGAGCGATGCGCAAGGGCGCTTCGTGCTGAAGGGCGTTCCCAATCTCAAGGGCACGCGACTGAGCTCGCGGCGCGGTGGCCTCTCCGGTGGCATGCCGATGCCGTCCGAGTCGCGCGACGATCTGCAACTCGTGCTCTTGCCCACCGAAGGCGAGGGCGAGCGCGTGCTGGCGGGCATTGTGCAGGGCGCCGACGGTCTGCCGATCCAAGGCGCCTTAGTCTCCTTTGGTCAGGATTTCAAGACCACCGACTCGAAGGGGCGCTTCGAAATCCCGATCAGCTACTTCAAGCCCCGCTGGAAGCTGACCGTTTCGCACAAGCAGTGGCAGCCGCATCTGGACGAGACAATCGCGGAGAAGCTGCAGCAGCCAGGCACAAGGCTCGAAAATCTGGTCATCACTCTCCAGCGTCCTCTGCCGGCGATCGAAGGCATGGTCGTGGATGCGGAGGGCAAGCCCTGCGCCGGGTGGAGCGTCGATCTCAGCAATCCGACCGACTGGGGCAATTCCAGTGCGACCGTCGAGCAGATCAGCTCCGGCAAGTCAGGTCTGCTTGTCACCGACGCGAACGGCGAATTCCGCATCGCGGGCCTGTTCAACCGCTCCTACCGTGTCTACGCGCTCGACATGCAGAAGAGCATGCTGCGGGTCGAGAGTGATGAGGTCTGGCCGGGAACCAAGGGCCTCGTGCTGCGCGTGCCGGAGAACGCACTGGTTTCGGAGCTCAAGGTGCGGGTCGTCGACACGGATGGGCAACCGGTCGCCGACGGTCAGCTGATGGTGGAGACGGTCATCGGCAACATGGATGGCACGCCGGTCACCTGGTCCAAACCGCAGGGCGTCACCGATGCACAGGGACTGGCGACATTGCGCGCGGTGCCCCGCAACCATGTTCGGATCAGCGTCAGCAGCCGCCGCAAGCTGCAGCCGACCTACGTCGACTACGATGCCGATCGCATGGGCACGGAATTGCTCCTCACGGTGATGCGTCTGCGAGCCTTCGTCCTCAAGGTGCGCCCCGGCACGGGCTTCGACAACATCCAGTTCCTCGATGCCAAGGATCAGGTGCTCGATCTGGAACAGGAATTCGCGGGTGCCGTCTCCGGCGGCACGCAGGTTCCCGTGGATGAAGAGGGCACTCCGCTGATTCGCGTGCCCGGCAGCGTGCGAACGCTGTGCCTGCGCCAGGGCGACAGGGAGGTCCGCCGCATGCCCGTGCCGCCGGCTACGGGCGAGACCACGACCATCGATCTCTGACGAGCGACAGAGGGCGGCGGGAGAAGCTAGAATCCCGCCGCACAAACATGAGCGCCCCCCTGCAGCATCTCTTTCAGAAGAACCGTGACTGGGCCCGCGCCACGGAGGCGCGCGAACCGGGCTTCTTCCAGAAGCTCCAGTCGCAGCAGACGCCCGAGTACCTGTGGGTCGGCTGTGCGGACAGTCGCGTGCCCGCCAACGACCTCGTCGGTCTGATGCCCGGTGAGCTCTTCGTGCACCGCAACGTGGCGAACCTCGTGGTGCATTCCGACCTCAACGCCCTCTCGGTGATCCAGTACGCCGTCGATGTGCTGCGCGTGAAGCACATCATCGTTGTCGGCCACTCCAACTGCGGCGGCGTGCGTGCGGCGCTCAACAACCAGCGCGCAGGCTTGGTCGATAACTGGCTGCGACATGTGCAGGATGTGCGCGACTCGCACGCCACGCTGCTGAAGAGCCTCCCTGAAGCGCGCCAGCTTGATGCGCTGGTGGAGCTCAATGTGCTGGAGCAGGCGCGCAATGTCTGCCGCACGACGGTCGTGCGCGAAGCCTGGCAGCGCGGGCAGGCCGTGCATGTGCACGGCTGGGTTTACGGTCTGCACAACGGCCTGCTCGAGGATCTCACGATCACGGCTGGCAGCGTGGATGAAGTCAACGAGATCTACGACCGCGCGTTGGGCCGATTGCTCGAGCGCTACCTGCGCAAGTCCTGAACGGCCACTGCCCCGCTCACTCGGTGTACATGAGGATCGTGCGCTCGAGCGCCCGCTCGCACACCTTGCAGAAGTTCGTCGGGTTGCGTGAGAACATGATGCAGTCTACCTCGGGGCGATAGAGGCCCTTGGCTTCGTACATCGAACCTTGGAAGGCGCCCACCTTGCCGCGGTGCGGTTCCGTGGCAAGCAGCACCGCCGTCTGCGCTTTGATCTCGCGCATCAGCTCCTCGTTGCGCTCTTCACTGGCCTGCTGCGCGATCGCCTCGGCGCGCTGCTTCTGATACGCGAGGTCGACCTGATCGTAGAGCGTCTGGTTCCAAGGCGTCGGAATCGGCGTGGTGGAGTCGACCAGATCCTTCCACTTGAGGTTCTTCGGATCGAGCAGCGCCGTCGCGTTGGGCTCCCACGGCTCGACGCCAGCCGGGTTGAACTCCTCGTAAGCCACCTGCGAGCTGTAGTACTCATCCGCGAGGCCGGCGAAGCTGTGTCCGAACTCGTGCACGAACACATAGGGAGCGGGCTCGGTGTCGCTGGCGACGGTGGCCCACAGGTTGTAGATCCCTCCGCCGCCGTACTTTCGCTCATTGAACAGCAGAATCAGCGCATCGTAGGGCGCTTGAGCGGCTGCGTTGCGCAAGATCCGGTCCTCGTAGGTCAGCACATAGCGATCGCTATCGAAGGCGTTGAAGGACAGGCCAAAGGCGCTGTCCTTCCAAATGTTCTTGCGTGGGTTGGAAATCCCGCTCTCAGGGGTCGGCACGAACAAACAACGCACACTGAAGCGTTGGGCGTGACGCGCGAAGGGCTGCGTAACAAGCAAGATGTCCGAGAGACGCTTGGCGTCAGCCACAAACTTGTCGCGCTGCTGGGCGGTGTAGCCATCCGCCACGATCAACAAGTCGACTTGCTTGGCGCTCGGACCGTTCTCGCGCAGCGCGATGACCTCGCCGAGGGCAGGGATCGGCGAGCGATCGACAAAGCGGCTTTGGGGATCGAGTTCGGTGCGCCAGAACTCGGCAAAGCGTCCGTCTGCCGCGCGCTTCTCCAGCGCGAGGAAGACGCTTGCACGGGGTTCGGGAAAGCGTTGGCATTCCTGAAAGCTGCCCCAACCCTGTTTGGCTGCCGCGGTCGTTTCCCACTCGCCGTAGATGCTGGCAAAGCCGCGCGAGTACAGCTCGCTTCCGCTGGCTTTGTCGAACATGCGGAAGCGGTACTTGCCCGTGTCGGAGCGATCGACCAACTGCGTGCGACTGCCGGCCCATTCGCCCTCAGCGCGGTAGCCCAGCAAAGCGATTGCTTCTTGTTGGGACGTGCCGCAGTGAGCGTAGTCCACGCGCAGTGTCGAACCCGTGAAACGCGCATCGAAGTCAGGAGAAGCGGCATTCGACGACTGCGTCGGCGTCGAATGCCTAGGCGTCGAAAGACAGCCGGTCGAAAGCAGCAGAACACACAGGGCAAGCAAGCTTCGCATGCCCTGATGCTACGCCAAAACGCCGCGAGAGACTATCCAGGCAGGATTGCGATGGCGGTACCGCAGGCTGTGGCCCATACGATTCCGTTGTGCCGACCCAGACTTTGCACCTGACAATCCCGAAGTGCAGCATCCAGCGGTTGCTCAACTTGAGTTTGTACCCCCGCCGACATCTCCGCCCCCGGTCGCTGTGTCACAAACACCGCAGTCGAAACCTGCAAGCCGACTGACTCGCGAAGAGGTCGAATACAAGCTCGGTGAGTTGATCAAGATGCAGGCCGAGTTCGAAGAGTCTCTCGCACAGCCCGGGGATCATCAGTATGGCCGTGTAATTCTCTACTTCGGCATGTGCATGGCATACACGCTTGATGTAAGGGGAGAGGGAATCATCATCCCGGAGGGTGTAGAGACCGATGTACCTATGGATGCTGACGGAAGGGGACCGGCGTTTTGTGATGGCCGGATGTACAGGTATTCACAAAGTGAATGCCCAGAGGAAGGCGACCTCAAGGCGCTGAGAAACCAGCACCGTCAGTGGATCAAGGATCAACAGGCCGGTGGGGTAATTGGCCCGCAGCCAACACTTCTTGACGAACTCGTCAATGCCCTACTCAACCGAGGCCGTGAGGGCGCAATCGCGCTCCGCGCAGCAGGACCCCAATGAAACGCATTTCTCTTTTGATGACCGTCGTCGCACCGCTAGTTGCGCCCGCAAGCACATCTCGTGCTCACTCTTCATCGGTTGGAGTCAACGGACCATTTCGGTATACAGCTACTCGGCCCGGCGGTCAGGTCATCGCCCCCGACCCACTGTCCCGGCTTGGCACACTCGCGACCGATTGTGGCGCATCGCCGGACTTCGTTGTGCTCAAGGTCGACTACACGGCGGTTTCTCCGTGGACGCTCATGCACAAGCACTCCATCACCCCCAGCTGCGGTTGCTGGTTTAGGACTGACGCAGGAAGTACGGAGCCAAGGGCGAGTTGCGCGCATCGCGCAGCACTGGTTCGCCGGTGCCGGAGAGCCGCCGGGCATCCTCGATGAACGTCTCGCGTTGCACGCTCGTGCAGCCGTTGGCGGCGATCCAGCGATCGAAACGGCGTGCGATCGACTGCGCAGTCGGCGCGTGCCCGGAATACCGGCGTAGACTACGCGCCCGGGCGGATTGCGCAATCCGACGCGGCGTGCTTTCTTGTCCGCATGTCGAGTGCGGTCCCTGTCACCGGCTTCTGGAAGCGGCCCTCTGGTCTGCTGCTGCTGGCGTGTTTGTGCTGGCCTCTGCCTGCGCTCTTCACGCTGGTCGGTCTGATCAGCGAGCTGATCAGCCCGCGTCTGTACGCGCTGGACTTGCTGATGGGGATCTTGACCGCTGCGCTCATGCCCGCGCTCGCCATTCTCGCGACGCGGCGGGTCGCGCCCGGTTCCTCCGGCTGGGCCGTGGCCGTCGGCTGGCTGGTGCTGCTGGTCTGGCTGGGGAGCGTGCTGTTCCTGTGCTGGATCATCTGGCGCATCGCCCACCTGGGCTGAGGCGTCAGCCCGGCTGAATCACGACGGCCGTGCCGCAAGCGGTGACCATCAAGCACAGCGACATTCAGTTTTAGAACGAAGAACGGGAATCTAATTCCATACAGCGCGCTGAAGCACTACCCCGCCTCCGCGGGAACTCACGGATGTCACCTACGATGAGTTGCTGAATCGTTGACAAACGGCGGCGGGGGCGCGTAAACTAAGAAAATGAAGCGCGGCATTTGGCTCGTTCTTTGGGTCATGCTCGGATCCGTCGCTGCTGTTTGGTTCCTTCAGCGCCGGACTCCGGTAGTAGATCAGACTGCAGTTTTGCTGCCTGCGCAGCCTGAAGTTCCCGAAGTGCAGCATCCAGCGGTGGCTCAACTTGAGTGTGTACCCCCGCCGACATCTCCGCCCCCGGTCGCTGTGTCGGAAACACCGCAGCCGAAACCTGCAAGCCGACTGACTCGCGAAGAGGTCGAATACAAGCTCGGTGAGTTGATCAAGATGCAGGCCGAGTTCGAAGAGTCTCTCGCACAGCCCGGGGATCATCAGTTTGGCCGTGCAATTCTCTACTTCGGCATGTGCATGGCATACACGCTGGATGCAAGGGGAGAGGGAATCATCATCCCGGAGGGTGTGCAGACCGATGTACCTATGGATGCCGACGGAAGGGGACCGGCGTTTTTTGATGGCCGGATGTACAGGTATTCACAAAGTGAATTCCCAGAGGAAGGCGACCTCAAAGCGCTGAGAAACCAGCACCGTCAGTGGATCAAGGATCAACAATCCGGTGGAGTACTTGGCCCACAGCCAACGATTCCTGATGAACTTGTCAATGCCCTTCTCAACCGAGGGCGTGAGGCCGCAATCGCGCTCCGCGCAGCAGGACCCCAATGACTCTTCTCACCTCGTTTACGCTACTCGCCGTTGCTCTAACTGCATTCGGATCCGGGGCTGCGGCATTTTCGCAATCGGGTGGCGTCAATTGCACCGTGCCATGCACGGCTCAGGCAGTCACGACGGTCACAGGCCAGATACCTGCGTCTGTCCACTTCTTCGTTTCTCCTGGTACCTCAAGCAGCACCGTGGGAAAGGCTGTATGCCAGCCTTGCGAGACCGAACCTCCGTGCAAGTACGACGGCTGGGAGATGGAATGGACCGGCAACTCAGTGCACAAGCTTGAGATTACTCGGCCCGGTGGTCAGGTCATCGCCCCCGATCAACTGTCCCGGCCTGGCGCACTCGCGACCGATTGTGGCGCGTCGCCGGACTTCGTTGTATTCAAGATCTACTACACGGCGGTTTCTCCGTGGACGCTCATGTACACGCATTCTATCACCCTCAGCTGCGGTTGCTAGTCTTGGGCTTGGTGTAGGAAGTACGGAGCCAATGGCGACTACCCCGGCTGAATCACGACGGCCGTCCCGCAAGCCGTGACCATCAGCATTCCGTTGCCGACCGTCTCGTAGTCGATGTCGACGGCGACGACGGCGTTCGCTCCGAGGCTCTGCGCTTCGCGCGACATCTCCGCGAGTGCCGTCTTGCGCGCATCGCGCAGGACGGTTTCGTAAGCGCCGGAACGCCCGCCGACGAT
>SYGM01000024.1 GCA_005799545.1 Planctomycetia bacterium | reverse complement strand
CAAGTTCCTGCTGGCGACCACGGACCTGCACAAGGTGCTGGAGACCGTGGTCTCGCGCTGTCAGGTTCTGCGTCTCAGCCCGTTGCCGGAGAAGATCATCCGCGAGCGACTCGACGAGATCTTCTCGCGCGAGTCGATCCGCGCCGAAGCGGGCGTCAGCGCCGAAATCGCGCGCCGCGCGCGCGGTGGCATGCGCGATGCACTTTCGATCGCGGATCAGCTGCTCGCGCTCAGCGGGCTGGAACCCAAGCTCGAGAACCTGCGCGCGCTCGCCAGCGAGGCGGGTTCGGAGGTCTTCGAGACCGTGCTGGATGCGATCGAGGCTCATTCCGCTCCGGCGGCGCTGGCGGCACTGCCAGCGACGCAGGGCGGCGAGGCGGAGTGGCTGGCGCTGTTCCTCAGCCACCTGCGCGGCAACCTGCTGATCGCGCTGTGCGGCGAAAACTTCCCGCTGGTCGAGCTCGGCCCGAGCGAGAAGCAGCGCGCGATCGCGCGCGCGCAGAGGGTCGGTGCGGAGAAGCTCGGCATCTGGCTGGAGGAATTGCTGATGGCGCGCGAGCGCATGCAGCCCTTGCCGCAGCATGCGCGCAGCCTGCTGGAAGTCGCGCTGATCGATCTTTGCCGCCCCGACACCTCGCTGGGGCTGGAGGAACTGATCCGGCGTCTGGAGGCGCTGGAAGCGCGCCTGGGCGCCGTTCCCGCCGGCGCAAGACCGGCCGCGGCGAGCTCGATGGCGGCCGCTCCGGCTGCGCCGACTCCGACAGGTCCGGCACTTTCAGCCACTGCACAGATTTCAGCAGCACAGATTTCAGCAGCGCCTGCACCCACAGCGCCTGCACCCACAGCGCCTGCACCCACAGCGCCTGCACCCACAGCGCCGTCAGCGCCACTGAGCGACCCCAAACAGCTGTGGCCGCGCCTGCTCGAGGAACTCGGCACCCACTCTGCTTCGCTGCAGCTCATGCTGCGCCAGCGCGGCCGGCTGGCCGAGCTTTCCGGCGGCATCGCGAAGATTCAACTGACCAACCCCGCACCGGAGGAGCGCGCGCTGCTCGACAACCCGCGCACGCAGAAGCTGCTTCAGACGCTGCTGACGCGTCTGCTCGGCCGCGACTGCCAGGCGCAGTTCGACGAGCCATCGCGCGCGCCGGTGCGCAAGGAGCAAGATCGCTTCACGGGCGAAGTCAGCCAGCTGTTCGGCGGGCGGATCGAGGACGACAGATGAGCGGAACCTTCGGAGACATGGGCAACCTCCTGCGTCAGGCGCAGGAGATGCACCGGCAGATGGAGAATGCTCGCGAAGAACTGCGCAAGACGCAGCTGGAGGGCAGCGCCGGCGGCGGCGCGGTGCGTGTCGCCGTCAACGGCGAGGGGCAGGTGCTGAAGATCGAGATCTCCAAGGAAGCGCTCGAGTCGCGCGACAAGGCGCTGCTGGAGGATCTGGTGCTTGCGGCGGTGCGCGACGGTCTCAGCCGCGCGAGCACCCTGCGCGAAGAGCGCCTCTCGAAGATCTCCGGCGGTCTCTCGCTGCCGGGCCTGAGCTAGGAGTCGCGCGATGGCCTACCCTGAGCCCCTCGAGGCGCTGATCGCCGCCTTCGAGCAGTTTCCCGGCATCGGCCGGCGCAGCGCGGAACGGCTGGCCTTTCACGCGCTGCGCGATCCCAAGGCGCGCACGCTGGCACCCGCGCTGGAGCGCGCAGTGCGCGAGACGCAGCGCTGCTCCATCTGCGCGAATGTCGCCGAGCGCAATCCCTGTCCGATCTGCGCGGACGAGCGCCGCGAGAAGACGCGCCTGTGCGTGGTGGAAGAACCGCGCCATGTGGAGACCATCGAACGCGCAGGGACCTGGCGCGGCGTCTACCACGTGCTTTTGGGCGCCTTTCAGCCCGCCGAAGGCACCGAGGAACGCCACCTGGGCCTGCCGCGGCTGATCGAGCGCGTGCAGCGCGAGGGGGTGCGCGAAGTGGTGCTGGCGACCGATCCGGACGCCGAGGGCGAGGCCACGGCCGCGCTGGTGCTCGAGCGTCTGGAAGCTTTGGGCAAAAAGGAGCTCGTGGTCTCGCGCCTGGCGCGTGGTCTGCCTTCGGGTTCGGGCATCGAGTACCTGCACAAGGGCATCCTTGAGGACGCCTTTGCCCATCGGCGGGAACTGCGGACCCACCGCGAGGGTTCTTAGCCCTCAAGTCGGCGGAAATTCCTTCCGATGCAGGCGGGGTGAGACCCGCAGCACCCGCTTTGCGTCAGAGTCAGGGCCTGCGACAGGAGCTGCTGCTCCTGCCGCAGATGCTGCAGTCGCTCGAACTGCTGGCACTGCCTGCGCAGGAGCTGTGCGAATGGCTGGAACGGCAGGCGGAGAGCAACGAGGCGCTGGATGTGCGCCGTCCGCAGCCAAACCTGCGTCAGGAGGGCGGGAGCAGCGACTGGGTCGCGGAGCAGACGGCCAGCGCGCCCTCGCTCGCCGAGCACATCGAATCCGAACTGGCGCTCAGCGAACTTGCGCCGGAGCGTGCCTTGGCCGTGCGATGGCTGGCGACGCGCCTGGACGCGCGCGGCTGGCTGGTCGAGAGCGAGGAGGAGCTGTGCCAGGCCGGTGCGCTGGCGGGCCTGTGGAGCGCGGACGATGCACTGAGCCTGCGGCAGGCCGTCGCCGCCCTCCAGCAGTTGGAGCCGCGCGGCCTGGGTGCGCGAGATCTGTGCGAGGCCCTGCTGCTGCAGCTTGATCCGCAGGATCCGGACTACGCCATGCTGGCCCGCCTGATCGAGCTTCACCTCGAGGATCTCGCCGCGCGCCGCCTGCATCGCATCGCCTGCGCCCTGTCGATTACCGGCGAAGCGCTCGAAGCGCTGCGCGCGCGGCTGCGCGTGCTGGATCCCTTCCCCGGCACGCGTTTCACGCCGCCCGTGGCGGCGATCCTGCCGGAGGTGCTCGTGGAATGGAACAGCGACGGCACGTACGAAGTGCGTCTGGACACGCGTCAGTGGCCTGCGGCGCGCGTCGATCCCGCGGCCGAGGAGCTGGCGCGCTCGCAGGGCCGCACCAGCGAGCTCGCGCGCTATCTGCGCCCGAAGATCGAGGCCGCGCGCTCGATCCGCAACGCGCTGATCCAGCGCCAGCGCACGCTCGCTCGCGTGGCGGCCGCGCTTTTCGCGCGCCAGTCGCGCTTCCTGCGCGATGGTCCGCAGGCGCTCGTGCCATTGGCCATGCACGAACTGGCGGCCGAGCTGGAGCTGTCGGTCTCCACAATCAGCCGCACGGTGCAGGGCAAGCATGCCCAGACGCCGCACGGCATCTTTTCGCTGCGCAGCTTCTTCCCGGCTGCAAGCCCCGATGACTCGGGCGCAACGCGCTCGGCGATCGCGCAGGCCGTTCGAGCGCTTTATGCGGCCGAAGATCCGCAGCACCCATTTTCCGATGCGGAGGCGCTCGAGCGGTTGGCTCGCTCCGGTCACCGGATGGCGCGCCGCACGCTGGCCAAGCACCGTTCCGAGCTGGGCATTCCCTCCAGCTACGCGCGGCGAGTCCTGCGCTAGACTTGCTTTGCGGCTCGAAGTGCTAGCATCGTGCCCCCGATGCGCAGCGTTCGCATGCTCCTCTCCTACGACGGTTCCCGCTTCCATGGCTGGCAGCGGCAGGACGGTTTTGATTCTGTGCAGCAGGAGCTGGAAGACACGTTGCACGGCCTGTGCGGCGAGCGCGTGGTCATCCACGGCGCCGGACGAACCGACACGGGCGTGCACGCGGTGGGGCAGGTGGCGCACTGCCTGATTCCAACGACGCTCGAAGATGATCGTCTGCGTCACGCGCTCAACGCCAATCTGCCCGCGTCGCTGCGGGTGCAGCGCCTGGAGACCTGCTCCAGCGCGTTCCATGCGCGCTTCGACGCGCGGTCCAAGCGCTACGCCTACTTCACGGCGACCAGCCGGTTCCAGCCGCCCTTCGCCGCGCACCTGTGCCATTGGGTGCACTGGCCGCTGGATCGCCGGCGCATGCAGGCCGCCGCGCGCGAGCTGGTGGGGCGGCATGACTTCGCGGCGTTCGGCAACACCGGCTCGCCGCGCGCGACCACCGTGCGCACGCTGCACGGGCTGAAGCTGGTGGCGCGTCGCGAGGGCTTCGTGATGATCGTCGAGGCCGACGGATTCCTCTACAACATGGTGCGCACCATCGCCGGCACGCTGCTGGAGGTGGGCCGCGGAAAAATCTCTCGCGAGCAGGTGCGCGAGGCGCTGCGCACGGGGGAGCGGACGCTGGCGGGCCCCACGGCTCCGGCCTGCGGGCTGTACCTGTGGCGCGTGCGTTACCCTGAGCCGGTGTTCGCGGGTCCCGACCGCGGGCCGAGCGGGGTCCCCGGGCTTTTTCAGGCCGGTTGAGCCGGGAATTTTTGAGGTCGCGGGCCCCGGCTTCCGATCAAAGCCGTGTGCGGGCTCTTGACCAAATCGGACCGCTGGTCCAAGGTAGAGAACGTGGCCAGCAGCGGCTTGCGCCGCTGTCCGCGCAGACATTTCGGTGGCCCTCTTTTTAGGACGGGAGTTGTCATGCAGACGCAGGTTTCGATCCTCCACCACGATTACCCCACGCGCGTTCGCGATGAGGTTGAGCAGCGCCTTCAAGGCCTTGCCAAGTACTACGAGCGCATCGTGGTCTCACGCGCGCTGCTCGAGCGCCAAAACGAAGATCACCGCGTGGAAATCGTGTGTTCGGTCGGTCATGGAGCAGTGCTGGTGGTGGACTCGCGCGAGAACGCCTTCTCGCAGGCACTCGATGAAGCCTTCCACCGCATGCAGCAGCTGCTGCGCCGTCACCGTGAGAAGCATGTCGACCTGCGTCGCCGCCGCGGCCGTGACGGCAAGGGCTGAGTCCCGACTCCTCTGAAACGCACGCCGCGGGCGCCTCGTCGCTCGCGGCATCCCATGCACTACCACAAGCAGTTCAAGCCGAAGTCCTGCAGCGTGCACCTCGCGGCGCAGGACAAGGACGGCGTGTTGCGCGAGATCGTCGGCGATCTGGTCGCCGGCGGCTGTCTGGACGCCGGACTCGAGGATGCCGCACTCACCGCCCTGCGCGAGCGCGAGAGGCTCGGCTCCACGGGCGTAGGTAACCATGTCGCGATCCCGCACGTCAGGCTGCGCGGCATCGACCGCGCGATCTGCGCGGTGTCGGTGCATCTTGCCGGCCTCGATTGGAGTGCCGTCGACGGCGCTCCCGTGCACATCGTGTTCACCGTGTTGCGGCCCGACAAGCCGGGCCAGCACCACGACCCTGAGCGGCATCTGGAGCTGATGCAGTGGATCGCGCGGCTGGCGCGCGATGCGGACTTCCGCCGCTTCGCCCTCAAGGTCAAGACCAAGACGCAGCTCGTGGACCTTCTGAAGGAGATGTCGATCTCCTGAGATGCATGGAAGCCCGTCGCGACGTGCGGATCGTCAATCCCTCGGGCCTGCATGCCCGGCCCAGCCACTCCATCGTGAAGCTCGCTCTGGCTCACCGGAGCGAGCTAACCGTGCGCTGCGGAGAGCGCGCGGTCAACGGCCGCAGCATCCTCGACCTGATGACGCTGGGGGCACCCTGCGATGCCATTCTTTCCCTGCATGCGCGCGGTGAGGATGCGGAGGAGCTCATTTCCGCGCTCACTCGGCTGATCGAGAGCGGATTCGGTGAACTGAGCTAAACCTTCCGGAAAGCGCGTTCCGATGGACGCCATGGGATCTGCGAGCCGCGAGGACTGTGCCTCGTGCCCGCGAGTGAGCCCCAAGGCCTCCAGAAACAGGAAAAGCGCGTGTTCCGCAGGACCAAACGACTGATCGGCCTGGACGTGGGCAGCTCGTCCATCAAGGCGATCGAATTGTCACTCGAAGGGTCGGAGGCGGTCGTGACCGGCTTTGCCCGTGCCGAGATCCCGCAGGGCGGCTCGGCTGCGGAAGCGCTCGCGGGACTGCTCTCCGGCGGCAGGTTTCACACCAAGCGCGCCGTGGCGTCGCTCGCCGGGCAGGACGTCGTCGTCAAGTTCGTCCCGATGATGCGCATGAGCGCCGCGGAGGCGAAGAGTGCGATCCGCTTCGAGACGGACAAGTACGTGCCCTTCGAGCTGGCGGAGACGCAGCTGGACTGCCAGGTGCTCGAGCGAGCGCCGCACGGCGCCAGCGAGGGGGCCGGTGAAGGTCAGATGACCGTGCTGGTCGCGGCCTGCAAGTCCAGTGTCGTCGAGGAGCGCGTGGCGCTGCTGAGCGGACAGGGCCTGCAGCCCGTCGCGATCGATCTCGATCTCTTCGCGCTGGCCAACGCCTACGAGTTCTCGCGGCATGCGCTGGGCATCTGCGATGCACGTGCCATCGCGCTGGTGGACATCGGATCGGGCCGCACGGCGATCAATGTCATGTCCAACGGCGAAACATGCTTCAGCCGCGAAGTGCAGCTCGGCGGCGCCGACATGACGGCGGCCATCGCGCGCCGGCTGGGCATCGAGGCCTGCGAGGCCGAAGCACTCAAGCGCGCCGGCGCCAACGCGGAGCTGGATGTGCACGCGGCCATCACGCCGGTGCTTGAGGATCTCGTGGGCGAGCTCAACCTGAGCCTCGACTACGTGGAGAACCACGAGGGCATCGCGGTCGCGGAGATCCTGCTGTCGGGCGGAGCGGTGCATGCGCCGGGCGTCGTCAGCTACATCGAACAGGCCACCGGCCGTCCCGCGCGCGTGTGGAACCCGCTGGAGGGCCTGCGCGTCGACGCGGGCAAGGTCGACGCGGCCGAACTGGAAGCCTGCGCCAGCCAGCTGGCGGTTGCCCTGGGACTCGCATCGCGGATGGAGGCGAAATGATCCATATCAACCTGTTGCCCGAGCAGCACAAGGCCAAGAGCCGTACGCCGCTCAAGCTGATGCTGGCCCTCTCGGGGGTCGTGACCGTCAACGCCTGCCTGCTGGCGTGGCTGGGCTACGCCCACTTCGCCGTGCAGCTGCGCGCGGACAACGAGAAGGAGCTCGTGCAAAGCGAAATGGACGGTCTGAAGCCGCAGGTCGAGCATGTCGCGGCACTCAAGGCGGAAGCCAAGCTGCACAAGAGCCGCGAAGAGACGCTGCAGCAGATCACGCGGAGCCGCATCTCCTGGACGCGCAAGCTGGATGAGCTGATCGATGTCTGCAGCCGCGGCGGCGACGGCGAGCGCCATCTGGTGTGGTTTGATGACCTGCAGGTCGCGCAGAACCTCGATCCCAAGGCCAAGTCTCCGGGCACGGTCAAGGCGAGCGGACACTCCGGCTCGGACAAGTTCGCGCAGGTGGCGAACTTCCTCGAGGATCTTGAGGGTTCGAGCTTCCTCAGCGACTTCGAGAAGCCCGCGCCGCCGGAAGGCTCGGTTTCCAGCGTTGATCCGGAGCTGACGCCCTCGGCGTCCTGGTCGTTCCCGCTGGCGCTGACCATGAAATCCGTGGACGAGCGCAGCGGCAAGGGGCCTGAGCCGGACGGCGGCAAGTCCAAGAAGCCCGCGCCCAAGGCCAAGGGGCGCAACACGGCTCGTGAAGGAGGTGTCCGTTGAAGCTCGACCGTCGCTGGCTGATGATTGGCGGGGGCGGAGCCCTCTGCGCCGGCCTGATCCTGTTCGGAATCAAGGCGCAGTACGAAAACATCGAGAATGCCCGCACTGAGGTCGCCGCGCTGCGCGGCAACATCGAGGTCGCCCGCAAGGAGATCGACACGACCCGCAGCGTGGAGCGCGATGTGATCGTGCTGCGCGAGATGGCGGGGGTGATGCGCGAGATCCTGCCCGACAACGAGGATGTCAACAACCTCGTGCGCGAACTGCAGCGCTTCTCGGAACTCAGCGAAGTGCGCATCTCGGGCCTCAAGAAGAAGGCGGCCGACTCGAAGGACAAGGGCGACTTCGACAAGGTCGGCTACACGCTGCAGCTTGAGGGCGATGCCTTCCAGCTGCTTGATTTCCTCAACCTGATTGAGAACCACGCGCGCTTCATGCGCGTGCCGAGCTTCCGGATCACCGCGACCCAGCGCAACCAGCTGGAGAAGGACGGCATCCCGGCGCACAAGATCCAGATGGACGTCGAGACCTTCGTCTACGAGCCCCGCAAGGACGGCAAGCAGGCACGCATCGCGGACTACGAGCACAAGCGCGATCTGCTGCTCGGCGAGATCCAGGGCCGCAAGCAGGCGCTCTCTGTCAGCGGCTATGCCTACCGCGGTCCGCGCGGCCGGCGCGATCCGTGGATCGACCCGCGCGTCCCCGCGACTACGGAGGGCCAGGGCGGCTACACGGTTCAGGAGCAGATGGACATCGTCCAGAAGCTCTGCGATCGCGCCCGCAAGGTTGCAGAGCTGTGGAGCGCTTCCAAAGCCGCCGAGAACGTCATCGAGCAGATGCTCAAGCGTTCGGAGTTCGACGGCGAGTACAGCGCGCTGGGCGGGGAGCTCGCACGCGTCGAGAGCGAGCGCGTGATCTCCTACGTGCCCTCCCAGCGCCGTCTGCAGACGGAGGTGCGTGACCTGCTCGATGCGCTCGCATCGGAGGTGTCCGCCAGCGGGGCCGTCACCGGCCCGAGCGAGACCCAGCTGCTGGAGATCGAGGAGGCCATGACCGCTTCGATGCAGCGCGGCGACTGGAAGGCCGTGCTGGAGAACTTCAAGGCCGTCGAGAAGGATCTGGGGATCGCGGAAGCGGACCCTGTGCGCGGGGCGATCGTCGCCCGGCTGCGCTCCTTCGAGGCCGACGCTCGCACGGTGCTGGAATTCGAGAAGCTCAAGCTCGAGTTCGGCGGCCGCGCGATCGTGCGTGAACGGGCCTTTGCCGTGATCAACGGCAAGACGGTCGGCGTGGGGGATGCGATCGCCAAGGACCTGCTGGTGCATGCCATCGGCCGGGACGAGATCGAGTTCCTCTACAAGGGCATCGTGTTTGCAAGGCGTTACTGAGGATCCGTCTGGCGGGACGGTCCACTCCGGTTCTTAAAGGGAAAAGAGAGAGAAGAAGATGAAACAAACATTGCTGGTCCTGGCCTCGCTGCTGGCGCTGTGCGTCGGCACGGCATCGGCTCAGGTCCCGAGTCTGGATGCGCGCATGACGCTCAACGTGGCCGAGAAGCCGCTGGATGAGCTGGTGCGCGGAGTTCGCGAGCGCACGGGCGCCAACATCGTGATCGTCGATCCGCAGGATGCCGACAAGCGCATCTCGACGGCGCCGATCACGATCGAGCTGTTCGACGTGCACTGGCGCGATGCGCTCGAGTTGTTCGCCGAGAAGGCGGGCGGCGTCGTCGAGGAGCGCGCCGGCGGCGTGCTCGTCATCGCCCGGCCCTATCCGGTCTCGATCGACGCGCAGGACCGCGACATCCGCGAGGTGATCACCACGATCGCCAAGGCCAGCGGTGCCTCGATCGCGCTGGGCAAGGAGGTCAGCGGCAACGTCACGGTCAGCTTCAACAACGTGCCTTGGCGCATCGCGCTGGACTCCACTGCGAAGTCCCTGGGCTTCGTGGTCGTGGAGGAACAGCGCGGCGTGCTGCGCGTGGTTTCCCCGGAGACGCTGAAGGACCAGCTGGAAACCCGCACCTACCAGCTGCGCTATCTGCGCCCCAAGGGCAATTACAAGCCCGTGATCAAGTCCGAGTTCGTGCAGTCCGTGCAAGGCCAGCAGCAGAAGGCGGCGGGTGCGGATCCCGTCAAGAGCTTCAGCGTGCTGCAGGCGCTGGAGAAGACGCTCTCCTCGCAGGGCAAGCTCGACTACGTGGATGTGTCGAACGTGATCATCGTGCGCGACACCGCGCAGGTGCAGAGCTCGATCAAGGACATGCTTGCGCGCCTTGATGTGGAGCCCGCGCAGGTCTTCTGCGACGTGAAGTTCGTCGCGACGACCAATCAGGACCTCTTGAACCTGGGCATCGACTACGGCGACGCGGGTCCCAAGGTCTCCTTCACCGGCGGCCAGATCCCGATCACGTTCCCGTTCGATGCGGGACGCGGCGGCTGGGACGACTCCATCATCGCCAGCCCGGACGGCACGGGTCCCTACGTGGATCCGCTGCTCAACGGCGGCGCCACGGTGGTTCCTGACACGGTCTTCGGTTCACTTTCCTTCCTGGAAGTGGCTGGCACGCTGCGTCTGCTGCAGCGCGATTCCAAGAGCGAAGTGATCCAGTCTCCCAAGATCATTGCACTCGACGGAGTCGAGTCGACGATCTTCGTGGGCGAGACGATCCGCTACGCCGAAGCCAAGTCGGAGCAGGGACAGGCTGGCGGTCTGCAGCTCTCCGTCTCGGAGGCCTCGGGCTCACCTGTCGAGGTCGGTTTCCAGCTGCTGATCCGTCCCAACGTGATTCCGGGCACGGACAAGCTCGTGATGGAGGTGATTCCGAAGGAAACGAGCCTCTCGGGCACGGGCAACTCCACGCTGGCGCCTCCGGGCTTCGACGTGTTCACGATCGGCGCTTCGGGCCTGGAAGGCTCGATCGCCCTGCCGCGCACGCGCAGCTCGACGATCTGCACCTCGATGATGCTCGAGAGCGGTCAGACCGCCATGATCGGCGGCCTCTCGAGTGACAGCGATCAGCAGACCGAGACCAAGATCCCCCTGCTGGGGGACATTCCGGTGCTCGGCGAGCTCTTCAAGCACGAGAACAAGAGCCGCGATCGGCGCAGTCTGCTGGTGTTCCTGACACCGACCATCCTGCGCTCCTCGGAGGACTCCCAACTCCTGCTCAATCAGGAACTCAAGCGTCGCCGCTCGGCCCTCAAGGACGAGCTCGAGAAGGTCCTGAACAACGAAGTCGGCGGCTCCGGCACCAACTGAGCCGTTTCGGTCCGTACACGCGCGCCCTCCGGGGGCCCCAGCAGGGGCCCTCGGGGGGCGTGCGCATTTTTTTCCTCGGATTCCGTACTTGGGGTTCGACTCCGAAGCGTCGATAGGCAAGCATAGCAACCGCTGAGGTGCTCATTTGAGCGTCTCGCGACCGATCACGCCCGTCCGCGCATCGCGGGCGAGCGCCCCGTTCTCTGACCGGCCAGCACTCATCATGCGGGCCACCCCCGAACCCGGCGGAACCGGCCCCGCGCCCTCCGCCCTAGCCTCCTGCGCGCACTTTGTGCCGCTGCGGGAGCGGAGCTTTTTGAAATGACAGCATCCGATTCGTCGGATTCCGAGCGCGCACCGCGCGCTCCCTCTTTCGATTCCCAACACAGTATTCTGCCGGCCGAGCTCGGCTGGCTCCCTGCCGAGAGCGGCATGGGCGTTCGACCGCATGCCCGGTCGGGCGAGGACAGCACGCCTTCCGGCGGCCAATCCTCGGACACCGAGTTTGATTCGGAGACGGCCTCGGATCCGGATTCGGATCCGGATGGTTCCTCGCCCGAGGCCGCCGACTCTGCCGAACCGGGCAGCGAATCGCCGGCGGACGGTGCAGCACCTCGCAAGCGTCGCCGCGGTTCGCGCGGCGGTCGCCGTCGCAACAAGAACAAGGCCGGGGCGATTGCGGCCACGGTGAATCCGGATGCGGATGCCATTCCCGCCGAGCTCGATACACAGCCGGCGGATGTCGAAGCGGCTTCGGGCGAGGATGCCGCTGCGGAGCAGCCTGTCAACGAGGCCGGCGGCGAGCACCGCAAGAAGCGTCGCCGTCGGCGTGGCCGCGGTCGCAGCCGCGAGGGCGCAGCGCCCGCTGCCTCCGACGAGTCGGATGAGCCGGCCGCCATCGACCTGATTCCGGGCGAGGCCCCGGAGGCGGAGCTCGACGAGAACGCCGGCGCGGAGCTCGCGGGGGAATCGGCACCGGAGGGTGCTTCCGATGCGGAATCCGGCGGCCGCAAGAAGCGTCGTCGCCGCGGATCGCGCGGCGGACGTCGCCGCCGCGAGGAGCGCGAAGGCCGTGAAGGCCGCAATGCCGCATCCGGCGGCGCCAAGGTCAGCTTCGGCATCGACATCATTCCTGGCGAGGAGGATGACCTCGCGGAACTGCCGCCGCTGGAGCTGCCTGCCGAGCCGGAAGCGGAAGCCAAGGAGAGCGGCGGAGCGCGTCGCGAGAAGCGCGGCCGCCGTGGTCGCGGCCGCGACCGGGACCGCGAAGGCGCTGCCGAGGGCGCGCCGGCCGAAGGTGCTGCGGAGTCCGATGAGGACCTTGAGGAAGTCGAGCCGGCACCGGTGGCGCGCAAGCAGCGCATCCTGGTCAACGCCTCTGATCCCGAGGAGCAGCGCGTTGCCGTCGTGGAGGATGACGAGATCGTCGACTTCCAGATGACGGTGCGCACCGAGAACTCGGTCGTCAACGACATCTACCGCGGACGCGTCGTCAACCTCGAGCCCGCCATCGGCGCGGCCTTCGTCGACTTCGGTCAGGGCCGCAACGGCTTCCTGCACACCTCCGACGTGCTCTCGGTGTACGGCGATCCCAACTGGAACCTCGACCAGCTGCTCGCCACGCGCATCGACCCCGACGAGTGGGATGAGAATTCCAGCCAGCCGCGCGTCGGTGACGAGCTGGGCGAGGGCAAGGAACCCAAGGACGGCAAGGACGCCAAGCCGGGCAATGGCAAGAAGGACCGCCGCGACAGCCGCCGCTTCCGTGCGCGTCCGCGTCTGCCAATCACCGATCTGCTCAAGAAGGGTCAGATGGTCGTCGTTCAGGTCACCAAGGATGCAATCGGGGACAAGGGCCCGACGCTGACGACCTACATCTCGATCCCCGGCCGCTATCTGGTGCTGATGCCTTCGATGTCGCGCACCGGCGTTTCGCGCAAGATCGAGGATGAAAAGGAACGCCGTCGCCTCAAGAAGATCCTCGGCCAGCTTGAGATTCCCGAAGGCATGGGCGTGATCGTGCGCACCGCCGGTGTCGGCCGCACCAAGGCCGATCTCAAGCGCGACCTTGACTACCTCAAGGGTGTCTTCGAGACCTTCGCCAAGCGCCTGCGCACGGGCCATGGTCCTGCGCCGCTCTATCAGGAGTCCGACATCGCCATCCGCACCGTGCGCGATCTCGCCACGCCCGCCACCGAGGCGATCATCGTGGACGACGTCGAAGTGCACCGTCAGATCGTCGACTTCGCGCACAAGCTGATGCCCGAGGACGAAGGCCGCGTGCAACTGCACACCGGTCCCAAGCCGCTGTTCCACAGCTACTCCGTCGAGCCCGACTTCGAGCGCATCTTCGCGCGCCGCATCGAGCTGCCCTCGGGCGGATCGGTCGTCTTCGACCAGGCCGAGGCGCTGGTCGCCATCGACATCAACTCCGGCCGCACGCGCACCGATGGTTTCGACTTCGAGCAGATCGCGCTCAAGACCAACCTCGAGGCCGCGCCCGAGATCGCCCGACAGATCCGACTGCGCGATCTGGGCGGCATCATCGTGGTCGACTTCATCGACATGATGAAGTCCGGGCACATGCGTCAGGTCGAGCGGCTCTTCCGCGAACATCTCGCGAAGGACCGCGCGCGGTTCAAGATCGGCCGCATCTCTCAGTTCGGTCTGCTGGAGCTCACGCGTCAGCGGCTGGGACCTGGCATGAACAAGAAGGTGTTCCACACCTGCCCCTCGTGCCGTGGTCTGGGCCGCGTGCGCACGATCGAATCCCGTGCGGCGGCGATCCTGCGCCGGCTGGGCTCGGCTCTGACGCTCAAGGGCTTTGCCACGGTCGAGGTCAAGGCGCACCCGGAGGTGATCGGATACCTCAAGAACTCCTGCATGGAGTACCTGCGGGCGCTGGAGTACCGCACGGAGCGCCAGATCCGGTTGATCGAGGTGCGCGACCAGGCCGAGGATTCGGTCCTGCGCTACCTGCGGGCCGACGGCAAGGAAGTGCGCCCCGGCGGGCGCCGCAAGCGCTAGAGGGGGCTGCCAGCCACCGGAAGTTGCCCGGACAGCGGGGGGCCTTCCCAAGCCCCCCGGTCCCCGCTAGAATGTTTCGCCCCAACGGCTGCGGCTGTGGTCCTCGCGGACCCCGGTCGGAGCCACCCAGGGTTCGTCCCGGACGAGCCCACCGCGGGAGGGTATCCACCGCGGCAACCACAAGGAAACGACCGTGTACGCCATCATCAACGACCGAGGCTGCCAGAAGACCGTCCGCGAGGGCGAGATCGTCAACCTCGACCTCATGGGCAAGGCCCAACCCGGTGACAAGATCACCATCGACTCCGTGCTGCTGATCGGCAACGAAGGCAGCGTGCGCATCGGCAAGCCGACCGTTCCCGGCGCCAAGGTGACCGCCACGGTCATCGGCGAGGATCTCGGCCCCAAGCTGATCGCCTTCCGCTTCAAGCGCCGCAAGAACGTGCGCCGCAAGCGCGGTCACCGCCAGCACTTCACCCAGGTCAAGATCGAAAAGATCACGGGCTGATCCAGAAGGAGACAACCACACATGGCACACAAAAAGGGACAAGGTTCCACCCAGAACGGCCGCGACTCCAACCCGCAGTTCCGCGGCATCAAGCGCTACGGCGGCCAGCAGGTCAGCGCCGGCACGATCCTCGTGCGTCAATGCGGCTCGGTGTTCCACGCTGGCCGCAATGTCGGCATCGGCAAGGACTGGACGCTGTTTGCCCTCGTCGACGGCACGGTGCGCTACCAGCCCAACGGCAAAGTGCACATCGACTCGCCGGCGAAGAACTGATCCGCTTCGCCACTTGATTCCAGACTCCCGCCGGGCGCATCCTGAGCGTCGGCGGGAGCCTCTTTTCCACCGCACATGTTCCGCGACGAAGCCCATATCGAAGTGATCGCCGGCAAGGGCGGCGACGGCTGCGTGGCCTTCCGCCGCGAGTAGTACATTCCCGTCGGCGGCCCCGAGGGCGGCGATGGGGGCGATGGCGGCAGCATCGTGCTGGTCGCGGATCTCGGCCTCAACTCGCTGCTCCCGATCGGACGCCAGTTCCGCTACAAGGCACTCGACGGGGAGAAGGGGCTGGGTTCCAACAAGGCCGGCCGCAGCGCCGAAGATCTGGTGCTGATGGTGCCTGTCGGCACGCAGATCTTCGATGAAGAGCGCGGCAACCTGCTGCGCGATCTCAAGCGCGAGGGTGATCGCGTCGTCGTGGCGCAGGGCGGCAAGGGCGGGTTCGGCAACTCGCACTTCGCCACCGCCGTGCGCCAGACCCCGCGTTTTGCCAAGCCCGGTCTGCCCGGCGAAAAGCGCCGTCTGCGCCTCGAGCTCAAGTTGCTCGCGCAGGTCGGACTCGTGGGCCTGCCCAACGCCGGCACGTCGACCTTTCTCGCCTCCGTCACGGCCGCGACACCCAAGATCGCGGACTATCCGTTCACCACGCTGGTGCCGCAGGTCGGCATCGCCTCGCTCTCGCCCGTCGACACGCTGGTGCTGGCGGACCTGCCCGGTCTGATCGAAGGCGCCGCCGAAGGCCACGGACTGGGCCACAAGTTCCTGAAGCACGTCGAGCGTTGCGAGACCGTGCTGCAGCTCGTCGACTGTTCGCCCGAGGCCGACACCGACCCCGAGCAGGCCTTCCGCGTGATCGACGCGGAGCTGGCGCGCTTCTCGCCCGAGCTGGCCCAGAAGCCGCGCGTCGTCGCCGCGACCAAGTGCGAGAGTGAAGAGTCCGAGCTGCGCGCGGCGGAGCTGGAGCGCCGGATCGCGCGCAAGGTGCACCGCATCTCCTCGGCCCAGAAAAAGGGCCTCAAGGAAGTGCTGACGGAATGTCACCGCATCGTGAAAGCGGCGCTACCACTCGATTCGCAGCGCTGAACCGGCGCGGTGCTCGAAGCTGCGCGGCGTCTGTCCCTTGGCAGCGACTTCCCTGAGCAGGCCGAACGGCAGCCAGTCCAGCCGCACGCGATCCTGCCCGCGGGTTGCTGCCTGGATGTTGGCGGTCCACTCCTGACCGCTGCGAGAGCGGCTGCTGCAAACCAGCATCAGCATTGCGGGGAGAGCCGCCCCGTTTGCGCCGTGGATTTCGACCGGGGCGCCGCTGACATCGAGCTCGAATTCGCTCGTTCCGGGTCCCAGGTCGGCCTCATGGGACAGGATCAATTCATCGGAAAGATGCACGCTGAGCAGCAGGCGGCCGGTCCCGGGCACCTCGAACTCAAGCGTCCGCGGATCGCTGCCCGAGCGACCTTCCACGATCCACTCCGCTCCGGCGGCGCCATCGGCGCCTGCGCGACGCACAAGCGCTGTTCCACGGAGGTCCTCCTGTCGCAGAGGCAGCTCGCCTGTAATGTGCACGCGCACGCGGGCACCCGCCTCGATCACGAGGTCCAGGTTGCGCACCTCGCCGGGATCCAACCGGCAACTCGATTCCGGCACCGCGCCGGGAACACCGCCGGAGTTGTAGGTGCTTGTGACCGTGCCTGGCTTCTGAGTGCGGGCGACCACCCACTGCTCGCCGGGGCTCAGCCCCGTGATGCGATAGAAACCGGCCTCATCCGTCTTGACGCTTTTCGCCGGCGGCACACCGTTGGTCGCGAGAACATAGGCACCCGCAGCCGCTCGACCCTCCGCGGTGCGCACCGTGCCTTCCAGTGTGGCGGCGCGTTGCAGTTCGATCACCACCGGCTCCCGCGGCGGCAGCGGATCGCAGGCAATCGGCTGCGTTGTCGTGGCTGCAAATCCCGCCGCGCGCACCGTGACATGCCACTCACCGCGTGCCGCCGGAAGGATGCAGAACTCGCCGTTCGAGCGGGTCGTGACCTGCTCATCGAACACCTCCTGCATGAAGGCCGGCAGTCCGTCGATCTGCAGCTGTCCGGCGGCGCTGGCGCGCTGCAGGCCCACGCGGGCTCCCTCAATCGTCTTTCCTTCGGCGACGACAACACCACACAATTCGCCGATGCGCTCAAGCTCCGCAATCAACTCCGGCTGCTGCTCGGAGAGGAAGTCGTCCTTCCTCCACGGTTGGTAACCCGCTGATTCCACCAGCACGCTGAGCCTCCCGGGCACCTGCGCGATCGGCTCCACGCCGCCGGGACGCTCCGCAGGCGGCGAGCTGCGGGCGAAGTATGGCTCACCGGGTCCGCGCGCTGCGCTCAGCAGGTAGCCGAATCTGGTCACAGGCTGTCCGGCTGCATCGACCACGCGCAAGCGGAAGCTCGGAACCGGCGCCAGAAGGAGCCTGAGATCGTGAGTGCCGGCCGGAATCTCGCGCAGCGTTGCAGCATGCACGGCTCCATCCTGCTTCCATTCCGCATCCAACTCGGCCACGAACGCGGCCTGTGTGCCCGCCGTTTCGAAAGGAAACCAGAAACGTCCGCTTGCATCGGTCCTGATGCTGCGCTGTTCGCTTGCCTGCGTCAGGGTCGAGCTGCGGGAGCGCAGCGTGACCTCGGCACCGGATGCGGGTTCCCCTTTGGGCGTGAAGACCGTGCCGCTGATGGCCTGTGCCGTCCGACTCTCGGGCAGGATCAGGCGCGCATCCTCGACGCTCATTCCCTCGGTCAGGTTCAACTCGAGCAGCGCCCTGCGGCCATCCGGATGACTGGCTTCCAGCTTCCAGGCGCCGGCAGCCATGCCATCGAAGAGAAACTCACCCGCAGGTGCGCTGCTGATCGTCCGGAAGATGCGCTGATCCTGCCGCGCCAGCACCTCCAGATCTGGTTGCGGGTTGCCGTCGGCATCCAGCACGAATCCTCGGATTCGGTCCACCGCGGGCGCGCTCCGGGGGGCGCTCGTCGGCTCGCCTCCGCGCGCCGTGCGCCCGGCGCCGGTGGCGTTGTCTTCCCCGGCTTCAAGCTCCGGCACGGGCTCCTGAGACGGCTGTGGAACCGTCGCGACTTCGGTCTGAGCGGGTTCCGGCGCGGAAGCATCCTGCGTGGGCTGTCGAAGCAGAAACCAGGCCATCAGGCTGACCAGCATCACCAGCAATCCAAGCATCAGGCGCATTTCGAGGAGCATAGCGTGGCACGGGGGGGCAGGTGCAGTAGGGCGCGGCGCTTCGTACCATGGGGTGCCCGCCATGAACGCGACGCTGCCCACGGCCAGGAGTTCCGCCATCGCCACGCTCGGCATCGTCGGCGGCGGGCAGCTCGCCCAGATGACGGCGCAGGCGGCCAGTGCGCTGGGCGTCGAGGTGGCGATCCTCGAGCGCGCGGCCGAGTTTCCGGCCCGCCCGCTGGCGGCGCGCTGCCTGCAGGGCGACTGGAATGATCCGCGCGAGCTGGTGCGGCTTGCCGAGGGTTGCGATGTCGTCACGCTGGAAAACGAGTTCGTCGACGCGGACGCGCTTTTGCAGCTCGAAGCGAGCGGCGCGCGCCTGCATCCGGGCGCTCACACCATCCGCACCGTGCAGGACAAGTTCGCGCAGAAGAGCGCCTTCGCGAAAGCCGGCCTGCCGCTGCCGCGCTTCGCGGCCGTGGAGAGTCCCGGCGAAGTGGCGCGGCTGGCGCGCGAGTGGGGCTATCCGCTGGTGCTCAAGAAGCGCCGCAACGGCTACGACGGCAAAGGCAATGCGACGGTCCGCTCGGAGGGCGAGATCGAGCGCGCCTGGCAGCAGCTGGGCGGGGGCGCGCATGCGCTGTACGCCGAGGCATTCTGTCCCTTCGTCGCGGAGCTCGCGATCATGGTGACACGCGGGCTCGACGGGGCCTTCGCCGTCTACCCGGTGGTCGAGACGGTGCAGAAGGATCACATCTGTCACGTGGTGCGCGTGCCCTCGCCGGCCGTCGGCAGCCATGCTCCGGCGGTGGAGCGCATTGCGCGTTGCGCGGTGGAGTCGGTGCAGGGTGTCGGCAGCTTCGGTCTGGAGCTGTTCCTGCTGGCCGACGGCGAGCTGCTCGTCAATGAAATCGCACCGCGCGTGCACAACAGCGGCCACTACACGATCGAGGCCTGCGAGACCTCGCAGTTCGAGAACCACGTGCGCGCCGTGCTGGGCTGGCCGCTGGGATCGACGCGCATGCTCGCGCCGGCGGCGGTGATGATCAATCTGCTGGGCGCCGGACCCGGGCCGGGCCGGCCGGCGGGACTCGAGCGCGCGTTCGCCGTCGAGGGCGCGCACCTGCACCTGTACGGCAAGCGCGAGAGCGCGCGCGGCCGCAAGCTGGGCCATGTCACCGCGCTCGGCTCGAGCGTCGAGGATGCGCAGGCCCGCGCCCGCGCCGCCGCCGATGCGCTCGTCTTCGGAACACCTTCATGAGCAATTCTCAACCCGCGCCGCTGGTCGGCATCATCATGGGCAGCGATTCGGACTGGAGCACGATGCAGGCCGCCGCCGATGCGCTGCGCGAGCTGGATGTGCCGCACGAGGTGCGCGTGGTCAGCGCGCACCGCACGCCGGAGGACATGGCCGAGTACGCGCGCACGGCGCGCTCGCGCGGGCTCAGGGCGATCATCGCCGGCGCGGGCGGTGCCGCGCACCTGCCGGGCATGGTGGCGAGCTACACGACGCTGCCCGTGATCGGCGTGCCGGTCAACATCACGGCGCTGGCCGGCGTCGATGCGCTGCACTCGATCGTGCAGATGCCCGCGGGCGTGCCCGTGGCGACGGTGGGCATCGGCAACGCGCGCAACGCCGGGCTGTTGGCCGCGCGGATGCTCGGTGCGCACGATGCGCAGCTGGCGGCGCGGCTCGATGCGTTGCGGGAGTCAATGGCAAAGGGTTCGCGCGCGAAGAATGAGAAGCTACAGGCCGAGCGCGGGCAGTCCGCGCGCTAGGCGCGCGTCACGAGCGCATCAGGCAAGCGGAAAAAACTTCCTCCAGCGGACCCGCGCCACGGGTCGATGCGGACTGCATGGAAGCGTCGCGTTCCGCGGATGAGTTCTCGTTTTCCGATGTCGGCGAGCAGCTGCGTCAGCAGGGCCTCGACGAGGTGCCTCCGGCGCTGAGCTCGACCGCGCTCTCGCCGCGCCACCAGCTGGAGGCTTGGCTCGCCGCGATGGTGCGCGAGGGTGCCAGCGATCTGATCCTGCGCGCCAACGGCCGGCCGAGCATGCGCCGCGATTCCAAGATCACCTTCCTGCCCGGACGCGTGCCCGCGGCGGGCCCGATGATCGAGATTCTGAGCGGCATTCTGGGCAAGGAGCGCCTCGAGCAGTGGCGCAGCAGCGGATCGGCGGATGCGGCGCTCGACTTCGACGGGCTGGGACGCTTCCGTCTCAATGCCTACCGGCAGATGGGGGAGCCCGCCGTCGTGCTGCGCCGCATCAACGAACAGGCGCCGCGTCTCGATGCGCTCGAGCTGCCGACCGAAACGCTCGCGCAGCTCGCGCTCAGGAAGCGTGGCCTGATTCTCGTGACCGGCATCGCAGGTTCGGGCAAGTCGACCACGCTGGCGGGCCTCATCCAGCACATGAACCAGAACGTCGAGCGCCACGTCGTGACGCTCGAGGATCCGGTCGAACTGCTCTACAAGGAGGAGCGCTGCGTGATCAGCCAGCGCGAAGTGGGCACGGACTGCCCGAGCTTCCAGGACGGACTGCGCCACGCGCTGCGCCAGAGTCCCGATGTGATCCTGATCGGCGAGATGCGCGATGCGGAGACGGTCACGGCGGCGCTGGACGCCACCGAGACCGGTCACCTCGTGCTCTCGACGCTGCACACGGTCAACGCGCCCCAGACCATCGAGCGCATCCTGTCCTTCTATCCGGCCGAGCAGCACGCGCAGCTGCGGCAGCGCCTGTCGGACAACCTCGCCGGAGTGCTGAGCCAGCGTCTGGTTCCGCGCCTCTCGGGCAAGGGGCTGATCCCGGCCTACGAGCTGCTCGTCTCGACCCCGCACGTGCGCGAGCTGGTGGCCCTGGGCAAGACTGCCGAGCTCGCCAAGGTCATCGAGCAGGGCAATGAGGCCGGACTGGTCTCGTTCAACCAGTGTCTGCGCGGGCTGGTGCAGGAGCGCAAGGTCGAGCTGGAGGACGCCTTGGCGGCCAGCGACCGGCCCGAGGAGCTGATCCTCGCCCTGCGCGGCATCACGGCGAGCTCGCAGCGGCCGGAGCGCAGCGAGGGACCCCGTCCGGGTCCGATCCAGCGGCCGGGCGGCGGCCCCAACCCCGGCGGTGAGGGCCTGCGCCTGGCCCGGCCGGGGGGCTGAGCGCTTCCCGGGAAGATTTCGCCGCACCGGGCGTCCGCCACAGGATGCTTGGGCGCGGGCCTAGCCTTCGTCTAAGATCGACCTTGCGGACACCCTCATGAACATCGGCCAGATCAAGCTCTTCTCCTGGGTCACGACCGGCGCGCTCACCGCGGGTCTGGGTTGGTACGTGTTCGACTACATCACCTCGATGGAAGCGCGGCACGCGATGCCCGATCCCAAGAAGGCGAAGCTCGTGCTCGAGGACATCGAGCAGATCAAGGTCAAGACCGACGACGTCGTGCCCTACCCTGATCTGCAGCGCCTGTTCCACGCCTACCGCAAGGACGGTTCGGCCAGCCTCAACTGGACGGGCAAGGAGAAGGTGATCGAGAAGCCCACGGAGACCACAACGCCCACCGAGGCACCCAAGGTGCGTGTGACGGATGTCGTCAGCATCGTGATGGTCAAGGCGGATACGCGCGATCCGGCGCAGTCTGCGGTCTATCTGCGCTACAAGCCCGCATCGCGCGTGCAGGGTGCGCCTCCCATGGGCATGCTCGTCAAGGTCGGCGAGCACCTCCTGCCTCCGCAGGACAAGATCCGCCTCGACGAGGTCGTGCCCGAGGGCGGCTGGTTTGCTTTCGAAGGCGAGGAGCGCGAGCGCGAGTTGCTCGGGCCCGCCCGCTTCGATGTTTCGAATTTCGTCGTGGAAGTGGGGCCCGAAGGCGTGCGCCTGCCGACGCCGATCATGGTGCCAAGCTCCAACATCCAGCCCTTCAATCCCAACCGCACCGCCAAGATCGGCGCCAACGCGTTCCAGATCGGCCTCGAGGACGCGAAGTACTTCGAGGACAACTACCAGGAGATCTTCGCCCGCGATGTGCGCACCATGCGCTATCAGGATCCCAAGACGGGACGCTACTCGGGCATCGAGATCACGAGCGTGACGCCCGGTTCGCTGGCGGCCCAGCACGGTGCGCAGGAAGGCGATGTGATCAAGAGCATCAACGGCCATCCGGTGACGAGCACGCAGGAGGCGATCCACTTCGTGAAGAGCAACTCCAACAAGTACTCGACCTGGGAGGTCGTGGTGGAGAACAAGGGGCAGTCCCGCACGGTGACCTACCACTCGCCGAACAAGTGAAGCGCATCCTGACGGTCGACCTGGGCAATTCGGCTGCCAAGCTGGTTGTCTGGTCGCTGGATGCAGCACCCCGCCCGCTTCTGAGTCTGCGCTGGGTTCCCGGTCAGGATGCGCGCGCGCTCCGCGAGCTCGACTGTCCGCGCGCCCTGCTCTCGAGCGTCGCGGCACCGTCCGTGCGCGCGGAACTCGAGTGCGCACTCCCGATGTCGCTGCATGTGCCCGAGTGCGGGCTGGCGATCGATCTGCCGGAGCCCGACAGGCTCGGCCGCGATCGCCTGTTCGCCGCCCGGGGTGCGCTGGAGCTGTGCCGCCGGCAGGCGAACGGGAATCCGCCGGAATCCAGCTCCGCGCAGGCGCTGATCCTCGATGCGGGCACGGCGCTGACCGTCGATGCCCTGGGCAGCCGCGGCGGCGAGCCCGCCTTTCTCGGCGGAGCGATCGCGCCGGGGCCGGAACTGCTCTCGCGTGCCGTGGGGCGCGGCGCCGCGCAGCTGTTCGAGGTCGAGACGCGCGGCCTGGAGCTCGAACGCGTGCCCGCCCTGGGACGCTCCACGCGCGAGGCGCTCGAGTCCGGCATCGTGCACGGACTGCGCGGTGCCGCGCGCGAACTCGTGGAGCGCATCGCTCAGTCCGCCGGACTGGAGCAGGCGCCGGTGTTTCTGTGCGGCGGAGCCGCGCCGCTGCTCCACGATGCGCGCCTGTTTCCCGGTCACGCCCTGCACCTTGAGCCGCTGCTGGTGCACCGCGGACTGCTGGCTGCGGATCGCGCATCGTCATGAAGGTCACGCTGCGCGAACTCACGGCACCGCAGCGCGGCGCCGTCGCGGTCGTGGAGGTGTGCGGCGAGGATGCGGCGCGCTTCGTGGTGGAGCTCAGCGGAAAACCGCCGCCGCCACCCGGGCAGTTCGCGCTGCGCAACCTGCGCACGTCGCAGGGACTGCTGGATGAGGCTCTGGTCGTGACGCGCTCCGATGGCGTGGTGGAGCTGCACCTGCACGGCGGCGAGTCGCTGGTGGCGCAGCTTTTCGCGCTGGCACCGAGCGGCGCCGCTCCGTCCGCGCCCATGCAGGCACTGATCGCTGCGCGCACCGACTCCGCTGCGCGCATCGCACTCGATCAGCACCTGGGCGTCGACGAAGTGCTGCCGTCGGAGCCGGTGCTGCGCGAGCGCCTGCGCTGCTGGCAGCGGCTGTCGACACCGGCGCGCATCCTGCTGAGCGGGCCGGTCAACGCCGGCAAGTCGACGCTGTTCACTGCGCTGGTCGGCAGCGAGCGCGCGCTGGTGAGTCCGCTTCCGGGCACAACGCGGGATCTGGTGCGCGAGGAGGCGCGTCTGGGGCCCTGGCCGGTGCTCCTGATCGACAGCGCGGGGCTGCGCGCCACGAACGAGAGCGTCGAGCAGGCCGGGCAGGAGCGCGTGCGCGAGCTGCTGGCGGAAGGCGGCACGCAGATCGACTGGGTGCTGTGGGTCGATCCGCGCGCTGACGGGGGGCGGAACGCTCCGCCGGGCGCCGTCTGGATCCGCAGTCAGTCGGACAGCTCCGCGGCCAACGCCGTGCAGGCGCTGGAACAGCCCGAGCAGGCCCGTGCGCGCATTCGCGCGCTGTTTGAAGCGTCGTTTGCGCTGCCGAGCGAGCCTTGGCAACCCGGATCGTTCGTGCCGCTCTCGGAGTCCGATTTGCGCCGCGCGCTCGACTCGGGTAAGGTCCGAGCTCGATCATGAGCACGCGGCACCTCGTCTCGATCGATGACCTCTCCCTGGCCCAGATCCGCGAGCTGTTCGTCTTCGCCCGGGACTTCGCCGCCGACCTGCGCGCCCACGCGCACCTGTGCCGCGGAATGATCTCCGCGAGCCTGTTCTTCGAACCTTCGACGCGCACGCGTCTGTCCTTCGAGTCGGCCATGCTGCGTCTGGGAGGGGGAGTGATCACCGCTGCGGACATCCGCACGATGAGCTCCTCCAAGGGCGAGTCGCTGGCCGACACGATTCGCGTCGTGGGCGGCGGCTACTCCGATGTGATCGTGCTGCGCCACTCCAGCGAGGGAGCCGCGCGGCTGGCTTCCCAGTACTCGCCCGTGCCGGTCATCAACGCGGGCGACGGCAGCCACGAGCACCCGACGCAGACGCTGTGCGACCTGTACAACCTGTGGCTGGAGCGCGGTGAGATCGAAGGCCTCGACATCGTGCTCTCCGGCGACCTGCGCTACAGCCGCACGATCCACAGCTTCGCCTACGCGTTGGCGCGCTTCGGCGCCAACGTGATCTGCTGCCCCCAGCCGGGCTTCGAGATGCCCGATTACGTTCTGCAGCGCCTGCGCGAGGAGTTCGGCGTCGAGCCGCAGCGCGCGGATGTCTCGCGCCTCGGTGACATCGCCTCGCAGTCCGACGCGCTTTACCTCACGCCCCAGAAGCCGCATCAGCTCTCACTGTTCACGGACACGCGCGGCCGCGATATCGAGCGCGTCGATGCGCTCTACATGACGCGCCCGCAGACCGAACGCCATCCCGATGGCGGACGCGGGCTTGACAACTACCTGCAGATCGGAAAGCGCCAGCTCTCGGCCGAGCCGCTCAAGCAGGCGGTGGTGATGCACCCCTTGCCACGGCGCGATGAGCTCTCCGAGGATCTCGACAGCGATCCGCGCAGCATCTACTTCAAGCAGGCCGCGCGCGGTGTGCCGATTCGGATGGCGATCCTCGCGTACCTCACGGGCGCGATCAGCCTCAAGGCCGAGCAGCCCGCGCGCGAGCTGCAGGCCCATCCGGTGTCGCTGGGTCAGAATCCCTGCCCCAACGCGACCTGCATTTCGCGCACCGAAGCGCGGCATGTCATGCCGCGTTATCGCCTCGCTTCGCGCCATCCGCTGCGCGCGCATTGCGCCTACTGCTCGCATGAGCTGCAGTTCCAGCTGGTGGGTTCCAGCGACACGCGTGAGTTCTTCCCGCGCGATTCGATCGAGCTGCGCAAGCTGCGGCCGGAGTCGCTGGTGTTCTTCAGCACGGCGGCCGAAGCGTTGACGCTGGGCTTCTCGCCCGCAGCCGCCGGCGCACCGACGACCTAGTCGACGACCTAGTCGGCGGCCTAGAACGCGGCCTAGAACGGCCAGACCAGCGGGATCACGCACAGCGCGACGACCATCACGACCAGATCCAGCGCACCGCCCGCCTTGATGAAGTCCGTGAAGCGGTAGCCGCCGGGTGCGAACACCATCAGGTTGGTCTGGTAGCCGATCGGCGTCGCAAAGCCGCAAGAAGAGGCGACGAGGATCGCCATCAGGAACGGCATCGGCGAAACCGAAAGCGCGGCTGCGCTCGCCATTCCGATCGGAAACATCAGCGCAGCGGTCGCGTTGTTCGAGAGCAGCTCGGTCAGCAGCATCGTCACGGCGTAGAGCGTCAGCAACGCCAGCATGGGTGAGCTGCCGTCCACGCAGCCGGCGATCTGCGTCGCCAGTCCGCTCTGCTGCACCGCACTGCCCAGCCCGATGCCTGCGGCGATCGCGATCAGCACCTGCCAGTCGATCGCCGCCCGCGCCCGCGCGATGCTGGTGCAGCCCGTCAGCAGCATCAGCGCGCTCGCCAGCAGGCCTGCATGCAGCATCGTCAGCCACTCCAGACCGGCGAGGAGTACCATGCCCGCCAGGATCACCAGCGCCACCGGCGCCTTCTCATGGCCCGGCGGGGTCGAGTCCTCGAGGCGCGAAACGAGGTGAAAATCGCGCGCATCGCGCATGCGCTCATACCAGCGCGGATGAGCTTCGAGCAGCAGCTGATCGCCCGGTTCGAGCACGATGTCGCCGAGCTTGCCTTCCAGACGCTCGCCGGAACGCGCCACGGCGATCACCGCCGCTTCGTACACGCTGCGGAAGCGTCCCTCGCGGATCGAACGACCCACCAGCGGGCACTGCGGCGAGACCACGGCCTCGATCCAGCAGCGCTCGAGCTTGGGCGTGTCGAGCTTGCGCGTCTGTCCGTCGGGTGCGATCAGTCCACGAAGACGCGTGAGATCGCGCACCGAGTCGAGCGCGCCCACGAAGGACAGCCGATCACCGCCGCGCAGGACCTCGCCAGAGCCCACCGCAGGCAGCAGCCGGCCTTCGCGCTCGATCTGCGTCAGGTAGACGCCGCGCAGTCCGCGCAAGCCCGCTTCCTCGATCGACTTGCCCACCAGATCCGACTCGGGCAGCAACTCAAGCTCGGTCTGGTAGGCGCGCGGATCGGCGGCTGCACTCACCAGCGGTGCGCGATCCGGCAGCAGCCAGCGCGAAGCGAGCATCAGAAAGAGCATTCCGGTCAGCGCGCAGGGCACGCCGACCCAGGCCGGATCGAACAGCGACAGGTCCGTGCGCGGATCACCGTCGGCTGCTGCGAGGCCGTAGAGGATCATGTTGGTGCTCGTGCCGATCAGCGTGCAGAGGCCGCCGAGAATCGTTGCGTAGGACAGCGGGATGTAGAGCTTGGAGGCTGCGATCCCGGTACGACGGCTGAGATCGCGGACCACCGGCAGGAACATCGCAACGATGGGGGTGTTGTTGAGCGCGGTCGACAGGCCGGCGCTCATCGCCATCAACCGCGCCTGTGCGCCGCGCTCCGTGTGCACGTGCGCGAACACGCGCCGCGAGAGCGATTCCAGCGCGGCCGTGTGGCTGATGCCGGAGGCCACGATGTACAGAACGCCGACCGTCAGCACGGCCTCGTTGGAAAAGCCGCTCCACAGCGTCTGCGCTTCCGGCAGGCCCGGCACGAGCAGCGCAGCGGTCTGCAGCAGCACGAGGGCGGCCACCAGCACCACGTCCGTGGGCAGGTTGCGCAGCAGGGCCAGCAGCATGCCAACCACCACCGCCAGCGTCAGCCAAGCTTGGGGCAGCATCGTGTCTCGTCTGTATCGGGCCACCCGCTCTGTTCCGTGAGCCTTGACCTGACCGCCGGGCACCGCAAGACCACTCCGCGGAAACTAAAATTGTGCGAAAGCGCACAGGCCCGGGCCGGCGGTGGGGGGGCGAAGTCCGTGGCTCCGGTGGCTTGGAGTACTTTAAGTGTATGCAGCGCAGGTACTTAGCTATCTGTTGGCCGCCTCAGTGTGACGCGTGGCACATGCTTTGGTAAGTGCCGCCGGGGCTTGCCCCGTCCGCTCCTTTCCAAAATGGCTGGCAAGACACGCTTGACCCACGCTCCGCGGCAAGTTTTCATGCCCGGAGCGAAGCTGTCCTGGGTTGCCTGGGTAGTGCGGTTCCCAACCCCCTTGGGAGCGGCACGCCTGCAGGTCGTGTCCGGCCAGTCCTTTCGTCCCCCCCGATCCTGATCCTCATCTGATCCAGCTGGTCAGCTGACCATCGTCTGTTCTTGAAGCACGCCATGCACAACTTCACCACCAAGGACTCGCGCTCTGCCACCCGCACAGTGACCTCCGCGCTCACTGCCGCTGGCTTGGGTTTTGTCCTGATGTTCTCCTCCTGCGGCGGCAACACGCAGCTGCCGACGCTCTCAGGGGCGAGCCCGGGTGACATCATCACGCACCCCTCGAGCGCCTACGGTTCGGTGCGTCTGCGCGTGGACGAGAGCAAAGGGGGCACCGCCACAGAAACGAAGCTCGTCGCCGTGTCCTGGGGACGCATGGCGAGCGTGCGCGATGTCAGCGGCGCGCTGCAGAACGTCAACATGGTGATCGGCGAGGATATTCGCTCCGACAACATCAACTACGAGCTCACGACCAACCCGGTGACCGAAGAGACCACCGTGCGCATCCTGCACGCGCTGGGCACCGCGGCCTACAACGCGGCCTTCGATCGTCTGGACCTGAATCTGATCCCGGTTGCCAGCAAGAGCCTCTCGGTCAACGAACTGCCGCCTTTCCCGGTGCTGCCGCGCAACGCAGCACTCCAGCTGCGCTTTGACGACCTGCTCGACCCCGCCGCGATCAGCACCGAGACCGTGCGCATGGTGACCGGCTACCCCGCCGCCACGCCCTTCGGCTGCCGCGTGATCCTCGATCCCAACTTCGGCGACCTGCGCGACAACAACGGCGACGGTCAGCTCGAGTTCTATCCCACGCGCATCATCCTCGATCCCACCGTGACCCAGATCGAGGCTGGCCTGTCGGATCCGCCGCTCGCCGTGAACAACATCGGCCTGCCGGCGAGCCTCAACCTGTCGCAGGCCAACGTGGGCGTGCGCATTCCGACCAAAAAGGTCCCGCTGATCGGCCAGAACAACATCCTGACCAATCTCTCGGGTGGCCCGGTGAGCTTCACGGGCAGCGGCAGCAACGACGCCGGCGCGCAGACATACGATATCGTGCGCGGCCTGCGCTCGGGCGGCAGTACCAGCACCACTGGCGATCTCAACAACGGCTTCCTCGTCGATGACATTCCGCCGCGCCTCGTCGGCGTCCAGGCGGTTCAGATCTCGACGCCCTCGGGCATCCCCGGCGATTTCGTCACGACGGTCGACTACGTCCTCGATGCCTGCAGCGCGCGCATCAAGGCCGGCGACGTGATCCAGCAGCCGGGCGTGTTCGCGGAAGTGACTCAGGTCAGCGGTGCGCCTGCGGGCGGCACCGTGGTTGATGTGCACTACCGCATCGTCTATCCGATCGGCGGTCAACTGGCGGCGGGCCCGGCCCAGATCTCGACGGTCTGGGATCCGGTCGTGAACTTCAACCTGCAGAACTGCTTCATCGGCTTCACCAGCGTCAACCCGTCGAGCACAACGCCGGGCACCGGTATCTCGACGGATTCGCGACTGCTGGTGCGCTTCAGCGAGCCGATGGACCCCGCCAGCCTGACGGCCTTCGACAACATGCCGATCACGCGCGTGGATCCCGATGGCGCCACGCCTCCCACGGCGCGCGACTACATCGTGGGCTCCGTGATCGCCTCGACGGACCTGAAGCAGTACAGCTTCAACCCGGCGATCAACTTCCAGCACACGTTCAACACCGCCACCGACGACTACTTCATCAAGATCGGCAGCGGAGAGACGGGCCCGGTTGACCTCGCCGGCAACCCCCTGGCCATTCCTCTGCCCCCGGTCCGCTTCTTCATCGACCAGACCGATGCCTCGGAAAACAACCAGTCGCTGGTGTTCCGCTTCAGCTCGATCGACGAGATCGGCAACGACACCTTCCCCGAGCTGCGCGGTCAGTTCCTGTCCAACCTGACCCAGGGCATCGTCAAGCCGCGCCCCGTCACGCGTCAGGCCGCCACCTGCGACCGCACCGTGCCGGTGCCGGGCAACATGCCTGTCTTCGCACTCGGTGTGCAGACGCCGCTGGCGGCGCTGGGCAGCAAGATGCAGACCATCTGGCGTTACTGCGATGTGGGCTTCGGTCTGCAGGACGAGGCTACGTTCAACGTTGACATCGAGCACCTGTACTGGGCGCCGGTGGGCGGGAACGTGGTTGCCGACAGCTTCGACCTGTTCGAGATGCGCCTGTCGCACTCGAACAAGCTCCCCGACGAGACGATCGACCCCAACAGCCTGCTGCCGATCTACGTCAACTCGGGCTTGAGCGACATCTACACCGCCAACCTGCTCAACTCGACCGAAGATCCTCAGCGCATCGTTCACCCGCGTGCTGAGGGCTATGTGATCAACCCCGCGGATCGCAAGATCTCCGCAACGGGCGCCACGACCATCATGCCCTGGCCGCTCAACCAGACGGGCCCGGTCTCGAGCTACAGCTACTACACCTGGCGTGACACCGCCATCCTCGCCAAGGGCGCGATCTCGGACGCTCCGGGTGCGGAACTGCGCATTGTCTGCTCGGTGGTATTTGGTCTGGGCGCGGGTTGCTTCAGCTGCCCGTACACCAACTCGAACGTGCCGACCATCGGTCTGCCGATCCTGATGGAGTTCCGCTGCTTCCCGGATTCGGGTGCGCTGGGCCTCAACGCGCTGGATATCAACCTCGCGGTCAACAGCTCATCGCGTCCCAACTTCCGCTCGTTCTCCACGGGCGGTGTCAACTCCTCCGGAACGGCCGTGCAGGTCAACCCCGACCTCAGCGACATCGCTTCGGGCGGTTTCAACCCGACATCGACGCCGCCGGGCGCCGCCACGCTGCGCTTTGACAACACCGTCTACCTCGGCGAGATGGACATCGTGCTGCGCATCAGCCGGGCCCACTCGATCTGGTTCGACTCGACGATCGCCGCCCCGAGCTATCTCTCGCCGGTGGTGGAGCCGCGCGATGTCGACCAACCGGCCGGCACGCGCATCGATCTGGCCTACCGCGGAGCCATCACGGTGACGCCGACCACGGCCAACATCCTGCGCGATGCGGGCTTCATCGGACCCTACGGTGATCCGGCTTTCTGCCCGGTGACCAACCCGCCCGCCGGTTCCTGCCCGGTCAACGCCGGTACGTGCAACGGCACGGTGACGTTCTTCCAGAACACCAACACCTGGCGCAGCAGCCTGAGCCAGATCAATGGCGCGAAGTTCTTCCAATATCGCGTGACCTTCGTCTCCAACACCGAGACCGGTCTTACCCCGACGCTGTCCGCGCTCGGTTTCGCTTTCCGTCAGTGAGTCCTGCTTTTCCACTTCATCCCAAGCACATGACCCGCGACATCCGTATGCAAAACCTTCTCCTGCCGGCTTCGCTGCTGTTGGGCCTGACCCTCAGCGGCTGCAGTGGCGGAGGCTCCTCGGGCTCCGGCTCCGCCACGGGCTTCCGTGTCGAAACGATCTCGGTCCAGAGCGGTTCGATCTGGCAGATCAACCGTCCGATCGAGATTCGCTTCACCGAAGCGGTTGACTTCAGCACCGTCAACCTCAACACGATCCAGATCTTCCGAGTGGGCGGTGGAGTGGCCGCGGGCGAGTTCCGCGTCGGCACGCTGCCTGGCACCAACACGCCGGATCCCAAGCGCATCGTCTTCAGCCCGCGCTGCCCGACTGTGTCGGACTACTCGGACTCGGGTTTCGCGCCCGGTGGTCTGGCTTACCGGCTCAATATCGTCGGCGGAACGGGCTTCACCGTGGAGTCGCAGTCCGGCAGCAGCCTTTCGCTCGGCCAGACGCGTGATTTCACCACGCCCAACTCGCTGGTGCCCACTGTGCTGTTCGTCGACACGACCAGCGGCCCGCCTTCCGCGATCGTGCGCACCGATGCGACCACGCTCAATGCGAGCTATCTGGAACTGGGTGGCTCGGATGCCACCGAAGATCGCGTCTACTTCCAGCCGCGTGCCGTCCCCAACTCAGCGCTGGGTGCGGATGTTCCGGCAGGCTTCCTCGCACCGCTGAACCTCTACAGCAAGACTTCCGAACGTGTCAGCATCGTGTTGGCCATCAACCAGGCGGTGGATCCGGCCTCGAGCAATATCAATGCCGAGACGGTGCGTCTGGAGTACAAGGACGACACCACGAATGCGTGGCTGCCGCTAGCGCACGAGACCACGCTGAGCGCCAACTGCACCGAAACCGGCGCCATCGTCCGCGTGGATCCGGTCGGCATCCTGCCGCAGGATCGCACGCTGCGCGTGGTGCTCTCCTCGAACCTGCGTGACCTCGTCGGTGATGTCAACTTGGTGGATGTGCCGATCGCTGCCTTCCGCGTTCAGTCGATCATCGGCGATTCCGTCGATGAGCTGCTCGAGGATTTCAGCTCGGACTTCTTCGAAGACCAGAGCACCCAGCTCTCCGACCCTGCGGCTCCGCGTGCGGTCTGGGAGGGCGGCACCCTCAAGCCCAACTTCGACTTCGACGGCACGGGTGGCCCCGGCGGCGACTTCGACTGGGAAGTCGGCAGCGCCGTTGCGGGTTCCGCTCCGGAGAGCGTCATCCTCGACACGACCTTCACGTTGATCACCAACGCCAACCAGACTGCGACTCAGGCTGTCGTCAATGGCGTGGTCAATGTTCGCAACTTCACGATCAATCAGGGTTCTTCGGTCACCGCGATCGGCCCCAACCCGCTGCGCGTCCTTGCCTCGGGCAATGTGGTCATCAACGGGAGACTGGTCTGCAAGGGCTCCAACAACCGCGGGGTCGCGACGCTTGACACGACCTGCATCCCCGAGATCGGATCGGACGGCAACCTCGGTGGCGGCAAGGGCGGTTCCGGCAGTTACCTGACCACGCAGTCGACGCCCAAGGGGCAGGACGGCTTTGGCGCCTTCAACCTCCCGGGACTCGGTGGCGAGGGCGGTCACAGCGGCTTCAAGGCTGCGGGCGACGGTCTTCGCCGCCCGGGTGGTGGCGGCGGCGGTGCGCTCGGCGCCAACGTCTTTGAAGTCCAGCGCCCGACCTGCCCCGACCAGACCGCGATCGGTCTGGATGCCGAGAAGGGCTTCCCCGGTACGCCCGGCGCTGGCGATGCGCTGTTGGGTGCCGGCACCAAGCCCCAAGGCGGTGTTGTCGGCACGCGTCCTTTCGCCGACACGGATTCCACCAACGACTTCCTCGGACTGATGGTGACTCCCGCTGGGCAAGTCATCCGCGGTGAGCTGGCTCAGATCTGGGCGGGCGCTGGCGGTGGTGGTGGCGGCGACTCGTGCGGTACGGCCTCGTTCCCGACGACGCCCTTCCTCTGCAGCGGCGATGAGAAAGGCTGCGGCGGCGGCGGTGGCGGCGGCTCTGTCTCCATCCTTGCTCTGGGCGACATCCGTCTGGGGCAGCGCGGTGTCATCGATGCGGGCGGCGGCGTCGGCGGCGGCGGTGAAAACTCCGCCTCCGGTGGCGTCACGCGCATCGGTGGCGGCTCCGGCGGTGGCTCGGGCGGTCACGTCATCCTGCAGTCGGCCTCGCAGGTGGATCTCTCCAACTGCCAGACGAGCTTCGGTGCAGGCATCTTCGCTCGCGGTGGTCAGGGCGGTGCGGGCAAGAACGATGCCGGCGGAGCCAAGGCTCCGGGTATCGCCACCGGTCCCTCTCTGGACGCACTGCCGTTCAACTCCTACCCGTCGACGGCTCCGACGACGACGGAGTGCGAAGTGGTTTCCGGCTCGTTCGGCTACACGTTCACCAACACGGTTGGCAACGGTCCGACGAACAACGACGGCGCCGCTGACAACGTGGTGACCTGTGCGGGCGGTGACGGTGGTCCGGGCATCATCCAGATCCACGTCCAGCGCCTGAACAACGATCCCAACCTCAGCGACCTGAAGATTCCCTCGAACTCGACCATCAACCCGGTGCGCTCGATCATTAGTCCGCCGCCGGTGGGCTCGACTCCTGCGAACATCCAGACTCCGGGTTCCTGGAGCCAACTGCTGCCGCAGTTCGGTCGCTTCTCGACGGGTGTCTCCAAGTGGATTCCGCTGGGCGGGGCCACGGTCCAGCCCGGCACGACCACGACCGCGCCGGTCGAGTTCCTGTTCGGCGGTACCAACACCGCCACGGGTTTCATCAACTCGGCTGCCGGCGTTGTGACGCAGCTGCCTTCGATCTACACCGGTGTCGTCGCCAACGAACCGACGCTGCCCTACATCACGGCGGATGATCGCTCGGTGGTGTTTGACGGCACGGCCCTCGACGCGATCTATAAGCAGAATGCGTCGCTGCTGCGTCGCTTCCAGCTGCGCATGCAGGTGGGTTCGACGATCAGCAAGTTCGAAGTCGTCGCGGCAACCTGGGATGCGACCAGCGGCCAGATGCGCGTGTCGGTGGCCACCAGCGGTGCGCCTCTGGGCACCTTCGGTGCGGGCACCCAGCTCTCGCTGATCCCGCGCTTCTTCAGCATCTCGACGGGCGGCACGGCGGACAGCCTGCCGACCTCCTCGGCCATCCGGATCCGCTTCCAAGCGGCGAAGGCCAATGCCGCGGGTCAGCCTGACCTGACCAACCCCAGCAGCAACCCTGCCTCGGCCACCGCGACGGCGACGACCTTCCTGGACGATCCCGCTCTGATCCAGACCTACGTCGGCGCGAAGGACTTCGTGTTCTTCCGCTTCCGTGTGGACTTCGACATCCTGAGCGATGGTTCTTCGCTGAGCTTCCAGACTCCGCGTCCGGAGATGGACTTCCTGCGGGTGCCGTTCAAGTTCTGATGGCCCGCCGGTAAGGCGGAAGCAGCTGAAACCTGCTGTACACGTGGCCCGGCGCAAGCCGGGCCATGCGCTTTTCAGGTCGCGTTCTTGAGCGGAGCGTCGTTTGACCGGGCCGCGGTCGGGCGGGGAGGCTAGCCTCGCACAGTCCGATTTCCTGTGCGTGCAGGCATCGCAGCTTGCTTCTGCGGCCTCCTTTGGTTGGGATGCAGCGCGTGTCTCGCGCCTGCCTGACCTTGCTCTTCTGCCTGCTCGCTGCCTGCCAGCCGGCCGAGCGCGAAGCACCTCCGCCGCTGCAATTGCTGCAGGTTTCGCCACGCAGCACGCAGGGAGTGTTCCTCAACGAGGAGCTGGTCTTCGAGTTTAATCAGGAACTCGATCGTGCCAGCGTGACGCCGGAAAGCATCACGATCCGCTCGAAGGATATGAAGGCGCGCGGCGAGTTCACGACCCAGGGCCACCGCCTGATCTTCCGTCCTGCGATTCCCTGCGAGGCCGACCTGCGCGATGGCGGTTACCTGCCCGGCCGTGAGTACACGGTGGAGTTGTCGGCCTTCCCGCGCCCGGATGCCCTGCGCAGTCTGCAGGGCACGCAGCTGGCGAAGCCGCTTGCATGGAAGTTCACCACCGTCGAGCTCGACAGTCCCCGCCGCAAGGGCATCTTCTACGATCCGCGTGCAGAGCGCATTCCCAAGCCCAGCCTCTTTCCTGCCAGTCACGGTGGCCTGCCGTATCCGCTCGCTCCCGAGGATTACCTCTACGTCGCCTGTGACAAGCCGATCGATCCAACGAGCCTGCATGGGCGCGACTTCTACATTTCTGTCGGGATGCCGGGCAGCGCGGTGGGGCGTCGCAGTCAGCGCGAAGTTCTGGTGCATGCGCGCCTGATCGAGAACAACCCGACCAGCGAGCGTCGCCCCAAGCCTGCGGGCGTGCGCAGCTCCGCTTCGGCCGAGGAATGGCAGGCCGCCGCGCGCGCCGCGCTGATCGAGCTGGTGCCGGTGGACTCGCTGCGCCCCGGTGAGCGCGGCATCCTGCGTTTCCAGCCCAGCGGTGGGCTCGATGCGTACGCGATGCGCGATTTCAGCGCCGGTCGACTGCTCGCCGTGGATCACTATTTCCCGCGCTCGCTGCAGGTGGCGAGCAGCGGGGCGCAGCTCAGCGTGGGCTCGTGGAACGAAGAGTTCCTGAATCACAATCTGCGCACTTCGATCGTCGAGCCCACCAGCGATGGCACCGCCGTCTGGGATGACACGGGCCGCGTCGAGGTCCGGTATCCGCTGGCTGCCGGCAGCGGCGCGGACGGCGCTGTCGAGCTGGCGGAACATGAGGAGCGCCGCGATGTGCAGGCCACCAGCCTGCGCCTGCCAGAAGGGCGGCGCTGCGTGCTGAGCGCGGAACCGGGGCTGGTCGTGTTGCGAGCTCAGGGCAAGCTGCATCTGCAGGGCGATCTGGTGCGAGCGGCACCGCCGGGCAAGGCGTTGGATTGTCCCGAAGGCCAATCACTTTCCGCATGGCTGACGAATGCGCGCTCCATGCCCGAGTGCAACGCCATCGTGCTGATCGCGGGCGGCGATCTGGTGATCGACGGCAACCTCGACAGCAGTGTGCCGCTGCTGCTGGTCGCTGGTGGTCAGATCCGCGTGCGCAATGCGGCCGGGTGGAAGCTGCCCAAGCCGCGCACCAAGGATGAGTCCGTGCTGTGGATGCTGGGTGGGGCCGGTGCGCCGCTCTTGAGTCACAACGAAGTGCGCAGCGCGCCGCTGCTGCTCGATCCGCCGGTGGAGAGCAATCCGCTGCGGCGCCCGCTGCGCTACTCCGTGATCTCCGGTCCGCTGCCGCCGACGGGCAAGGTCGGCTATTGGCGTTCGGTGGCGACCACCGGCTGGCAGCAGCGCGGGACGAGCACCCCGGTGCGCAGCGCCGGTGAACCCTCGAACTGGCGTGTGCTGTTCATCCCGGATTCCGATCCTGCCAGGCTGGAGTTCGAGAAGGCCGCACCCAATCCGCTGTTCATCGAGCCGCAGTCCTCCGTGCGCATGTGGGTCGAACTGGTGGTTGGGACGATGCCCGACTGGCAGCCGCCCTTCGTCGACTCGGTGCAACTGACCTGGGAGCAGGCCGGGGAGGCGCGTTGAACCCGCTGGAACTGCCGAGGGAATTCCTGCTGGTGTGGTGGGGCCTGATGGGGCTGTTCGTCGGCTCGTTCCTCAACGTGGTGATCCATCGCTATCCCTATGATCAGGAGACGATTCATCGCCCGCGCCGCTCGCGCTGTCCGCAGTGTCGCAAGGAACTCGGCTGGCGGGAGAACATTCCGCTGCTGTCCTGGCTGATCCAGCGCGGAAGGTGCTCCGCCTGCCGCTGGCCGATTCCGTTCCGCTATCCGCTGGTCGAGGCGCTCAATGCCGCTTTGTGGCTGTATGTCGGCTGGCGCTGCCTGCCGGAGCAGTGGCCGCTGGCGCTGGTCTGGAGCCTCGTGGCCTCAAGCCTGCTGGTCACCACCTTCGTGGACTTCGATCATCTGGAGATTCCCGACTGGGTTTCGATCGGCGGCATGTTGTGCGCGCCCGTGCTCAGCGCGCTGGTGCCCGAGCTGCACCGCGGCGGACTGTGCGTGCAGTGGATCGACGGCAGTGCGGAGGGGGTGCCCTCGCGCATGGCGGCGGTGGTCAACTCGCTGGCAGGCATCGCCACGGGAGCCGGTGTCCTGTGGGCGATCGGTGTGCTGGGCTCCAAGGCCTTCGGCAAGGACGCGATGGGTTTTGGCGACGTCAAGCTCCTCGGGGCCGGCGGAGGTCTGGTCGGGCCGATCGGATCGCTCGTCGCGCTGATGGTCGCGTCCCTGATCGGCAGCGTGATGGGGGTCGGGAATATTCTGCGCTGGCTGTGTTTCCTGCGTCGCCGCGTGACCCAGCGCCGTGCCCGGCGCGGCTGGCTCGCCTCCTGCCGGGCAGCGCGCGTGATGGGTCAGTACCTGCCCTTCGGACCGGCGCTGGCCATGGGCATCCTCGTGGTGCTGTGCGAGTGGTCCTGGCTGGCCGCCTGGTGGCCCGTTCCCTGAAAAAGCGCGCAGCACAGGCTTGGAATCGAGCGCGCGGGTTGATTGGATGAACCGCATGCAACGGATACCCGGATTGCGGCGAGGGGCCGCTCCGGAGTGTTTCGGAATCCGAATCGACCCGCACATGAATCTCACCTCGACCCGCCTCCTACTCTCCGCTCTGCTTGTTCTGTCTCCCGGCCTCGTCTCCTGCGTTTCCAGCCGCATGCATCAGCAGGCGATCACGGAAAAGGATGCAGAGATCGAACGCCTGCGCGAGGAGCGCACTTCGCTCAAGTCGCAGATCCAGAAGCTCAAGAGCAATCTCGAGACCGCGCAAGGTCAGCTGGCCGATGCCAACGCCCGCGTGATCGAGCCCGTCGTCAAGGAAGAGCCCGTGCAGACCAACCCCGAGCTCGATGCCCTGGGCATCGGAGTCTCCAAGCGCGATGGCAACACGGTGATCTCGATTCCCTCCTCGATCACGTTTGCGTCCGGTCAGGCCATGCTCTCCAAGGAGGGCAAGGATGCCATCCAGAAGGTCGCCAAGCTGCTCCGCAAGGAGCACGCCGGCATGCACTACATGATCGAAGGTCACACCGATGACGAGCCGATCAAGAAGTCGAAGTTCGAGTCCAACCGCGAGTTGTCCTACGCCCGCGCCAAGGCGGTGCTCGACTTCCTCGTCTCCGACTGCAGCATCGAGGACGGGGACTGCGTGATCATGGCCTACGGCCCGCACAACCCGGTCGCCGGCGGCAAGTCGGACAAGGACAAGGCCAAGAACCGCCGCGTCGAGATCGTTGTCACCGCGCCCTGAGCGCAGCGACAACCGCTCTGACCCGAATCGACCTGTCAGGCTGCAGGTCGGTGCCCGCAGCGACCCGCCGCAAGGCGGGTCGCCTGCTTTCAGGAACGGAAAAATCTTCCAGGCGTTCAGTCGCGGGCACGTGCGCGTCGATCTTTGCGACCACGAGGCTGCGCGCACATGATCACCATGGAAGAACTGCTGTCGCTGATGGTGCGACAGGGCGGATCCGACCTGCACATTTCCACCAACTCCCCGCCGCGCATCCGCATCGACGGCGAGCTGCTGGCCGTGGATCACCCGCCGCTTTCGCCCGATGATTCGCGCCGGCTCGCGACCAGCGTCCTCACGAGCGAGCAGATCGCCAAGCTCGACCGCGACTGGGAACTCGACTGTTCGTTCGGGCTGGAGGGCTTCGGCCGCTTTCGCGCCAACGTGTTCTATCAGCAGGGCGCCGTCGCGGCCGTGATGCGATCGATTCCGCACGCCGTGCCCGACTTCGAGAAACTCGGCATGCCGCGGGCGGTCTGCGAGCGGATCTGCAACCTGCCGAGCGGCCTGGTGCTCGTCACCGGCGCCACCGGTTCGGGCAAGT
>SYGM01000023.1 GCA_005799545.1 Planctomycetia bacterium | reverse complement strand
TCCTCGTCGATGGCGAGCGTGTGCGGTGGCTGCCTCGCGATGATGCTCGCGGGCGTGCCCGTTGCGCAGCCGGTCGCCGGCGTCGCGATGGGACTCATCACGGACGGCAAGCGCAACGTGATCCTGACGGACATCCAAGGCTCGGAAGACCACCATGGCGACATGGACTACAAGGTCGCCGGCACGGGGCGCGGCATCACCGCGCTCCAGATGGACCTCAAGGTCAAGGGTGTCACCCGCGAGCTGATGCAGCAGGCCCTTGATCAGGCACTGCAGGCCCGCAAGCATGTGCTGCGCATCATGCTGCAGGCCGTGCCGCGTCCCAAGCGCGAGATCAGCGAGTTCGCGCCCCGCATGGAGGCGATCCAGATCCCCGGTGAGAAGATCGGCTTCCTGATCGGCCCCTCGGGCAAGAACATCAAGGCCATGCAGGAGAACTACAAGGTCCGCATCTCGATCCTCGATGACGCGGGCAATGTGCAGGTCTTCGGCAACGACTCCCGCATGGTCAAGGACTGCGTCGCCGCGATCCAAGCCATGTGCGAGACGCCCAAGATCGGCGCCCGCTACAAGGGCTCGGTCAAGAGCGTGCGCGACTTCGGCGCCTTCATCGAGATCCTGCCGGGCGTCGAGGGCCTGTGCCACATCTCCGAGCTGGCGGAGGGCTACGTCGAGAAAGTCACCGATGTGGTCAACATGGGTGATGTGCTCGAGGTCGTCGTGATCAACGTCGACGACCGCGGCAAGATCAAGCTGAGCCACAAGCAGGCCGCCGAACCGGCCGCCTCCTGAGGGCTCGAACCGAGACGGCCAATGGAACCGCCCGGGGGGCCTCCCAGCCCGCCGGGCGGCGTCGTTGGGGAGGGTAAAGGGCCCTCGGGGGTCTGTTTTTCGGAGTTTCCGGGTGAGGTAGGGGGGGAAAGGGAATTTTGGAAAACACTGGTCACGACCCTGCCCCGTTTTGCTATACACGAGTCGGATACCTCGTCATGAACGCCCTCCGGACCCCCCTGAGCCTCTTCGCGCTGCTGGCCTTGGCCGCACCGATGCTGGCCAGAAGCACGGCTGCAGCCGGTGTTGCGTATGCTGGGGGGCAAGTTCTTCAGGTCCTCGACCCGCAAGCACTCGACCCGCAAGCAAAGGGCTGGAACGTCGACAAGGCCGACAACATCTGCGGTCTCGATGACAGCAAGATGCTCTCCAAGCCTGCAAAGGTCGATTTCGACACGCTGCTCAAGGCCACTTCGCAGTGGAAGAAGATCCAGGACGAGAAGATCGATCCCAACTCCCCTGAAGGGATTCAGCTGCGTCAGGAGGCCGTCAACAAGGTCCGCGACGCTTGCGACAAGATCCGTATTCAGGACGGCTACTGCTCCGTGTGGAAGACAATCTCCCACTCCGACGGTCGCGCCGTGAGCGACATCACGGATCTCGTCAAGGCGCAGCTCTGAGGAGGCGCGACCCGTGATGCGAACGGGAAACAGCCCTTTCCAGCCGAGGGTGGCCTGCACTCGCGCGCTGCTCGGTGCTTCCTTGCTGTCGGTTTTTCTGCTGCCGGGCTGTCAGACTCCGCAGCAGACCTCGGAGCCCAAGTCCGAGAAGAATGAGCAGCAGCTGACGCTTGAGAAGTTCCGCGAGCTGTTGGCGAAGGGGTCGCTGCAGCCCGTGCAGGAGACCGAGCAGGATCCGTTCAACCGCACTTCGCCCGACATGGACGAGGATGTCTTCGGGCGCGCGGCAGAAGAGGCTCGGCAACAGCTCGACAAGCCCCAGTCCCAGCCCGAATCTGCACAGCCCGAATCTGCACAGCCCGAATCCGTGCGGACGGAGCCTGCGCCAGCAGCTTCTTCGCCGACAGAACCTGCGCCCACAGAACCTGCGCCGAACCAGCCGATCGGGGCCGGGGTGGCGGTGCCGAGCTACGAATTCCCGCAGAATCCCTACCTCGAATTCGGCAAGCGCATTCAGGTCTGGCAGGACGCAGGCTTGATCACCAAGCCCTTCCCGCTGCGCGTGGGAACCGGCAAGAAGCTGATGGATCTGCTGACTGCCTACGGCAACTTCCCGATCTGGAAGCCGGAGGAGGGAGCTCAGACGCGCGACAAGGTGCGCATCGACCTGCTCGAGAAGTGGGACATGGAGCTGCTCTCCGACACGCGCGCCGTAATGGTCAACGAAGGCAACCCCGTGCCGATCGCCGACTGGCTCGTGATCACCAGCGGCTTTGAGCCGCTCAAGGAAGTCGAGAGCTTCATCAACATCTTCGCGGCCGGCGTGCCGCAGATCGAGATCGAAGCCAAGATTGTGGAAGTCACCACCAGCGACTCGCTCGATCTCGGAGTGCGGCCGCTCGATCTGTCGACGCCGATCTTCGGCTTCCCGGATCATACCTTCGTGCGTTCGTTCACTTACAACCTGCCCAACGCCTCCAGCATCTCCAACGCCGACTCGCTGCTGACGCTGAGCTCGGTGCAGAACAGCTTGGAGTTCAATGCCGTGCTCGAGGCTCTGGCGACCTTCCAGAACGTCGCGATCCAGTCGCGACCGAAGATCGCTGTGCGCGAAGGCGCGCGCGCCGACATCCAGAACACGCAGAAGCTGCCGTACTACTCGGTCGGCAACATCGCGCCCGACGGCAAGGTCGCCGCGGGCCTGATGTTCGAGGAGGTTGGCATCAAGCTCTACGTGATTCCGCGCGTGGTGGGCACGCGCACCGTGGCGCTGTCGATCGATGTCGAGGCTTCGCAGGAGTCGGGCTCCGCAACGACCTTCACCCTGCAGAACGGGCAGACGATCTCCAACCCGATCATCACCAAGCGGAGCGCGCGCACGGTCGTCTACCTGGAACCGGGACAGGCCGTGATCCTCGGCGGTCTGATCTCCGAGCGGAAGGTGGAGCAGGAGAACAAGGTGCCGTTCCTGGGTGACATCCCGCTGCTCGGCTACCTGTTCCGATCCAAGCTGCAGCGCAAGGAACAGAGCAACGTGCTGTTCTTCATCCGGCCCCGCATCCTGCAGGGTTCGGACCTCCACCGGGAGTTCTAGCCTCTTCCGGGGAAGAATCCGGTCTCTTGATCGTCGCCCAGAGCCATGCAATCCGCCGTCCTACGCCGAACCCGCATTCCGCAGCATGGCCGCGGGGGCGCCGCGCTGCTCCTGGCGGTGCTGCTGTTGCTTGTGCTGGTGGCGATCGTGTTTCAGATCAACGTCTCGACCAGCACGCAGGCACGCGTTGGCCGCAACGAAATCGGTCTGGCGACGATGGACATGGCGATCGAGTCCGCGCTGCTCGAAGTGTCCGATAAGCTCAAGATCGACGCCGAGGGGGCCAGCGATTCGCAGGGCTCGCAGCAGCCCGCCGGCGGCGGCGCTGCGGGTGGCATTCCGGGAAGCGATCCTGCGGCAGGCGGAGGGCAGGGGCAGAACTCGGGAGACAACGCCGCGGCCTGCGACTCGCGCCGTGACGAATGGGCAAGGCCCGCCCGCACCGAGATCAACGAGATCAAGCTGCGCATTCTGATCCAGGACGAGGACTCCAAGCTCAATGTGCTCAGCATGCTCACTTCGGACGAGAAGGAGGCCAAGGCGGCCTTCGATCGCGTGGTGCGCGTGCTTGATCTGTGCCGCGAGGGCACGCGCGTCGACATCGACTCCTCGGATGCCGAGGAGATGGCGCAAGCCATGCTCGACTACATGACCAAGGGCGCCGCGGACCTGACGCGCCCCAAACAGCTCTCGGCCAATCCGGAGCAGACCGATCAGCGCCTGCCGCGCTCGTTGCGTGAGTTTCAGATCCTCGCTCCCTTCGAACCGCAGCATTTCCGTGACTTCCGTGACGAAGACGGCGTGCGCGTGCACTCGATCGAGAGCTTTCTCACGGTCTGGAGTTCCGTGATCGTCGTCGAAGATTCGCCGACGGCTTCGGCCGCACTCGCGAGCGCACAGGGCAGCTCCGGCAGTTCATCCAGCGGCAGCCGCACCGGATCCTCGGGCGCTTCCGGCAGCAGCAGCTCTTCCAGCGGCCAGAAAGCCGGCTCCTCCAGTACACAGACGGGGACCGGCCAGAGCGGCCAGACCGGCACGAGCAGCGGCGGCAGCACGCAGGGCGGCACAGGCCAGACTGGCAGCGGTTCGACAGGCAGCGGCCAGAGCGGCGCAGGCGGCACCGGCCAGGCCGGCGGTGGACAGGCTGGCAGCGGTCAGGGCGGCTCGGCCAGCCCCGGTGGCTGGCAAGTCAACGTCAACACCGCCCCCGTGGCCGTGCTCAAGAGCCTCTTTGACGATCGCGAGGTGCCGCAGCGCTTCTGGGATGAAGTGATCGAGTACCGCAATCTCCCCGAAGAGGAAGAAGAGGAGGCCACGGGCGACTCGGCCGCCACGGAAGAGGAGGCGGAGCCGATGCTCGACGAGTTCGGTCGCGAGATCGTGGAATACCGCATCTTCGAGTCCCTGCAGGAACTCGAGGAGGTCGAAGGCTACAGCGACCTGCCGGCGGACGCCAAGACGAAGATCCAGAGCCTGCTCACGGTCACCTCCAACGTCTTCACGGTGCAAGTCATCGCCCGCCGCGTCACGGGCGAGGAGGACGAGAGCGTGCTGCTCGATGACCCGCGCAGCATCGAAGACGCCGAGGAGAAGGGCAACGCGCTGGTGCGGGTGGTGCGCTCGGTGCTCTGGCGCCACACGGATGCCGAGGAGAGCATGGTGATCACGCCGATCCTGCGCTGGGAAGTGCTCGATACGGTGCCCGTCGAGGTCGTCGACTACCCGGAAGAAGACCGCTAGCCGCTTTTTGCTTGTCGCGACCCCTCGGGGAGCGCGAGAATCCGTCAGCGCGAAGGTGTTCCAAAGCCACCCGCGAGCCATCCTCCTTCCTTCCTCGATCCAGCGATCCTTCAATGCCGTCTTTGAGCGTTTTTGGTGCCCAGTGGGGCGATGAGGGCAAGGGCAAGCTGATCGACCTGATGGCCAAGGACGCCGACCTCGTCGTGCGCTACCAGGGCGGTGCCAACGCAGGGCACACGGTCGTCGTCGGCTCGGAGAAGTACGTGCTGCACCTGATCCCTTCAGGGATTCTCAACCGCGGCACGGTCAACGTGATCGCCAACGGCGTGGCCGTCGATCCGCTGAAGTTCCTCGAGGAAGTCGACGGACTGCACAAGCGCGGCATCGCCGTCGACGGCGGCAACCTCAAGCTCTCAGCGCACGCGCATGTCATCTTCGAACACCACCGCGTGATCGATCAACTCTCGGAGCGCTGGCGCGGCGAGGGCCGGATCGGCACGACGGGACGGGGCATCGGTCCCTGCTACGCCGACAAGGCCGCGCGCACGGGCCTGCGCATCGGCGATCTGCTCGACCCGGCCGTGTGCCGTCAGCGCCTGCGCGCGGCGCTGGCGGAGAAGAACGCCCTGATCGAGCGCGTGCACGCCAGCACGCCGCTGGATCTGGAATCGCAGCTCGATCGCTACTCGATGCTGGCCGAACGCCTGCGTCCCTTCGTGTGCGACACCGGGGCCCTGGTGCGCCGCGCCGCGCGCGACAACAAGCGTATCCTCTTCGAGGGCGCGCAGGGTGCGATGCTCGACATCGACGGCGGCACCGAGCCCTTCGTCACCAGCTCGAACACCGGCGCCAACGGCATCTTTTCGGGAGCGATGTTCCCGGCCAAGTACCTCAATCGCGTGATCGGCATCGCCAAGGCTTACTGCACGCGCGTGGGCGAGGGGCCGTTTCCCAGCGAGCAGGACAATCCCACCGGCGAGCGCATCCGCAAGCAGGGCAACGAATACGGTTCGACCACCGGACGCCCGCGGCGCTGCGGCTGGTTTGATGCCGTTGCTGTACGCTACGCCATGGAGGTTTCGGGCGGCGACGGCCTGATCGTCACCAACCTCGATGTGCTGAGCGGATTCGACTCTATCCAGCTGGCGTTGCGCTATCGGCTGCCGGGCGGTGAAGAGCGCCGCGAATGGCCTGCGGATCTGCCCAATCTCGATAGCATTGAGCCCGTGTACGAGAGCTTCCCTGGCTGGAGCGAAGACATCACTGCCGTGCGGCGTTATGCCGACCTGCCGCAGCGCGCCAGGGACTATGTCGAAGCACTCGAGCGCGAGATTGGCATCCCCGTGCTGATGCTCTCCGTGGGACCCGAGCGCGATCAGGTCATTCCGCGCGGGGCACTGATGCCATGAGCGTCCGGGGTGACTCCTCGGCGCTGCCTTCGCGCGCGGACTTCGGCCCCGCCTTTCCCGCGCACATCGCGATCATCATGGACGGCAACGGCCGTTGGGCGCAGGCGCGCGGCAAGAAACGCGTCTTCGGTCACAAGGAGGGCATCGCCTCGGTGCGCGAAATCACGACCGAGTGTGCGCGTCTGGGCGTCCAGAGCCTGACGCTGTACGCCTTCTCCGCGGAGAACTGGAAGCGCCCGCCGCTGGAGGTGCGCTACCTGATGCAGCTCTTGCGGCTGTTCCTCGTGCAGGAGCGTCGCACGCTGATGGAGAATCAGGTGCGTCTGGGTGCGATCGGCCGGCTCGACAAGCTGCCCAAGGCGGCGCGCGAGGAACTCGAGCGCACCATCGCGCAGACGGCCGGCAACCGCGGCATGCTGCTGCGCCTGGCGCTTTCCTACGGCAGCCGCAGCGAGATCGCCGATGCCCTGCGCCGCATCGTGAGCGAGGCTCGCGCCGGCCGGCTTTCTCCCGAGCAGATCGATGAAGAATCGCTGCGCGGCTACCTCTACGATCCGCACACGCCCGATCCGGATCTGTTGATCCGCACGGCCGGCGAGCTGCGCCTCTCGAACTTCCTGCTGTGGCAGGCGAGTTATTCCGAGCTGCATGTCACGGAATGCTGCTGGCCGGAGTTCCGCGCCCCGCAGCTGCATGAGGCGCTGCGCGCCTACGCGGCGCGCACCCGCAAGTTCGGCGGCCTCGAGCCGCGCCCCTCCGCGAATGGCACCCCCGCTTGAGAAGATTCTGAAGCGCACCGCTTCGGGCGGCTCGCTGGTGCTGGGGTTGTCGCTCCTGCTCGTGCTCAACGACCGCAGCGAGTCGGGGCTTGTGCTGTGCTTCTCGGTTGCGGCCGTGCTGATGTGCGCCGTCTTCGAGCTGATGCGCCTGGGGCGCGTGAGCGAGCTCAAGGCGGGGCTGGCTTGGTACTCAGGCGCGGCGCTCTCGCTGCTGCTGTTGTTCAGCGCGCGCGAGGAGCACATGGCGCGCCCGCTCGCCGAGCACCTGCCGCTCGCGCTCTCGGCGGGCCACCAGCCGAGCCTGTGGTTCGAGGCGCTGTGCATCCTGCTGTTCACGCTCGCGGTGCACGGCCTGCAGCGCTCCCTCGGCGTGCTCGTCGCCGCGGCCTTCGCCGCTGCCTGCATCGTCTGGCTGGCCTGGCAGCCGCTGGATCTGGAGGCCCGGCTGGTGCTGCTGCCGCTCGTGTCCGGGCTTGTGCTGCTCGGAACGCTGCCGGCGCTCATGAGCCAGCGTGCGCTGCCGGCGCTGTGCGCGGTGGGGTTGCTCGCGCTGTGGCTGCTGCCAGCCCTGCCGGTGCTGGCGTGGGTGCATGCGGCTTTCGGCACCGCGGCGCTGGTCTCGGTGCTGGCCCTGAGCAAGATCGGCGACACCGCCGGGTACTACGGCGGGATGAGCTTCGGCAAGCGGCATCCCTTCCCCGGCCTGAGCCCGGGCAAGACCGAGTGGGGCTGCGTGGCTTCGCTGGTAGCGGCCACCCTGCTGGGCGGCGTGCTGGCATTGACCGGGGTGCTGCCGGAGCTGGTCTGGGGCTGGCCGACCGGTTTCCTGCTGGGGGCCGTGCTCAATCTGGCCGCGCAGGCCGGCGACCTGTTCGAAAGCGCCATCAAGCGCCGTGCGGGCGTCAAGGACTCCTCGGGCGTCTTCGGCCCCTCCGGGGGCCTGCTGGACCAGCTCGACAGCCTGCTTTTCTCCCTGCCGATGGCTGCGGCGACCTGGCCCTTCCTCGTTGTCTGAACGGCGGGCCTGCGGTTCTCGCCTTCGCGCGGTTGACAGGTTCCCGCTTCGCTTGGATGCTGGAACCTGACTTGACCGAGATCACGATTCCGCTGCGCTCCCACGACGAGGCGATCCTCGTGCTTGGTCCTTACGACCGCTATGCCAAGCTGCTGCGACAGGATCTCGACATTGAGATCTTCACGCGGCGGGGCAACCTCAAGCTGAAGGGTTCGGAGGAAGGCGTCGCAGAAGCCCGCCGGCGCATCGAACATCTGCTCGGCAAGAGCCGCAAGGGCCGCGAGATCGAGGGTGCGGAGATCGAGGCGATCCTGCTGGATACGCAGTCGCCGAGCACGGCCGTGGAATCTCCCACCGCCCGCAGTCCGCTGACACGCTCCGCTCCTGCGCGGCAGGGTTCGGCCTTCCGCCTGCCGCAGGTCCGTGGTGCCGCCGAGTCGGGTCCTCAGCACGCCGGACGCCTACACGCGCTGCCGCTGGTGCATACGCACAAGCCGACACCCGTCGAACCGCGCACGGAGAACCAGCGCCGCTACCTCGAGGCCATCGAGAAGAACCCGCTGGTCTTCGGCGTCGGCCCTGGCGGCACGGGCAAGACCTACCTCGCGGTCGCCGCGGCCGTGCGCGCACTGCGGGCGGGCACCTGCCGCCGCCTGATCGTGACGCGCCCTGTGGTCGAAGCCGGCGAGC
>SYGM01000022.1 GCA_005799545.1 Planctomycetia bacterium | reverse complement strand
GATGCACACCGTCCTCCCGGATCCAAGCCGTGCCGGCGCAGGCGGTCACGGCAATGGTCTCAGCCGGTCGTGACCGCAGTCTTGGGGTCGCCGAAACTCGCTTCGACAAGTCCCTTGAAGCCCTGCACCGCAACGCGCTGCAGATAGAACTCCAGACCGCGCTCGCTGCCCAGTTCCTCGCCGCCGCCCGCGCGACCGGGTCCGCCGTGAATCATCGAGGGCAGCACCATGCCCGGCGGCAGCGACTGCTCGGCCGACTTGTCGCTCGCCATCCAGATGCGTCCGTGCCAGGGACCGGCGGCCAGCACGTACTGCTCGCACCAGCTCGGATCGTTGGCGTACGCGCTCGTCACGAGGCCGCCGCCGCCCAGCGCCACGATCTCGGCTGCCTCGGCGGCCGTGCCGTCGTAGGGCAGAATGCTCGCGCAGGGCCCGAAGACTTCCTCGGCATGGAAGGCGGCATCGCGACCCGCGCGCGCCACGATCAGCGTCGGCGCATAGAACCAGCCCTTTTCAAAGAGCTTCTTGGCGCCGCCGCAGGCGAGCTCGCCGTGCTGCGCGAGGCGCTCGATGCCTGCTCCCACATCGCGGAACTGCGCGCCGGAGGCCAATGGGCCCATGCGCGTGTCCTTGTCCGCCGGATTGCCGATCTTGATGCGCGAGAGCTCCGCAATCAGGTCGGCGCGCACTTCGGCCACGCGCGCGCTCGGCACGAGAATGCGGCGCGTCGCCGTGCACTTCTGGCCGGTCTTCTGCGTGATGTCGGTCACGAGATTGGCGAGGAACAGGTTGTAGCTCTCGCTGCCCGCTTCCACATCGGGTGCCAGCACCGCGGCGTTGAGCGAATCGGCCTCGATGTTGAGGCGCAGGTTGTGCCGGATCACGGCGTTGGAGGCGCGCAGCTTCATGCCCGTGCCCGAGGAGCCCGTGAAGGCCACGCAGTCCTGCGGACCGAGCTCTTCCATCAGATTGCCCAGGCTGCCGCTGATGAACTGGAAGCTGCCCTCGGGCAGCTTGCCCGTGTCGACCAGCACCTGCGCCACGCGCCAGGCCAGGAGCGCCGTCGGTGTGCCGGGCTTCTCGATCACCGGCATGCCGGCGAGCAGCGCACACGCCATCTTCTCGAGCATGCCCCAAGCCGGGACGTTGAAGGCATTGATGTGCAGCGCCACGCCCGGACGCGGCACGCGGATGTGCTGCCCCCAGCAGCGCGGGCTGCGGCTCAGCTGCAGACCCGGACCGTCGACGAGGAAGCCGCGCGCGGGCAGCGACTTGGCGAGGTCGGCGTACCAGGTCAGCGTGCCGATCGCGCCGTCGATGTCGAACTTGGCATCGCCGCGGGTGGTGCCGCCGTTTTCGATCGAAACCAGAATCAGCTCCTCGCGCTTCTCGTGCAGCGCGTGGGCCAGCGCGCGCAGGATCTCGCCGCGCTCCAGATGCGACAGCGCCCGCAGGCGCGGTCCCCCCACCGTTCGCGCGTGCGCCACCACCGCGGCGGCATCGAAGCCCCCCGAGCGCACCTGTGCGATTTCCGACTCCGTGGTCGGGTTGTGAAGCGCGGTCGGGGCGGAGGTTCCCTCGGTCCAGCGGCCGAGGACATAGCTGGTGAGTTGGTGCATGGCGGAGTCCGAAGGCCGAGCAGGATAGCGATTGGGCGCGCCTTCGCGAACTTGGCGCGAACATTTCCCGCTTCGGCGCGTATCCTGCTTCCGTGAGCATGCCCCCGTTCGGCTTTTACGCGCTTTGCCTGCTGCTTTGGCTGTGTTTGCTGGCCCTGATCGCCTGGTTGCTGCTGCGCAGCGGAGCCAAGGGCAGCAACAAGCTGTCGGGTGCCGCAGGTTGCCTGCTGGCGCTGGCCTTCGGAGCGATGGCGCTGCTCGGAGCGGTGGCTGTGCTGTTGGTGGCGCTGTTCGACATCCCGGATCAGCTGGTGCGGCATGGACCGGTGCGCAAGCTTGAATTCATCCTGCCCAACGAGCCCAAGCCTCTGCCGCAGGGCCAGAGCGGCGGGGCCGAGTTCGACACCGACTCACCCGAGCGGCGGGCGCGGCTGCGCGTGAGCCTCGATGCCGACGCGCCCTGGACTGACTTGAGTCAGGAGATCAGCCGCTGGCTGCGCCGATCCGTGCCCGGTGACATCACCACGCGCATGGAGCTCATCGAGACGCAGCGCGTGCTGGAGTTCGAATTCACGGTGCTCGATCGCGATCTGGCCAACTTTGATCTCGCGCTGCGCTCGATCCAGCCGACTTGGCGCCTGCCCGAGCGCAGCATCGTCGAGTTCAAGCAGGCGGACGAGTCGCGCTAGCGCAGACCAGCCCGCATCAGCGAAGACCGGCTCTGGCGCGCGTCCAGTCGAGCAGACGCAGATCGAGCGCATCCCGATCGCGTCCGAAGGCGCGCTCCAGCTCACGGATCGAGCCTTCCTTGCCGCGCGCGATCCAACCGAGATACACCAGCGTCGCGGCGCGCACGTTCTCATCCTCCGTCTGCAAGGCCCAATCCACCAGCGCCTGACACTCCTCGCTGCGCTGCACAAAGCCGCTCTGGTAGTCCAGATCGATGCGCGTCAGCCGCACAAGCTCGCTGACCGGCCTGCGCACGCGGCTCTTCGCCACGCGCAGG
>SYGM01000021.1 GCA_005799545.1 Planctomycetia bacterium | reverse complement strand
CGTGCCGCCGTCGGCCACCACGAAGTGCCCGGCGCGGTCGGCGATGGCACCCGTGAACGAACCCTTCTTGTGGCCGAAGAGCTCGCTCTCGAGCAGGTTCGCCGGCACAGCGGCGCAGTTTTCGGCAAGGAAAGCCTTGGTGCGGCGCGGCGAGTGCTCGTGCAGCGCGCGCATCGGCGGACTGTCACCAACCATGCCGAAGCGCATCGGGATCTCGATACCGGGCTGCGACACGGGCTGCGACACGGCTTGCGAGGACAGCTCGGACCACCAGCCGGCAAGCTCGCCCAGCAGCCCCTCCGCCTGCGCATCGGCACGCAGTTGCTCCAGCCTGCGACGCAGTTCCTCGCGGCTCATGAGCTGCGCCCCACGATGGTCAGGCGCGCGTATGCCAGCAGCAACTGGCGCTCGCCGTGCGTCACGAAGCGCACCGTGGCGCGCGTGTTGACGCCGCTGCCCTGCAGACGCAGCAGCGTGCCTCGGCCGAAGTGCTCGTGCTGCACGATCGCGCCAGGCTGCAGCGGCTCTTCTTCAGGCTCGTACTCCACGAAGGGATCGGTGCTCTCCTCCTGAGCCTTGCCGCTGCCGCCGGACTCCACGTGACGCTCGGGGATTTCCTCGAGAAAGCGCGAGGGCTGGCGGAACGACATGGACCCGAAGTGCATGCGCTGGCGTGCCCAGGTCAGCAGCAGCCGCTCCTTGGCGCGCGTCATGCCCACGTAGAACAGCCGGCGTTCCTCCTCGAGTCCGGCATCGGGATCGTCCCCGCGCGATTCGCTGAGCGCCCGGTTGTGCGGCAGCAGTTCCTCCTCGCAGCCGGCGATGAGCACCAGCCCGAATTCCAGTCCCTTGGCGGCGTGCAGCGTCATCAGCGTCACGCGCTCGGCCGCTTCTCCGCCGCCGTCGGTCTCGCTCACCAACGCGATTTCCTGCAGGAACGTGCGCAGCGTGCGTGCGCCGGCATCACCGCCCGCGCCGTCCTGCTGACCGGATGTGCGGCCCTCGTCCCATTGCTCCGCGTGGGCGCGCAGCTCCTCGAGGTTGGCCTCGCGGTCCACGAGGCTCTCATCGTCCATTTCGCCCAACCAGGCGTTCACATCGATCTCGGCCAGCACCGCGTCGATGGCCGCGGCCGCGGGTCCGTCGGCCAGCCGCTCGCAGCGCGCGACGAAGGCCGCAAATGCTTCTAGGCCCGCGCGCGCCTTGCCGCGCACCAGGGACAGCGCCTCCTTCGAGCGTGCAGCCTGAATCAGCGGGAGCCGACGATCAGCGGCCCAGCGCGCGATCTCGCCGAGACTCTTCTCGCCGATGCCGCGCGAGGGCGTGTTGACCACGCGCAGGAAGGCCACGTCATCGCTGGGATTCACCGCCAGCTTGAGCCAGGCCAGCAGATCGCGGATCTCGCGGCGCTCGTAGAACTCGACGCCGGCCACGATGCGATACGGAAGCGAGGCCCGCCGCAGGCCGGCTTCCAGCGCGCGCTGCAGGAAGTTCGCGCGGTAGAAGACGGCCACATCGGAGAGCTTGCCGCCGCGCGTGCGCCAGGCCTGGATCTGCGCCGCGATCTCGCGGGCCTCATCCTCCTCGTCGCCGCACTCCATGATGCACAGCTGCTCGCCCTCGGCGCCGTCGCTCCAGGTGCGCTTCTGCTTGCGGGAGCGGTTGTTGGAGATGACCGCCTGCGCAGCCTCGAGGATATGGCGCGTGGAGCGGTAGTTCTGCTCCAGCAGCACCACCTTGGCGTTCGCGTAGTCCTTCTCGAAGTCGACGATGTTGCGGATGTCAGCCCCGCGCCAGGCGTAAATCGACTGGTCCGGATCCCCGCAGACGGCGAGGTTCCTGTGCCAGCCGGAAAGGTGCTTCGCGAGCTCGTACTGCACTGTGTTGGTGTCCTGGAACTCATCGATCAGCACCCAGCGGAACCGGCTGGCATAGCTGTCGCGCACGCCGGGCTGGGCCTCGAACAGCTCCAGCACCTTGAGCAGCAGATCGTCAAAGTCGAGCGCATTGGACTTCGCCAACGCCGCGTCATAACTCTTGGAGATCTTCTCCAGCGCCTCGGCCTCGATGCCGCCGTCGCCGGCATCCGCGACCGCAAAGCGCGTGCGGTTCTTCTCGCTGCTGATCCAGGCCCCCACCATGGCCGGACGGAAGCGCGCGGCATCGTAGCCCGCCTCGGCGATCAGCCGCCGCAGCAGCTGATTGCGATCGTGTGTGTCGTAAATCGTGAAGTCCCGCGTCCACGAGCCGCCCAGCATCTCGATCTCGCGACGCAGGATGCGCGCGCCCATCGCGTGAAAGGTGCTGATCCACAGCCCGGGCACCGGCACCAGCGCTTCCACGCGTTCGCGCATCTCGCGGGCGGCTTTGTTGGTGAACGTGATCGCGAGGATTTCATGCGGACGGGCCTTGCCCGTCAGCAGCAGATTGGCGATGCGACGCGTGATGACGCGCGTCTTGCCCGAACCGGGACCCGCCAGAATCAGCAGGGCACCCTCGCCGTGCAGCACGGCCTCCTGCTGGGGCCGGTTGAGGCCCTTCACCAGCCGCGCCGTCGCTTCGGAGGCGTCGTCACCTTCCGCCGAGGCGGTCTGTGCGGCATTGAGATCCATCCAGTCCATGAGAGAGCGGCAGTGTAGCAGCGAACAGGCATGGGAGCGCCCGCAGACAGGCAGTAGAATCTCAGGCCTGCTTGGTCCGATCCTCCCCCCGTCGCGTCCTCTTGCTCCTGTGCCTGCTTGTCGCAGGGGCGCTGGGACTGCGACTGGCCGCCACGGAGCGACTGCTGCCGGAATTCCGCGAGCCGGATGCGTTCGAGACGCTCGAGATGCAGTACCAGCAGGGCGATCCTGCCATCGTGAAGCACGTCGTGTTCCACGAGCGCTATCCGTGGCTGCTGGCATGGACACTCGCGCTCGCACCGCATGCGCGCGCGGAGTCGGCCCGGACCGAAGCCGAGCACCTTGAGCAGGCGGCCAGTCCGTACGTGCGCGTGCGCGCGGCGGTTGCCGTGCTCGCGACGCTGCAGGTGCTGCTGACCTTCTTCCTGGCGCGACGATTCCTCTCGGATCGCGACAGCCTGATCGCGGCGCTGCTGGTCGGCACGAGCCTGCTGCACATGCTCTTCTCCGTGCAGGCGCGTCCGCATGGTGCCCACGCCGGGCTGGCGTTGCTCGCGCTGATCTCCGCGTTGCGCCTGATGGAGCAGCCGGGCCCGTGGCGCGCGCTGCTGGCCATGCTCGCCGGCAGCTCCGCGATCGCGACCCTGCAGCTGGGCTACTCGACGATCCCCCCCCTGTTTCTGGCGGCGCTGCTGGCGCGCGGCCGGTCCTGGCGCTGGCGCGTGGGCGCGGCGGCGCTGCTGCCGCTGGCTGCGGTGCTGCTGGCGCAGCTGTGGTACACGAACCGGCCCTACATCGACGCGCAGGGCCTGCATCTCGCCAGCGCTCAGGGCGGCGGACACACGCTGTTCCTGAGCCAGATGGACTTCCTCGGCTCGCTGCGCGGCGCGCGCATGTTCTTCGAGCACGATCCGCTCTTTGCCGTGCTGGCGGCGGCGGGACTGGCGGGTGCGCTGATCGCAGCCTGGCCGCGCCTGCGCGCCGCAGATGCACTGCTGCGCTCGCAGTGGCTGATCGCCGCCGGCTTCGCGCTGCCGTATCTAGCCGTGATCACCATTCAGGGCGAGGTCTACGAGCGTTTCCTGATGCCGCTGCTGCCCTTCTTGGCGCTGTTCGGCGCCTGGGCGTTCGGCGTCGTGCACGATCTCGCCCGCCGGCTCGCTCCGCTGGCGGTGCTGCTGCTGCTGGGACCCTGCCTGATCGGCGCGCTGCGCTTCACGCGCGTGGCGCTGGCCGACAACGGCTACGAGCAGGCGGCCGCCTGGCTCGCGGCCAATGTCCCCGCCGAGGCACGCATCATCCACACGCCTGACCTCACGATCCCGCTGCTGCACACTGCGGAGTCGCTCGAGGTGCAGCTGGCGGATGGCGCCTCCGCCAACATGCCGTGGATCACCTATTCGGCGACCATCCCGAGTATGCCGGCCGGTGAGCGGCTCTACGACGTGCGTCCATTCCCGGCCAAGCTCTCGCTGCCCCGCCAGGGTCCCGACCGCGAGGGCATGCGCGAGTGGCTCAAGGCCAATCGCGCAGACTTCCTCGTACTGGAGATCAGCCAGCGCAATGCGCGCCGGCCGATCCTGCACAGCCTGGAACAGGCCGCGCGGGATCTCGGCGAGCTGGTTTTCGTCTCGCGCGGCGCAGGCCCAGGCCTCGTCGGACAGGGCTCGCTCGACTACCAGGCCATCGAAGAACACGCGCTGCGCCAGCTCGATCAGGACTGCGCAGGTCCCCTGCTGCGCATCTACCGTCTCTCGCGCTGATCGCCGGAGCGGCTCCACTGCTCGAAGGGAACGCCCTCGACGATCAGCCCCAGAAGCCGCGCACGGCCGCTGGCATCGACGGAAACTCGCGCCTGCACGCCGCCCTTGCCGCGCTCCGCGAGCGCCGGATCGCGCGCTTCGTGCGGGATGTAGAACTGAGTGGCATCGAAGTCGATGGTGTTTCCGTACATCAGCGTCCCGCGCAGGAAGGGCACGCTCGGATCCTGCGGACGCTCCGTGGTCACGCGCTCGGGTACGTGCAGACGGCCTTCCTGCCGCAGCCAGACATGCACGCGCGAGCCGTAACCCGGCAGCGGATCGGGCGCGGGCACGCTCGTGGGCGCATTCTCTGCGACGAAGTGCACGGTCGCGTAACGGCCCGAAAACAGGCTCATGGGATCGACCGGTCGCGTGTCGAGCAGCAGCTCGCGTCCGCGAGCCAGCGCCATTTCCTCGCGCAACACCATGCCTGCGACGCATGCCACCCCGGGCAGCGAGCACAGCACGTACATCGACAGCGGTTTCATGCGATCCTCCGCATCAGGGCGCGTCGGCGCCGTTCCAGGAACCAGCCCAGCGCCAATAGCAGCGCGCCCGTGGCAAGGAATGCGTAGGCACCCTCGAGCTTGTCCCACAAGTATTCGAGATAGCGCGTCACCACGAGGAGCGCGAACAAGCCCAGCGCCAGATGCAGCTCCGCAGCCTGCGCGCGCCGCAGACCGCGCCACACCAGGAAGATGAGATATCCCAAGGTCAGCAGATTGCCCAGCAGCGGTCCGACGAGTGCGCTGGGAGTTCCGCTGCTCCAGATCAGGATCGGCACCAGCAGAGCCGCGAGCGCCAGCAGGCCTGGCTCGAGCAGATCCAGTGCGGCGGCCTTGCGGCGCCAGGCGATGAACAGGACCGCTGCGGAGAGGGCGACCGCCAATCCTGTCGGCACCAGCCTGTAGGCCTTCGGGCCTTCGAGCCACACCGCGTCATGGAACGAGAGCAGATACAGGCCGAAGAAGCCCGCCAGCGTTCCCAACGGAGCCCACAGCACCGCGAAGCGCGCGCGTGCCGTCGTGGAACAGAGCACCGCGAGCGAAGAAAACAGCGCTCCCAGACCCGTCACCAGATAGAACACGCCCAGTTCGCCGTAGCGCATGCCTTCCCGCAGGCGCAGCCACTCGTGCGAGTGCCACATCGCCCACACGAAGAAGATCGCCGTCAGCGGCAGTTGCAGCGTCAGGGTTCCACGCCACAGGAGCAGGGGCAGATAGCAGAGCCACCAGGCGAAGAAGGCCCAGGGTTCCTCGCTCTCAATGTGATAGATCTGCGCCACGAGTCCGACGGCGCCGATGAACAGCAGCAGCGCCAGCAGCTCCAGCGCCTGTCCCACGCGTGGATAGCGTCCAGGCGCATGACTGCACATCGCGGCCGCAATGTGCACTCCAAGCCAGAAGCCGCCCATGATCGAGAGCTGGGTGCCGGGCGAGAACTGCCACCAGTTGTACCCGATCAGGTACAGCACCCCCATGGCGAAGAGCACCGCTCCGAAGCTTGCCAGCACCGTGATGATCAGCGCGGCGATCGGGCGGCTGCCCGTCGGCCCCAGACGCTCGAGGATGCCCGTGCGCTGGCGCTCTGTGAGCTCACATTCGCGCACCATCCCGTCAAGCACTTCCGCCAGCTTCGGACGTCTCATGGGAAGCAGTATACTGTCCGCATGACGAGCGAGCCTTCGCACAAGTGGGCAGATGCGGACATCGCCCGCAGGTATGCGCGCTCGCGCTTCGGATCGTCCCGCGCCGCCGAGCGCGATCCGCGCATCGTCGCCTCCATCCTCGAGAAGTATCAGGTGCGACCCTCGACGAAACCGGTGCTCGACGCGCCCTGCGGAACAGGACGACTGCGTCCCGTGCTGGAAGAGGCCGGCCTGCGTTACGTCGGACTTGATGTCTCCCCGGCGATGATCGGCGAGGCGCGCGCGAAGGATGACTCGGACCTGATCCTCGGCAGCGTGGCTGCGCTGCCCTTCCGCGACGACGCGTTTGATCTGGTGCTGTGCTGCAGATTGCTGCACCACCTGCACGAGCCGGAGGATCTGCGCTGCGCCGTGCGCGAGCTGGTGCGCGTCAGCCAGCGCCTGGTGGTCGCTTCGTTCTGGGATCTGGGTTCCCTGCACGGACTGCGTGCGCGCGTCGGACTCAAGCGCAGCGAAGGTCCCCGCGGCCGTCGTGCCGTTTCCAAGCGCGTGCTGCGCAGCCTCTTCGAGGATGCCGGTGCGGATGTGCAGAGCTTCCACCACTCCTTCCGCTTCGTTTCGCAGCAGGCCTTCGTTGTCGCCCGCAAGCGCTCGCCCGTGCGCGTCACGGTGCCCAAGGCTGCGGTGGGCACGCTGCCGCAGGGAGCACTCGCGCTTGGCAAGGCTTGATCGCGGAAGCTGGACGATCGAGACCGACGATGCCGCACTGCTGGAGCCAGCCCTCGCGCTGGCCGAAAGACAGCATGCGCAGTTGCGCGAGACCAGCGGCCCCGCGCAGCTCGCGGAGATCGAGTGCTGGTACAAGCACGATCGCTGGCGCCGGAAGACGCGCTGGCGCTACGCCCTGAAGCGGCTTCTGCTCCTGCCCTACCCGCGCCGCGCCGAACGCGCGAATCTGCTCTGGCTGCGCGAACGCTGCTTTCTGGCGGCGGAACCGCTGGCCGTCGGCGAGCACCGCCGCGCGGGAATCGTCGACTACGGGTTCCTGATCACGCGCCGGGAGCAGGACGCCCTGCCGCTCGAACAGAAGCTGGCCGAGGGGAATGCCCAAGAGCGAGCCGCACTTATCGATGAACTCGCCCGCGAGGTCGCGCGCATGCATGCGCTGCGTTTTGTGCACCGCGATCTGTACGCGCGCAATCTGCTGGTGCGTCCCTCAGGCTCGCCCGGCCGGATCGTGTTCCTGGACTGCTGGGCGGGCGGCGCCGGTCCGGGCTGGCGCGGGAGGGCCTACGATCTCGCCTGCCTGAATTCCGAGGCGCGCCGCCTGCTGAGCTCCGAGGAGCGTGAGCAACTGGCGCGCACCTATTCGGAGGAACTGCGCGCGCAGCTTCGGTGATTCAATCCCGTTGCTGATTCAGTCCTGGAAGGGCGTCTCGCGCTCGGGGATCGTGCGCGTCAGCAGCTCGCGCAGCCGCGGCTGCTCCTGAGCGGGGCAGGGCGCGCTGGTCCATTCACCGAACAGGCGGTAGCGCAGGTGATCGCCGGTGAGTCGCCACTCTTCCAATTCACCGAAGTGGCGGGAGTAGAAACCGCGCTGCACGCCCGTCTGCCCCAGGAGCGAATCCTCCGGCCCGGGACTCAGCAGCACGATCGGCATGGCGAGCGCAAGCAGCGTGATCACGAAGCCCCATGCCATCGTGCCGATACCCAGCAGGGCGCCGCTGAGAATCGTCACCAGCGCCAGGGCAAGCCAGGCACCGCGTCGCAGGCCGCGTTCGGGCCGCTCTTCCTGCTGCACGGCTCCGACGGTGCGGCGATTCTTGCCGTGCATGAAGAACACGGTCAGCAGGCCTGCGACGAGGAAGAAGTACGGCACGATGCCGAACAGGAGATAGGCGTAGAGCTTGGGACTCATGTTCGGCACCGCACGCCGCGGATCAGAAGCTCCAGCCGAGGCCGAGGATCAGCAGGTTGTCGACCCGCTCCTTGCCGCTCGCCGGGGTGTTGTCCCAAGCGTAGATCCACTGACCCTGCGCGTACATCGAGCCGCCGAGCTCCACGCGCGCCTTCGTGTCGAGGCGGGCGTACACGTCCTCGACATCCTCCACGCTGGGGTACAGCTCGCCGAGCTGTCCGAGCGTCCACTTGTCGTTGGGCTTGTAGTCCCACTTGGCCGCAAGACGCGCAGCGAGGTAGTTCTGATCGTCGTCGTCGGTCTTGAAGTCCTCGTTGAAGTAGCTCAAGCCGGCTTCCGCCGAGAGCTTCCAGGTCTCCGTGTCGGCGTACTGATAACCGGCACCGACGCCGAGCGTGGTGCGCAGATCCAGCGCGGCGCGGAAGTCGTTCTCCGCGCTGGCCTGCGCCAGACCGTACAGCTGCTTGGAGAAGAAGTAGTCGTACTGCGCGCGCGCTTGGGTCTTGCGCTCGGTGATCGAGCTCTCTTCTTCCGCGTAGTTCCAGAGGAAGCCGAGCTTGGTGCGGTCCTTCTCACGGCGGTATTCGGCGTCCGCCACCGTGGAGACGGTGGTGCGCTCGGTGTTGCCGTCGGAGAAGCTGGCACCGATCGTCACGCTGCCCGTCCACTTGGGGGCGACGGGAGCTGCAGGGGTCGTTGCGTCTTGAAGTGCGGTCAGCAGGATCGGAAGCATGTTCAGGGGAGTTCCTTGGAAAGAAAAAAGAAGGGGCCGCGCAGTCTAGCGCGGCCCCCCGGTGCTTCCCAAATGTCTCTAGGTGCAGTAAGGGATCAGGCCCAACGAACCAGGTCCGAGAGCGAGTGCGGATCGGCGCCGTCCGTCAGCGGACGCAGGCGAATTCCGTAAGCAAAACTCCCAGAGCGTTCCATGCGATGGCCGCCCTGGTAGATGCGGGTGCCAGAGGCATCCCGCCCGATCGGCATCAGCGGCACCACGACGGGGTTGAGCAGGTCGGTGCCATTCCCCTTGTGGCCGAGCACCAGCTCGACGCGCACATCATTGTCCGTGAGCTCGCCCAGCGCCACTTCCACGCGCGCGCTGACTGTATCGCCCACGCGCACCGCGGAGAGATCCTCCATCTGCGCGCTAAGGACCTGCACCTTGGCGAAGGCCCGGCGGATGTGGGCATGACGGTTCGAGAGCACGCGCACGCGCCCGTAGCGCTCGGCCCGCAGCTCATGATAGTTCGCCGCCAGCACGCGGTAGGCGCGGTCGCGGTACTCGCTCACCATGCGGTCGGTGTTGAACACACCAGGGATCGTGGCGAGGTTGTCGAGGCAGCGCTCGATCCAGGCCTTGGGGAGTCCGTTCTCGCGATTGTGGAACAGCGGGACGACTTCCTCTTCGAGCAGCTGATAGAGGCTCGTGGCATCGAACTCGTCCTGCAGATCCTGCGTGGGATACACGCGCCCGCTGCCGATCGACCAGCCGTTCCGGCCGTTCGCCGCCTCGACCCACCAACCGTCGAGGATCGAGAAGTTGAGGCCGCCGTTGGCGGATACCTTCATGCCCGAGGTGCCGCTGGCTTCCAGCGGGCGGATCGGGTTGTTGAGCCAGACGTCCACGCCCTGCACGAGCGCGCGGGCGAGATCGATGTCGTACTCCTCCAGCAGGAAGATCTTGCCCGCGAAGCGCGGGCCGCGGGTCATGTTCATGACCTGCTTGAGGATTTCCTGACCCAGCTTGTCGGCCGGGTGGGCCTTGCCGGCGAACACGATGCGCACGGGACGCTCGCTCGACTCCAGGATGCGCGCGAGGCGCTCGGGGTCGCGGAAAAGCAGCTGCGCGCGCTTGTAGGGCGCAAAACGCCGCGCGAAACCGATCCACAGCGCATTGTCGGGCTGATTGACCGCGTCGATGCCAGCCAGCATGCGGTGCATCAGCGCAGGCGAATCCTGACGCTCTAGGAAACTGTTCTCGATCGAGCGACGCACGCGCTCCATGAGGCGCAGCTTGGCGGCGCGACGGACGTCCCAGAAGCGCTGCGGATCGAGCTTCTCCGCTCCGCGGTAGTCATCTGCGGCGATGGGCCGGTTGCGCACGCCCAGCAGGGCGGCGATCGCCGGATCCGTCCACGAGGCCAGGTGCACGCCGTTGGTGACTGACTGGACCGGAACTTCGCTCTCGAGCAGGCGCGGATAGAACGGATGCAGCAGCTTGCGGCTGACGTCGCCGTGCAGCTTGCTGACGCCGTTGACCCACGAGGCGAAGTTCATCGCGAGGTAGGTCATGTTGAAGCTGCCCTTGTCGTCCTCGCCCTGACCCAGTCCGTAGAAGCGCTCCCACGGGACGCCCGACCAGCTCGGGGCATCCGAGAAGTAGCGCCGCATCAGTTCCTCGCTGAAGCGGTCGTGGCCGGCGGGCACGGGCGTGTGCGTCGTGAAGATCGTGGTGGCACGCACATACTCGCGCGCTTCCTCAAAGGTCAGGCCGCGCTCCTTGACGAGACGGGCGACGCGCTCGAGCACGAGGAAGGCCGCATGGCCCTCGTTGAGGTGGTAGACCGCGGGCAGGATGCCCAGGCGTGCCAGCAACCGCTTGCCGCCGCGACCGAGCACGATCTCCTGTCGCAGACGGTTCTCGTGATCGCCGCCGTAGAGGTTCTTGGTGATGGCGCGGTCCTCGGGCCGGTTTTCCGGCAGATCCGAGTCCAGCAGGTACAGCGTCACGCGACCGACTGCGACCTTCCAGGCGCGCAGCACCAGCTCCGAGCTCGGCAACTGCAGGCGCACGTGCAGCGGACGCTGGTTCTCGTCCAGCACCGGCTCCAGCGGCAGATTCCTGGGATCGTTCTCCACTTCGCCGTGCATCTGCTCGCCGCCTGCCGTGAGGCGCTGCTCGAAGTAGCCGGAGCGGTAGAACAGGCCGATGCCGATCAGCGGCAGGTTGATGTCGCTGGCGCTCTTGAGGTGATCGCCGGCGAGAATGCCAAGTCCGCCCGAGTAGATCCGCAGCGACTCATGCAGGCCGAACTCCGCGGAGAAGTATGCCACCGGGTGCTGCGCGCTGACGCGCGCGCCGCCGCCCAGATCGGTCTCCTTCGCCGACTCCGCCATGTACTTGTCGAAGCGCTTCAGCACCGAGTCCAGGCGCGCCACGTAGGCCTTGTCGCCGGCGCGCGCGCGCACGTCCTCGGGGTAGATCTCGCGCAGGAAGCGCACCGGGTTGTGGCGGCAGGCATCCCACTTGCGCGGGAACAGATCGCGGAACAGCGCCGTCGCTTCCGCGTCCCAGCACCACCAGTAGTTGCGCGCGAGGCGCTCCAGACCCGCCAGCTCGCGCGGGATACCCGTCGAAACGTCGAACCCGACGAGATTGGGACGCTGCCCGGAGGAGACCGGATTGCTCGGAACCTTGACGCGCGGACGCGCCGAGCTCGCGGCGATCGATCCGGCGCGCGTGCGGGCCACATCGGTCGCCTTCGCGAAGGCCTCTTCGTAGCACTTCACGAGGTCCGACCAGGCGGTGCGCTGCGCCGTGCGACGGCAGATGCGCGTGCGCGCCTTGCGCTCCTGCTTCTCCGCCAGACAGGCTTCCAGCGTCTGGGTCAGGCGCTCGAGCGCCGCGGCGTAGTCCACGCCGACGCGCTTGACAATGTGGACGCCGTCGCCCGGTCCGAGCTTGTTCTCCTCGACCCAGCGGCCGAAGCCCGCGCAGTCGGTCGTCACGGTCGGCACGCCGACCGCCAGCGACTCCTCGGGCGTGTAGCCCCAGGGCTCGTAGAAGCTGGGGAAGGCCGACAGCTCCATGCCGCGCAAGATCGCTTCGTAAGGCAGGTTCATGAACCCGTCTTCCTCGTGGAAGTAGACCGGGATCTGGATCACCTTGACGCGCGAGCCGGGCTTGTTGTCGAGGCCGAGCTTCTTGCAGTGCTGCTGGACCGGATCGCGCTCCGCATCGAAAAGGTTGTGCGTGCAGGTGCCGATCGCGCCGCTGATCTTCGAGAGCGGCAGCTCCATGCGCTCCAGCACATCCGAGCGCACGCCTGAGTTGCCGGCGGGCACCAGCACCATCACGACCACGGGGCGGCCGGGTTGCTGGTTCATCTTCGCGGCGGCGTCGAGCAGGATGTCGATGCCCTTGTTGTGGAACTCGTAGCGGCCGGCGATGCACAACAGGGCCGCCTGACTGGCGTCCTCGCCGAGGAAGCGGTGCGCCAGATCGCGAACACGCGCCTCCGCGTCCTCCGCCCCGGTCTTGCCGGCAATCGCATCGATCACATCGAGGTCGATGCCGTTGGGCAGCAGCGGTGCCGCGGGGCGGTGGAAGTACAGCTCCGCCTCGTCGGCCGTGATCTGGCTGACCGTCGTGAACACATCGGCCTCGCGGGCGCACACGCTCTCGAGCGAGTGCTTGGCCTGCACCCCGTGCTGCGCCGCGAGATCCTCGGGCGTCTTGTTCTTGAGCGCATCGACCGGCTGCACGCCGCCGGAGGCGACGGAGCGGCCGAGGCAGGTGGCGTGCGTCGTGAAGACGGTGCCGATCTCCGGCGCCTTCTCCTTGAGGTACAGCAGGCCCGAGCCCGTCATCCACTCATGGAACTGTGCCACCGAGACGCCGCGCTTCTCGCAGACGAACTCGGCGTGCCACTGCTCGATGACCAGCGCCGCCGCATGACCGAACAGCAGCGGTTCGACGTAGTCCCAGCCGCCGTGCAGCGAGTCGACGCGGAAGCGCTCCCACAGCCCCGACAGGATGCCATCCTTGCGGGCGTAGAGACCCGAGAACTCCACCAGCACCGTCAGCGGCGCTCCGGGAATCTTCCAGCGTCCCACGCGCACCGGCACGCCCAGCGCGCGGCAGCGTTCCGTGAACTCCTCATAGCCCTTGACCGGCTCGAAGGCGGGCGAAGGACTGCCACCGGACAGGAGCCAGGGACCGATCGCCACGTAGTCATCGCCGAGCTTGTCAACAAGCGTCTTGGCTTTGGTGGAAACGACGGTATGGATGCCGCCGACCTTGTTGCAGACTTCCCAACTGACTTCGAACAGCGTGTAGGGGGGCTTCACTAGCGTTTCCTTCACCGGGCTTTCCTGGGAGCGATGAGACTGGGAGCGATGGGACTGGACACAGACGATGCCTTGACGGCCTCAGCCCTGCGGCTCAGGTCGTCGAGGACATTCATGAAACACAGGAAAGCATCGTGCGGGGTCGGGTATGGACTGAAGTACTTGTGCACGTCCCCGTCCGAGAAGTACTTCGTGCACATGTAGTAGAAGTGATCCGAGGTCGAGAGCCGGCGCCAGGCGGAAAGAAGTTCCGGGTCGGACTCCGCGGCGCGCAGCACCTTCTCGCGCAAGCTCCAGAACGCCTCCGAGGCGGCCTTCTGCATGGCGTTGCCTTGCCACGCGCTGAGATCGCGCTCGGCGTCGGCCCACGATGTCGGGCGCGGAATCGCCAGCTCGCCGCCCTCGAAGGGATCGAAGGCGAAGTCGGCCGGCGTCGCGAAGGAAAGCTGCGGATGAGCGAGGATCTCGCGCGGCAGGTGCTCCATGAACTGGAAGATGCCGGTGTCAGCCCACTGGTGCTCGCCGAAGGTCTCGTAGTCCATGAACAGGCCGATGCAGCGGCCCGGACCTTGCGCTGCCGCCGCCCAGCGGGCGAAGCGGTCCGCCGTCAGCGGATACTCATGCCACGTGCGGTTGGAAAAGCGGAAGGCGATGTCATCCGAGAGCTTGTAGTCGCGCAGCAACAGTCGCAGCTCGCGTGTTCCGCGCGGGCGGTACACCGGATGCGGACTCCGCGTTCCCAGCAGATGGTCGGCGCCCTCGCCGAGCAGCACGCGGAATCCCAGTTCCTCGACCAGCGCCGCCACGCGCTCGTCGATCACGAGCTCCGTGTTGCGAAAGGTCACGGGCTCTGCGCCGAACAGCCGCGTGATGCGCTCGCGCTGCTCCTCGACCTGCGTGACGAATTCCTGCTCGTCGAACAGGCCCGACAGCGAGTGCATCGAGGTCTCGCACAGGAACTCCACGCAGCCCGTTGCCGCCAGTTCACGGAAGCTCTCGAGCACCTCCGGCGTCCACAGCTCGAATTGCTCGAGCGCGGCGCCTGAAATCGAGTACGCGCAGCGGAACTCGCCTTCATGCCGTTGGATCAGCCGACCGATCAGCGCGTTCATCGGCAGATAGCAGCGCTCCGCGATGCGTCGCAGGATGCGCGCATTCTCCGCGTCGTCGAAGTACCGGCCGTGGTTGCCGATATCGAACAGGCTGTAGCGCCGCAGCCGGAACGGCTGGTGCACCTGGAAATAGAAGACGATCTCCTTCAAGCCGTGAGTTCCCGGTAGAGGTCCGCTACCTTGGCTCCCGCGCCGCCCCAGCGCAAGCGTTGCGCCTCCTCCCGGCCCCGCGCCCCCAGCCAAGAGCGCAGGAACGGGTCTTCCGCCAGAGCCTGCATGGCCTGCGCGAGTCCCGCGCTGTCACCCGCGTCGAACTTGATGACGCTGTCGACGAGCTCGCTGACCCCGCTCTGCCGCGTCAGCAGGACGGGCGTGCCCAGACTCATCGCTTCCAGCGGCGCGATGCCGAACGGCTCGGAGACGGAAGGCATCACGAACAGATCCGCCAGCGCATGCATGCGCGTCACCGCGTCACCCTGCAGGAACCCGGGGAAGTACATGTGCCGCGCCAGCCCCAGCTCGGCGGCCCGCTCGACGCAGCCGCTCCACAGATCGCCATCCCCCGCCAGCGCGAACTTGATGGGCGTGCCGGCACGCACCAGCCGCGCCGCGGCATCGAGAAACACATCCGGCCCCTTCTGGCTCGTCACCCGGCCCATGAACAGCGCAAGCGGCTCGGCAAAGGGCCGGCGCGCGCGCCAGGCACGCACGCGTCGATCGCGGGCAGGCTGCGTGGCGTTGTGCACGACCCGCAGGCGCTCAGGAGCCGCGTCATAATGCTCACGCAGCTTCGTCGCCGTGTAGTGGCTGACGCACACCACGCGATCGGCCTGTTCGACGCCGCGCTGCTCGATGGCGGCGATGCGGGCGTCCGGTGCGTCGCGGTTGCGATCATGTTCGCTGGCGTGCACATGCCAGACCAGCGGCTTGCCGCTGCGCTCGCGCGCACGGAGTCCCGCATCAAGCGTCATCCAGTCGTGCGCGTGAATCACGTCAAAGCGCTCCGCAGCGGCGATGCTGCCTGCAGCCTGGGCGTAGCGCTCGACCTCGCGGAACAGATCGGGTCCGTAGCCTCCTCGCAGCTCCGTGCCCGCATCCAGATACGGACGCAGCGGGCTGGCGACGCCGACGATCTCCAGACCTCTGATCTCCGTGTTGGCGACAACCGGCACCGCGATCTCCCGCTCGGCGGCTGAGGATTCCGCTGCCGCAGCCGCGGAAAGCGCCCGCGCAGCCTCGAGCATGCGCCCGCTCGCCACCTGCTCGCCGCCGACCAGACGCGGCACCACCATCAGCACCTCGACGCTGTGCTCGGCGAGGCCGCGCGTCAGGCCCTCGCAGGCTGTGCCCAGTCCCCCACTCTTGTGGGGCGGGAACTCCCAGCCGAGCATGAGGACCTTCATCGGTCTGTGCCTACCCGCCCGCCTGTTCCAGCAGCGCGAAGGCCCGCAGCAGTTCCGCCGTGCTCCAAGCCTGCGCGATCGTTCCGCCCGGACGATGCGGCGCCTCCGCATCGAAGACTTCGGAGATCTGGTTGAGTCCCGCTTCGGCGAGGTGCGCCTCGAAACCGGTGAGCATCGCCCGCAGCCGCGCCAGCTCGCCGGGCTGATTGCCGCGCGCCCGGAGCGCGGCTTCAACGTGGAACCCCAGAAGCCACGGCCACACCGTGCCCTGATGGTAGGCGCGATCGCGCTGGTCGCAGGAACCGCCGTAGCGCGGCTCATAGTGCTCGGAGCCCGGCGCGAGCGTGCGCAGGCCCGCCGGCGTCAGCAGCTCGCGCTCGGCGCGCGCCACGATCTGCGCCCGCATGGTGCGCGACAAGGGCGAAAACTCCAGCGCAGCGGCCAGCACCATGTTGGGACGCACGCTGCGGTCGGCGACTCCGTCGGCAACCACATCGGCCAGATAGCCCTCCTCCAGCCAGAACGCGGCGAGGAAGCTCTTGCCCATGCGCTGCTTCTTCTGCTTCCAGTGGCGTGCGCCTTCGGCATCATCCGCGTCCAGCGCCATCTCCTCCAGATGGGCCAGCAGCGAGTACAACAGCGCGTTGATCTCCACCGCAGCGCCCGCGCGCGGAGTGACCGGCCCTTGCGAGGTGCGCGCATCCATCCACGTGATGTTGTGCTCGGCCGAACCGCCGACCAGCAGGCCCGAGTCATCGACGTGCACGCCGAAATCGGTGCCCTGCTCATAGCGGCGCGCGATTTCCTCCAGCACCGGCCGGAACGCGAGCACGGAGCCCGACCCCGCCTCGCGCGAGTGCAGCAGCACCGCGCGCGCGAACCAAAGCGCCGCATCGACCGAGTTGTAATGACTGTCATCCGGACCCGTTCCGAAGATGTTCGGCACGAGCCCGTTGCGCACGAAGGGCAGCACGCCCTGGAGGGCCGCGAGCGAGGTCGCCTGATCCCCGCGGGCGAGCGTCAGGCCCGGCAGGCTGATGAAATCATCGCGGCCCCATTCGCCGAACCAGGGGTAGCCTGCGATGACACCCACCCGGCCGCTCTCCGTGCGATAGAGGAAATCGCGCGCGCTGTCTTCGAGCACGCCGCGCAGTCCGGGCTGCGAGCTCTGCTCCGAAAGCCGCTGACGCGCGGTCTGCTCCCACAGCGCAGCCGGGTCCGCGACAGGACCGTCGATCGAGGCCGCGACGAACACATCGACGCCAGACTGCAGCGCGATGTGGAAGCTGCCCGGAGAGTAGTTGTCCTCGCGGCCGTCGTAGCCGCGCGCGATGTCGCTGCGGTACTCCTGCTGACGGAACCAGCAGGGATCCTGTACGAACGAGGATTCGCTCGAGACGCTGATCGAGATGGCCGGCAGGGCCGCATAGGGACGGCAGCGGATGCCGCTGCCGAGGTACTCGACCTGCTTGTCGAGCGCATCGTTCTCAAAAGTCAGCGCATCCGCTTCGCGCATCGGCAGGAGCGGCCGCAGACGCAGTTCCACCGGGTTGCGCTGACCGGTGACGCGGTAGCGCACCAGCACCGTGCGCGCCCCCTTGACCATCAGCACATCGCGTTCCAGGCGCGCGCTGCCGAACTGATAGACCCAGGCCGGCCAAGGCGCCAGCTCAAAGCGCTCCAGACCCTGATGCCCCAGCGGGTGGAACAGGCCTGGGTAACGCGACATCGAGATCGAGAAGCTCTTGCCGCCCCCGTGGAAGCTCTCCTCGAAGCGCGAGAGGAAGTTGTAGCGCCGCGCCGATCCGGGCGGATAGCACACCAGCAGGCCGTGGTAGCGCCGGGTGGCGCACGCCAGCACCGTCGAGGACGCATAGCCGCCCAGCCCGTCGGTCTCCAGCCACTCGCGGCTCAGCGAGCGATCAAGGTTCAGCAGGGTCTCCCGGTCAAGGTGCAAGTTGGAGTGGGCGGCGGTGGGCATGGACAGGCGGTTCCTGGAAGTCGCGAGTCTAGACACGCCCGAAGGCAAAAAGGAAGCGGCCCGGATCGAGGATCCGGGCCGCTCACGCAAGGAGTGCGCTTGCGCTTCGATCTCAAGTCACTGGGTGAAGGTGATCGAGAGACCGTTCGAGAAGTTGAAGCCACTGCCGCAGGGGCCCATCGGATCGCGGTAGCGCACCTGGAAGTTCCAGGTGGAGCCGACCGTCCAGCCCGCCAGCGGCAGGAAGGGATGCGTCCAGACCGCCAGTCCGGCGTTGTCCGCGAACTGGGTGCCCAGGCGCAGCGCAGAGCCGCCGACGCAGACCTGACCGTCGCCGAAGGGAATGCCGAGTCCGCCGCCGGCCTGATTGCTGCCCTGGAAGAGCAGCGCGACCTTGCCGGGCGGCAGACCCTCGCACAGGAATTCCAGATCGTCGTTGGCAATCGAATCGGTGCCCTCGGCTTCCAGTCGGGCCCCTGCACCGGTCGAGTTCGCACAGCCCGTTTCCACGCTGATGTCATTGCTGCACGGGCATTGATTCGAACCCGAACCGCAGTACGGCGTACCCACGTCGGCGTGACCGTGGAAGTCCGCCGTGAGGCCGGAGAAGCTGTCGGTGTTGACGGGGTTCGCGGTGTCGTCATAGGAAACCACCGTCTCGCCGGCGGGCTCGATCGTCCCGCTTGCCGAAGCGTCCTCGGCGCGCAGCAAACGGTCATTGGACCGGTCGTCGCCGACGAACAGCGCACCATCGAGAGTCACGGCGATGTCGCTGACGTTTGAGCCCAACTCCAGCAGCCAGTAGGTCGTGGCTTCCGTGGCGGAGTTGATCGCTCCGTTGACATCGAAATCCCTGGCACGGAAGACGATGTTGTTGCCGTTGTCGAGCACATACCAGTACCCCTGCTCGTCCTGATCGATCGACTCGAAGTCGAAGGCCACGGGGAAGGGCAGCGGACGGAAGAACAGCGTCGATTCGCCCGGCGCGTTGATCGAGCCTGAGAAATCGAGGTCCTCAAGCCGGTAGAGGCCCGTCAGGAAGCCGCTGCCGTTCTCGAGGTAGTAGGCCCGGCCGTCGAGTCCCTGACGCACGGCCACCGGCTCGCTGAAGTCCGCCGCAGCACCCGGCGCGATCTCGTAGTGCACGGTGGCTTCACCCGCATCGTTGGCATCACCGTCGCCGTTGATGTCAACCAGCAGGAGAATCATGTCCTTGCCGTTCGGAGTGTCATTGGCGACCGAAACCCAGACCTGCCCCAGATTGGTGACCGCGATGGAAGTGATGCGCTCCGTCACGATGCCGCCGGCGTTGCCTCCGGCATGTCCATCAAAGAAGATCCAGGCCTCATCACCCGTGGGCGTCGGAGCACCTGTGTCGTAGGCATCGCCGTCCTCGTTGTGATCGTCGAGGCAGAGGATGCGGTCAAGCCCCGCATCGCCGACATACAGGCGGTCATCCGGAGACTGCGTGAGACACATCGGGTTGAGCAGCGGTATTGCGCCCAGCGCGTTGTCGTAGAGCACGACGGTCTCACCCGGTTGACCAAAGCTCTTGTCGCCGTCGGCGTCTTCAAACTTGTAGACGCGCTTCAGCACGGAATCCGTGCTGAAGATGATGTCGGGGTCGAGGGGTTTCTGAGCGAAAGCCAGCGCACTCAGCGCCAGCAGCGGAATGCTGCGAAGTGTGGTTTTCATTGAGGCGTAGACGGCCTGCGCCTCCCGCCGACGAATCCTCATTGGATCGGCGTGAGACGCAGGCCTGGTTCTCCGCGCGTTGATTCCCGCCCACCGGCGGCAAGTTCCGCGTCCGGTTCCTTTTCCCCGAGTCTGGCGGCCAATGCGGCGCGCGCACGCGCCAGGCGCGAGCGCACGGTCCCGAGCGGAATCTGCAGCCGGCGCGCGATCTCCTCGTATTCCAGATCGTTTTCCCAGCGCAGCCGCAGCGCCGACTGCAGCTCGGCCGACAGAGTGCGGATCGCCGCTTCGATCTGCTCGCGCCACTCCTGCTCCTCCGCATCGCGCGACGGATCGCAAAGCGGGCAGTGCTCCGGACGCTCGAGCCGCACACGATCCTCATGGTGCGTGCGACGCACCGCGGCACGGCGCGCATGCATGGCCTTGTGCACCACCGTGCGCACGAGCCAGCTGCGCGGATCTTCGGGCAGTTGCTCCTGCTGCCACAGACACAGCAGTGCTTCCTGCACGCAATCCATCGCCACGTCGTCGCTGGGCACGATGCCCCGGGCCACGCTGCGCAGGCCCGCCATCAAATCCGCCGAAACAAGACCGGAATCCAACCAAACACGGGACGCCGACATGGCGACCTCCTGATCCAGGGAACCAACGAAACCAGGCCGCACGGGTGTGCGGCCGCCAGACAAGAATCAGGCCCTGGTATCCGGCGGAGAGTGCTTGGGTGCCGTCAGCAGAGCAGGGAGCTTCCGCGCGACTGCAGGCTGAGGACGATGACTGCACAGGCGATCTGCAGGCAGCGGTGTCTGTGTTTCCCAGACCGTGTCCGGCGGCACGGGAGCCCACCACGATTCGCTCCAGTCGCACTGTTCGTGCGGGCGTTCCGGGGCGGAGGGCTCCGTGTCCGTGCACGCAGATTCAGCACCGGTCCGCGACTCGCTGACGTGCAGCGCGTTCCCTGACTCGGTGAGCGTGTGCTCGATCGCTCCGTGATCCTCGCACCACCCGTGGTGGTTCTCCGCGAAGTGAACTGCACGCACGATGTTGCTCGCGAACAGGCCCAAGCAGGCCAGTGCGAGCACACAGAGGGCGGACAGAAGAGAGCGCTTGTTCATCCGGAAAAGCACTTTGACAGAATAGCGACGGCGTTCGAGCGGTCCTCCTGAAAAATTCCCCCCGTGATTCCGGGAACTCTGCGGTGTCGGGAGGGAAGGCCCCCTTTCGCTAGGCCTCGTCTGCTCCCCGCTGCTACACTCCCGCCCGATGAGCCCGGGAATCGCTTCGTTCTTCCGCCGCCTGACCGGGGGCAGCCCCCGCATCTCGGGCTCGGACGTGCAGATCGGCAAGGATGTGCGCTTCGGCCGCAATGTCCGTATCCGCTCCAAGCGGGTGCGCATCGGCGACGGCTGCCGCATCGGTGACGATGTGGAAATCCACTCCTCCGAGTTCACGATGGGTGATTTCGGCACCATCTACGACCGCTGCTTCTTTCCCGGGCCGGGCCGACTGAGCATCGGGCACAACTTCTGGCTGGGAACCGGCTCGATCATCGATGCGCAGGGCGGCACGACGATCGGCGACAACGTAGGGATCGGAGCTTACAGCCAGCTGTGGGGCCACATGAAGTACGGCGACACGCTCGCCGGCTGCCGCTTCCACTCCTCGCGCGCGCTGACGATCGGCAAGGATGTCTGGCTGGTGGGACATGTGCTGGTTTCGCCGGTGACCATCGGCGATCGCGCGCTGGTGATGCTGGGCTCCATGGTGACCAAGGACCTGGCTGCGGAGCGCACCTATGCCGGCTCCCCCGCGCAGGATGTCACCGAGCGCTTCGGTACCCAGTTCCGCGAGATCGCGCTGCCCGAGCGAGCACAGGAGCTCGAGCGCCGGATCGGGGAGTTCTGTCGACAGAGCGGCGCCGCGCAAGCGAGCTTCCGCGTGGTCAGTGACGGCTTGCGGGCGGAACCGGGCGTCACCGTGTTCGATGTGGGTTCGCGCACCTACACCAAGCTGGGCACGGGCGGGGAGCGCAAGCTGATGCGCTTCCTGCTGCCGGACGCGAAGTTCACGCCGGGGCAGGCATGAAGCCGCTGGTGCTGCACTCGGTCAACCCGTACCTGTTCGGAACGGGCTCATGGGTCTACGGTCAGATCAAGCTGCTCTCGCGCTGGCAGGCGGCGGTCGTCACCAACAAGCTCGAGAACCTCGATCAGTTCCCGCTCGATGCCGTGCACGCGCTGCGGAGCTTCCCCGCGCCGCGGCGCTGGTACGAGCACGCGGCGAAGGCGCTCAACGGCGGCTATTTCCCGTTCATGAAAGGCGTGGCGCGGCGCACGCAGGCCCGTCTGCTGCACTCGCATTTCGCCGGCAAGGGCTGGAAGGATCTGCCGCTGGCGCGCGCGACGGGCCTGCCGCACATCAGCTCGTTCTACGGGGCGGACATCTGGCGCAACTCGCGCTCGGAAAAGTGGCGCACGCGCTTCCTGGAGCTGTGGCGCGAGGGCGATCTGTTCCTCGTCGAAGGCGAGGCGATGCGGGCGAAGGTGATCAGCCTGGGCTGCCCGCCCGACAAGGTGCGCGTGCAGCACCTCGGCGTCGATCTCTCAAGCGCGAACTTCTTCGAGCGCAAGGCGCCCAAGGACGGTCCGATCAAGGTTCTGATCAGCGGCCGCGCGGTGGAGAAGAAAGGCCACGAGCTCGCCGTGCGCATCTTCGCTCGCGCGCGCCGCGAGTGTCCGCGTCTGGAGCTGTCCGTGATGGTGATCGCGAAGAGCGCCGAGGAAAAAGCGGTGCTCGCGCGCGTTCAGGCGCTGGTGCGCGAGCTGGACCTGGAGGGCTGCGTCAACTTTCCGCCGCCGCTGCCCTACGCAGCCTGGCGCAAGTCGCTGGAAGCCTACCACCTGTTCCTCGCGCCCTCGCTCCACGCCTCCGATGGCGATGCGGAGGGCGGCGCACCGGTCTCGCTGATCGACATGTCCGCCACCGGCATTCCGATCGTGGCCTCGAAGCACTGCGACATCCCCGAGGTCGTGCCGCACGGCGTCGGCGGGCTGCTCTTCGAGGAGAATGACGAGGCGGGCGGCGCGGCGATGCTGCTGGAGGCGGTGCGCAGCGCGGAGCGCTGGGGCGAGTGGGGCCGCGCGGGCCGGGCGCACGTGGAGCGGCATTACTCGCTCGCGACGCAGGTACGCGCGCTGGAAGCGGTCTACGACGAACGGCTCAGTCGAACGTAAGCCGTTTTCCGACAAACACTTGCGGATTTTCTGATTTCCAGCGAAGCTGCGCTCCCGTGCACTCCACCAAGGGCTGTGATGAACGCACAACCCGACCTTGATGAACTCGAACGCGCCTTGAGCATGAGCGCGGCACGCGCCGCCTCGCTCCGCCCGGGCCAGCCCCGCCCGCTCTCCTGGAGCAGCCGCCTGCGCCGGTTCTGGGACCGTCATCGCTCGTGGATCAAGATCCTGATCTACGGCTCGGGCGTGGTGTTCCTTTTGACGCAGGGCCAGATCCGCAACCTGTTCGTCTTCCTGCTGTTTCTGCTGCCGCTTTGGATCAGGGACTACCACGAGCAGCGCCAGCAGATCGAGGCGCTGCACAGCGACGAGGACTTCCTCAAGGCCGAGCGCGAGCGCGTGGAACAACGCCTCGGGCGCGAGGTGTTCACGTCGCTCCTGATGCTGTTCTTCGCGGCGCTGATGGGCATGGCGGCCATCTTTGGCAAGCATCCTCAAGCCGCCGGTTTGGTCTCGGGATTCGTGCTGGCATGCGTGCTGCTGCGCTGGGCGCTGTTCCTGCCCGGACTGCGGCGCGAGCTGGAAGATCTCGGCGGCGATGCCCGCAAGCACTGGATCCTGAATGCGATCCTCGTCTGTCTGGTCATTCCGTACCTGCTGGTGTTGCCGCTGATCTGGCTGTGTCATCGCCTGCACGATCTGTGGCTTTGGATCACGAACCGCAGGAGTGCCTCGTGAGCACACCCGCACAGCAGAGCGAATGGGTGCGCGCGCTGCAGTCCCCTCCGCGCTCGGCAGCCAACACTCCGCGCGAACACGCCATGCGAGAAGTGATCGAGGCCTACGGCGGCGCGCTGTTCCAGATGTGCCTGCGCATCGCGTGCAACCGCGCCGATGCCGAGGACGCGCTGCAGGAAACCTGGATTGATCTCGACCGCGGGATTGCGGGCTTCCGCGCCGAAGCACAGCTCTCAACCTGGCTGTTCCGCATCGCGATCCGGCACGCCGCGCGCATCCGCAATCAGCGCCGCTCGAAGCCGGCGCTCGAGCTCGAGGACGGTCCCGCCAATGGCTCCGCGAGCGATCCGGGCCGCAGGCTGGAGCAGCTGGAGGGCGCACGCCGTCTGCTGGGCGCCATCGCGCAGTTGCCTTTGGAGCAGCGCGTGGTGCTGGGCCTCGCGGCCGGCGAGGGGCTTGCACATGCACAAATCGCCGACATCCTCGGCATCCCCGAGGGCACGGTGGGCTCGCGCCTGCACACGGCGCGGGAAAACCTGATGCTCAAGCTCGGCCACGCGACCTGAAATCGCTGCTGGAGCGTACCATCAAGATTCGTCATGAGTCACTTTCAGACCTTCGAGGAGCTGGAGCGCGCCTCGCGCATCGAGCACGGCACCGAGATCGCTCCCGGAGTCGTGAT
>SYGM01000020.1 GCA_005799545.1 Planctomycetia bacterium | reverse complement strand
GACATGCACAACCTGTTCGGCGACACGAACGTCGTGCATGTGGATGCCGACGAGAACGGCAAGCCGCGCCTGACGCATGTGCTGCGCGGCGAGCGCGTCCAGGATGTGCTCGAGTACGTCGAGTACTTCGAAACCGACCTGCTCAACAACCTGCGCCGATCTGTCGAAACTTCACTCGAGGAGGGCCGCATCAGCTTCGAGGAATCGGCCAAGCTGTATGCGCGCTACGAAGCCGGCCTGCACGGCTACACGTATCTGGTGCGCGAGAAGAACGGCCGCGGCGATTCCGCCAACGGCAGCGCCTCGGCCGCAAATGGCATTGCGCCGGTCAGCGATACGGCCGCTCCTGCGGTTTCCGCCCCGGCCGCCGCTCCGGTCTCGGCTCAACCCGTGACCCACTGAAACATCCGCGTTGAAGATCGAAAACGACTGCCTCGTCGACCTCGAGTACGAGCTCCATGCCCCCAATGGCGACATGCTGGAAAGCTCGGACAACGATTCGCTGATGTCCTATCTGCACGGCCACGGGGAGATCCCTCCAAAGCTCGAGGCTGCACTGGCAGGACACAAGGTCGGCGATCAGGTCAACATCACGCTGGAGCCCGAGGACGCCTACGGGGAGTTCAATCCCGATGGCATCGTCGCTGTCCCGCGCGATTCGTTCCCCGAGGATGCCGAGATCGTGCCCGGCGACTGGGTCACGGTGGAGGTTCAGGATGACGACGGCCAGCAGTCCGGCAGCATGAAGATGCGCGTGGTGGAGATCGCGCCCGATGCGATCACGCTGGATGCCAATCACCCCCACGCGGGCCTCAAGGTCACCTTCGACCTCACTGTGAAGGAAATCCGCAAGCTGAGCCCCACGGAGGTTCAGCAGCGCAGCCAGGAATCGGACGAGGAATAGGCCTCAACGCTGCCTGGGAAGCAGCTTGCGCAGCAGGATTTCGCGCACCAACGCGCGTGCTTCCTGTTCCTGTCCGGCATCCGTGAGGTGAACCTCATCCTGAAACAACGCCGCATCCGTGATCTCGCGGTGCATGGAAATCACCTCGACGTCCTCGTCGCGTCCGAGCTGCTCCACGGTTTCCGCGAAACGGCGCATGCCCATGTCGAAGCCCGCTTCGTCCAGCATGTGCAGGCCATCGTTGGTGAAGAACCCGGCAGGTGCGAGGAACGTGCGTGCCGAGCCCAGGCTCCAGGGCATCGTGAGCAGCACCGTGGGAATGCCACGCCGCTTTGCGGACCGCACGAGCGAGCGCATGTTCCGCTCGAAGGCCGGCAGGGCTCGCAGCACCGCATCCTGCTCCATCGACACGATCGTCTGTGCTTCTTCCGCCGGCGGAGCGGCCGAGCGCAAACTGCGCACCAGCAGGCTCTCGTAAGCGAGCGCGCGGAACCATCCGCCGAGGCTGTCATCGTGTGAGGCTTCGTGCGCAAAGCGACCGATCGGCTGCGCGAAGAAGGCCGGACGAGCGTCTCCGCGTGCCAGACCGGACTGCCAGAACGGATGGAGCGCTCCGGCGTAGTGGGAGTAGTCCTCGCGGTACTCCGGCAGGGACAGCGCAGGCGAGGTGAACCCGCGGTAGAAGTCGTTGATGCCCTCCAGCACGACGATCAGGTCGGGCTGCACTGTGTCCGTATAGGTCTCAAGCTTGTAGAGCGAGTGCAGGGAGCAGTGCCAGTCGTAACCCGCGATGAACGCGGTAGCGGGCACCTGCTGCTGCTCCAGCAGCCAACGCACCAAATGCGGATAGCGACACGCCGTGGTGGATCCGCCGAGAAAGAGGATCCGCTGCCGCCCAGGCTCGAAGCCTGCAGGCAGCTCCGGATTGGTGGGCCAGCCGTAGAAGCGCGGATCCCGGGAGACCGCCGTGCTGAGGGGAAAGCTCGACTGAAAGAAGGGATGCAGCTGGTAAGGCACATCGCGCACGGAAGCCTTGGCGGGCTCTGCGGGGCTGTGAAACAGCCGCATGCCGAGCTCGAGCGCCAGCAGCAGCAGCAGCGCATTCACCGCCGTGTAGTAGAAGAGCTTGAGTGCGCGGGTCATCCGTGGCGCGAGCCTAGCACGGCGTGCGAAGGCCCACCAAGTTGCCTAGACTGGGGCTCGTGGAAAGCTCCGCACAGCCCAGACTGGTTGTCGTGGTCGACACCGAGGAGGAATTCGACTGGGACCAACCCTTCGATCGCAACGCGACGGCAGTGACCCATGTGCGCTCGATCGAGGCTTTCCAGCGGATCTGCGAGGATCAGGGCGTTCGGCCGACCTACGTGGTCGATTTCCCGATTGCAGCAACGCCAGCCAGCGCCGAAGTCTTTCGGTCGATCAGAAGTCGCGGCGCCTGCGAGATCGGTGCGCACCTGCATCCCTGGGTGACTCCGCCGTTCGAAGAAGAAGTCAACGCACGCAACTCCTATCCCGGCAACCTGCCCGCGGCGCTGGAGCGAGCCAAACTCCAGGCGCTCGTCGAGCGCATCGAGACTCAACTGGGAACCAGACCGCGCTGCTACAAGGCAGGGCGTTACGGCTTCGGACCCAATACGCAGGCGCTGCTGCTGGAACTGGGCTTCCGTGTGGATCTCTCCGTGGCGGCGGCCTTCGACCTGTCCGCCGACGGCGGACCGGATCATTCCTCACAGTCCGCGCGTCCGCGCTGGCTGAACCGCGAGCACGAGCTGTTGTCGCTGCCCAGCACGGGCGCATTCGTCGGCTGGCTGGCGGGCCCGGGACTGTATGCCGCAACTCGCAGAGCGGCGCCGCTGCCTCTGACCGGCTTGGCGGCGCGGCTCGGGGCCTGCGAACAGCTCTTCCTATCCCCCGAGGGCTACGAACATGAAGACTGCGTGCGCCTGACCCGAGCTTTGCTGGCGCGGGGCGTGCGGACCTTCCAATACAGCCTCCACAGTCCCTCGGTTGAACCCGGACACACCAGCTATGTGCGGACGCAGGCCGATCGGGAAAAGTTTTTCCACCGGATTGGCCGATACTTTGAGTTCTTCTTCAAAGAGCTCGGTGGCGTGCCGATGACACCCTCCGAACTGCACCAAAGCCTCCTTCAGACCCCCAGCACAGACCCCGCGTGAAGATCCTCGGCATCTCCCCCCTCGACAAGGACTCATCAGCATCCCTCGTGGAAGACGGACGCGTGCTGTTCGCCGCCGGCGAGGAGCGCTTCAATCGCGTCAAACAGACCTCCGGCTTCCCGCGGCGCGCCATTGAAGCCGCCCTCAATGCAACGGGCACCGACCCGGATGAGATCGACATCGTTGCCTATCCCTTCCTGGAGTGGGACAAGGAAGCCGAGCTGATTCAGGATGCGTTGCAGGCCGAGGACAAGTGGATGGCGGGCTTCACGCCTCCGGATCTCGCTCCCATCCTCCACCGCGCTCAGGACCGCGTACCTGCCCGCGCAGGGCTTGTGCACGGACTGCGCACACCCGAACAGCGCAAGGAGAAGGGCTGGCTCAAGGAGCTGTTCCATTCGCTGGGCGGTTCGAATGAGCAGGTCAGCCGCGCCATGGCGCAGCAGGCATCCAGCGAGTGGGCGCTGCAGGCACGCGAGGACCACCGGCGCTGGAGCGAAGAACTGCAAGCCGGGCTGGCAGAGCTGGGTCTGTCAAAGAAGCTCAAGCGCGCGGAACACCACCTTTCGCACGCAGCCAATGCGTACATCGCGAGCGGGTTTGAGCGCGCGCTGATCGTGACGCTCGACGGCTACGGTTCCGGACTCGCAGGGTCGGTCAGCATCGGCGAAAACGGCAAGATCCGCCGTCTGCACAATCTGCGCTTCCCGCACTCGCTCGGCAGCTTCTATGAATCCGTGACGAGCTCGCTGGGTTTCCATCCCGACCGGCATGCGGGCAAGATCGTGGGCCTTGCGGCGTTCGGAGATCCGCAGGTACTCGCCGAAGCACTGCTTTCGCGCGTGGACTTCCTCGAGGATGGCGATTTCCACATCTATCAGAATCTCAACGTGCACTTCTCGCGGCATCTCGCGGCACGCTTCCCGATGATCGACGTCGCGGCGGCGTGGCAGTACGTGCTTGAAGTGCTTGCGGCGCGACTCGTGCGGTACTGGGTGCGCAAGACCGGCTGCGGATCCGTGGTTCTGTCGGGCGGCGTGACCGCCAATGTGAAGATGAACCAGCGCCTCCACGAGATCGAGGAGGTTGAGCGCACGTTCGTCTATCCCAACATGGGCGATGGCGGCTGCGGCACCGGGCTTGCACTGCTGTGGAGCGCGAAGGGCCGCGTCCTGCCGACCTATGACAATGTGTACTTCGGCCCCGGCTACACACCGGCCGAGATCGAAGCCGAACTGCAGCGTGCGGGCCTGCGCTACGAGCGCCCCGACGATCTCGTCGGCGAAATCGCGCGGCGCGTTCATGCCGGTGAGGTGATTGGTCGCTTCGGGGGCCGGATGGAATACGGGCCGCGTGCGCTCGGCAACCGCACGATCCTGTACCACGCTCGCGAACCCGAGGTGAATCAGTGGCTCAACAAGCGCCTGGGACGAACCGAGTTCATGCCCTTCGCTCCGGTGACCCTCTGGGAAGCGCGCGAGAAGTGCTACGTCAACCTCGAGGGAGCCGAACACGCTGCGGAGTTCATGACGATCACGTTCGACTGCACGGAGTTCATGCGCACGAACTGCCCGGCCGCGGTACACGTCGACGGGACGGCCCGACCGCAGCTGATCCGTCGCGAGGTCAACCCGGAGTACCACGCGATCCTGAGCGCCTACGAGAAGCTCTCCGGCATCCCCTGCCTCATCAACACGAGCTTCAACATGCACGAAGAACCCATCGTCTGCTCGCCCAGGGACGCCGTGCGCGCGTTCCTGCTGGGACACCTCGATGGCCTCGCGATCGGACCGTTCTACGTGCCGCACCCCGAACGGGGCGTGGGCCGAGAGTCCAAGGCGCTCGCCGCGGCGCATTAGGCGGCGCTCGCTGCGCACCGCGGCGGGTGGTCGGTTCACAACGGGAGAGGTGGCGAGTACACTGTTTGCCCCCGATCCTGAGAGCCATCCCCCCATGCAAGTCCTCGAGCAGCTGCAGCGCCTGTCCCCCGAACGATTCTTGGCCATCTACCAGAGTCTGGAGCAGCAGGGCTTCGGCCCCCTCGACAACGAGGTCGCCAAGCATCTGCGCTTCCGCCCCCAGGCGATCCGCAAGCTGCCGTTTGATCAGCGCGCGAGGACGGCACGACGCATTCTGGAGCAGTCGCGCAATGCTCAGATGGCGTATGAGATTCTGGGTGCGTACTTGATCAAGAACGCGCGGACGCTGGTGACGGACTTCCTCGATGCGACGGGTGTTCAGCATCAGGATGGGATGATTGAGGATCTGGATAACGCGAAGCCGGATGCGGCGAAGATCGCAAGTGCGATTCAGGCGCTGGATCAGAAGTACAAGCCGGAGGATGTGACGATTTATCTGGCGATGTGCGCGGAACAGTGGCCGAGCGTCCGGGAGCTCGACAGCGCTTGGAGACAGCGGCCCGCCAGCTGAACCTTACCGAACTGCTCCAGATCCGTGGTCACGCCGCGAGGCAGATGCGGCCGCGGATGGTCAGCAGCTCTTCCGGCTCCAGGGGGCGGGGCATGATGCCCAGCGCCGAAGCACTCGAATGGGTTCGGCAGTCCCGGGTGATCTCCCGCACGTAGTTCCGATAAGCGACGTAGATCCAGACGTGCTGACCGAGCATCTCGCGCTTCTTCGCGTGAGCCCAGTTCGGTCGCACCAGAGAGGACACGTTGTCTCGCATCTGGCCGAACAGGTTGTTGATCGGAAACATCGGGTTGTGGATCGTGCGCGCCTGCCGCGAGCTGATGCGCAGGTGTGCATAGGTCTGAAAAACCTGGCGCAGGAGCTTCGGGTAGCTGAACTTGCGATCCGACACGAAATGCGGCGTGCATTTCTCATCCGTGATCGCGCGCGTTTTCTCCAGACAGATGCGGACCACCGCATTGGACTGGTGCTCCCGCGGAGAATCGTCCTTCTGCCGCCGACGCGCAGGCAGCGTGCCGATTTCCGCGTGGATCACGAACCATGTCCGGCCGTGCATCACCACCGGCATCGTCAGCGGCTGGCGGATTTTCGAGGTTTCGAAGGTCTCGAGCTCGTCGAAGACGAACGGAGCGTCTGCGCCCAGCCGCACGCCCGTTGTCGTCATGACATACGTGTGGGCTTCGATGCATTGCCGTCCCAGAAGCTTCTTGCGATGAGCGATGGTCTTGAGGTTCACGCGGAACAGCGAAGCCATCTGCCGCATCGTGACCTTCGAGACGAACAGCTTGAACAGCGGAATCACAAGATCAGGCCGCCGCAGACCTCGATCGACGCGGTCGGTCTGCGTGGAGAAGCGGCGCATGCAGCGCAAACATTGCAGGCGCGGCACCGGGCGCTCATCACACTTGCGCCTGTAGCTGCCGCGCCGGCGCCAGGTGAACGGTCGCGTACGGTCACAGTCGGGGTACGGGCAGTCTTGCGGGATGGCTAGCGGTGTAACAGCGGGCATCGGGAACGGGTCTCCTTCCATCCCCCGGGACGCTCCCTCGCACTAGCCTCGCGCTGAAATCCGCCTTTCCAAATCCAAATCGAGTCCAGACCTCTGGGGCAGTTCAACGGGACTTGTGCTTTTCACCTCTGTTGACAGCCTCTGCACCAGTGCGTGCCTCGTTGGCCAACGACCGTTCTCCTCACCGTTCCCCCGCATCGGCGGCAGGCTTGCCCCTCCCGCCCATACACTTGGAACTGGGCCTGATACCCACCGGGCTTGCCCTCCGGGGTCCTGTAGAATCGGTCGAAGCTCGACCCCTCGCGCCGGATCGCAGCCGTCAGGATCTTGCGAATGGCCCCATGGAGGGCATGGATTCGATTCACATCCAAGCGAGCAGAGTTCGCCTGGGGATGAATCCCCGCTCGGTGCAGCGCCTCGTCGACGTAGATGTTCCCAAGTCCGGCGAGAAAGCTCTGATCGAGCAGCAGGGGCTTGATCTGTCGGCGGTGCCGCTTCAAGGACTGCACAAGCCAGCCTGGCTTGAAATCATCGGATAGTGGCTCCGGACCTAGATTCGGAAGGCAGTCGCATTCATGGCGCGCAAACTGGACGCGTCCAAACTTGCGCACATCCAGAAAGCGCAACCAGTGTCCATTGTCGAGTTCGATCTCGACCTGAACGTGACTTTCGGGAGTGGTTTGCGGTGGATCGACGTAGAGGCGACCCGTCATTCGCAGATGCACCACCACCACCCCGGCGTCCGCACCCTCACGTTCCAGCCGAAGCAGGATGTACTTCGCCCTGCGCTCAACTGCCCGCACCCGCGCGCCAATAATCCGCTCCTGAAATTCGGCAGCCGACTGTCCACCCAGCGTCCTCTGCCAGGCCACGCGAGCGTAACCGAGAATTCGGTCTGAAAGCAGGGGGCGCAACAGTCGTACGGTTGTTTCGACCTCGGGGAGTTCGGGCATGCCCCCCATTCTAGCGAGTGCATCGCCGCACAAGGCTGTCCCATGCAACATCTGCCGACCGCGGGACTTGACACCGCAACTGAATTTGAGTCGCTTCTAGGCTGACTTGAAGAACGGTAGCCCCCCTACCTGGAAATCGATCACCGAGTGGAGAGGACTTGCGCCCGTGGGCCTGCTTCTCTGTCTGGTCATTTTCTGTTTCGAGCCGATCGCAGGCGTAAACACTCACATTTGGTCGCCGGGTGATATTTCGCAGAACTTCCCGCTGCTGCGTGTGGAAGGAAAGCCCGCCCGGCCCAAGAACGAACTGCTTTCCGATCCAGTCACCGAGATGGAGCCGTGGATGCAGTTCAATCGCGAGGAACTGATTCAGGGCCAGTTGCCCATCCTGAATCCGTATAACGGCAGCGGCGTGCCCCACCTCGCGAACGCGCAATCGGCGGTACTCTCGCCATTCAGCCTGCCGCATTATCTGTTGCCCAAGTCATGGGCCTATCTGCTGAGCGCCATGCTCAAGCTGCTCGCTGCGGGCGGGTTCATGCTCCTGTTCCTGCGCCAGTTGGGCATCGGCCCCTGGGCGGCATTGCTGGGCAGTCTGGGCTACGCCTTCTGCGGCCACAATCTGCTGCTGCTCAACTACCCGCACGTGGGGGCAGCGGCATTGCTGCCGGCGATTCTGTACTTCACGGAGCGTGTGCTGGCGCGACATGAGCACGACACGACCGTTGATCGCGCTGGTCTCACGGGTCTGTCCGTGAGCTACGCGGCGTGCGCGCTCTCGGGTCAACCCGAGCCGCTCTTCTTCGGGGCACTCATCGCCGGCGTCTACATGATCCTGCGCGTCAGTCTGCGCATCGTCCGCGCGGAGGATCGCAGGCAGGAATGGAGTCGCGTCCGACCGCTCTGCCTCGGACTATCCGCCGCCGTCGGCATCTCGATGCTGATCAGTTCGGTCGGCCTGCTGCCCTTCATCGAGTACATGCAGCACTCAAGGCTCGCGGAACAGCGCGCGGGCACGCAAACGCCTCTGCCCCGCGCCTTCTGGCCTCTGTACGCCTTCCCGGATCTGCTGGGCAACCCTTCGCTGGAGTACTACCTCCATGCCGGCGTCCCTCCCATCAACTACGAAGCCGCGAACAGTGGTTATGTAGGCGCCCTCCTGCTCTTCATGGCTCTGTGCTCGCTGGCGGTGCCCAACAAGTCCCGGACGCACACCGTGTTCGCCGCGGTCATGATCCTGTGGGTCCTCTGGGCCTATGACTTCTGGGGCCTCAACGCCTGGATCGCGCACATCCCGCTGATCGGCATCGCGCCCATCAACCGCAGCCAGTTCGTGTTCGCGCTGGCGGCGAGCGTGTGTGCGGCCTGCTTCTTGCAGCACCTCTGGAATCTGCCCGATCAGCAGCGCAGGAAAGCCTGCCTCGCAATCCTGCTCGCCGGCTTGATCCTCGTGGCCTGGTTCTTCGCGGGTACTGAGCACCTTGTGGAACGCTCGATCGGTTTCGTGCGGCGTCTGCCGAACAGGACTGATTTCCCGCTGGATCGGATGCCCGAGGCGGCATGGGCGCACGTTCAGGACATCCAGTACTCCTTCACGGCGGGAATTCTCGCGCTGGCACTGATCGCGCTCAGTTCGCGAGCGTGGATCCGCGGCATTGCCGGCCTGATCCTCCTCACCGCGTGCTTCACGCAGACAGGCGGGTTGCTCCGCCATTACAACCCGCGGATTCCTCTGGAGCAGCACATGCCTGCGACACCGCTGGTGGCCCAGCTGGCGGACGAGTTGCAGGGCGAGACTCTGGCCATCGTTGGCACGGAAGCGCTGCCGCCTTCAATGAACATGCCGTACGGCATCCACCTGCTGGCCAACTACGACGGGTTGTGGGTGGGCCCCTACGACAAGCTGTATCGCAACCGCTTCGGCACCGAAGCGAACTGGCGCACCATGCACAGGGCTGACCGGAAGTCGCTGCAATTGTTCGGCGCGCAGTACCTGCTGACTCTGCCCGAGTGGAGCCCGGTCGACACGATCTTCCCCACGGTTCCCTGGAACGAAAGGGCCATCATGTCGGATCTCCCCGCGGTGAAGCCGGGGACGGATGTTGCCCAGACCTTCACTGTGCCGCACGGAGCCCTTGACTCCGTTGCCATCTGGGTCGACCTGAGGAGCGAGATCCCTCATGGCACATGGGCGATGCGCGTGCGCGATATGGAGAGCTTCGCGCTGATTGCGGAGCGTTCCATCACCACAGGCGATCTCGTTCCGGACGCTCGCGGCTTCGCGCGTCTGCATCTTGATTTCGAGGCCATTCCCCACTCTCCGGGCAAGGTGTTCCGTGTGCGCCTTGAGTGCCAGCAGCTTGAAAAGGGAGCAGGATTGCGTGTTGTCGCAAGGCAGGACATGCCGGACTGGGTTCACCAGGCGCTGCATGATGCATCCCGCCGGTTCCATCGAGCGGATCGCGAAGCCCCGGTGCCGTCTTGGACCGACCTGGAGCGGGTGCATCCGGATCTCGGCAAATGGAAGCTGACCAGCAACAGGGATGAGTATGCCGGCGGGCTGGCACTGGATCTCGGCCTCTTCTCTGGCCACTTCGAAGATCGCGGGATGATCGGCCCCTATCGATTGCTGCGGATGCCTGAGATCCAGCGCTATCGACTTGTGACGCAGGCGATCTTTGTCTCCGACAGAGACGCCGCGCGGCGCGAACTCGACCATCCCGGTTTTGATCCGCTGAGGATGGTCATCGTCGAGGCACAGAATCGCGTCGGTTCGGCTCCGGAGATCGCCGCACCCTGCACGGCCGATGTCATCGAGGAGTCGATCCGCAGCGTGACTCTGCAGACCTCCTGCCTGCTGCCCGGCTGGGTTGTCACCAACAAGCCTTACATTCCCGGCTGGAAGGCCATCGTGGACGGCGTCGAGGTCTCGCCCATACGGGCGAATGAGGCCTTCCTGGCGGTGCCCGTGCCGGCCGGGGCCAAGCACGTTGCACTGCACTACAACCCGCGCAGCGTCCGACTGGGCACGTGGCTCAGCATCCTGGGACTGCTGCTGGCCGTGCTCCTTTGGCGCGGCCGATCGACGGAGGCTGCCTAGGAGCGGAACGGTTCAACGATGCAGCGCAGGCTCGAGGCCATGCCCGAGAGCTCGCGAGCCGTCGAGTCCGTCCGCTGAGCGCTGCTGGCCGTGTACTGGCCGTGTACTGGCCGTGTGCTGGCCGTGTGCTGGGCCGCGGCCGATCGAAGGAGGCTGTCTAGGAGCGGAACTGCTCGACGATGCAGCGCAGGCTCGAGGCCATGCCCGAGAATTCGCGAGCCGTCGAGTCCGTCCGCTGAGCCCTGCTGGCCGT
>SYGM01000019.1 GCA_005799545.1 Planctomycetia bacterium | reverse complement strand
GAAGCTGTACGAGAGCTTGGGCTTCCACCTGACGCGCGTACAATGCTGGCACCACCTCTGGCTGGACCAAGCCCACTGATGAGCCGCTACAAGATTCCGTTCAACAAGCCCTCCTTCGCCGGCAACGAGAACCGCTACATCACTGACGCGATCGCGCGCGGCCATATTTCAGGGGACGGCCACTACTCCAAGTCGTGCCACAAGCTGCTCGAGGAGACACTGGGGGTTGCCAAGGCGCTCTTGACGACCAACTGCACGCATGCGCTGGAGATGAGCGCCTTTCTGGTCGACATCCGGCCCGGTGACGAAGTGATCGTCCCCTCCTTCGCGTTCGTCACGACCGTGAACGCCTACGTTGTACGCGGAGCGAAGCCTGTTTTCGTGGATGTGAGGCCGGACACGCTCAATCTGGACGAGAAACTGGTCGAGGCTGCCATCACACCGCGCACCAAGGCCATCGTCGCGCTGCACTATGCCGGTGTCGCCTGCGAGATGGATCAGATCCTGGAGATAGGTCGGTGTCGCGGAATTCCGGTCATCGAAGACAACGCCCACGGTCTCTACGGCAAGTATCGCGGTCGCTGGCTCGGCAGCATGGGCTGCCTCGCCACGCAGAGCTTCCATGAGACGAAGAACTTCACCTGCGGCGAGGGCGGTGCGCTGCTGATCAATGATCCGGCCCTGATTGAGCGTGCCGAGATCATTCGCGAGAAGGGCACCAATCGCAGCCGATTCCTGCGCGGTCTGGTTCACAAGTACACATGGGTCGACATGGGCTCGAGCTACCTGCCCTCGGACATGCTGGCCGCCTTCCTGCTCGCGCAGCTCGAACATCGCGAGGAGATTCAGGGGCGCCGCAAGGCCATCTGGCAGCGCTACGAGCGTGAATTGGCGGGCTGGGCGCGCGCGCAGGGCCTCACGCTGCCGGGGGTCCCCGCGGAATGCGAGCAGGCCTGGCACATGTTCTACGTGCTGTGCCGCGATACGGCCCAGCGCGAGAAGCTGATCGATCATCTGACGGAGCGCGGCATCCTTGCCGTCTTCCACTATCTGCCCCTGCACATGTCCGACATGGGACGCAAGCTCGGCGGACAGCCGGGTCAATGCCCCGTCACCGAGAACATCTCCGCGCGACTGTTGCGGCTGCCTTTCTTCAACTCGCTCACGGATGAAGAGCAAGGCGAGGTGATCGGCGCCTTGCAGGCCTTCCAGGGCTAGGAAACGCAATGAAGGCCAAGTCTCCGCTGCTGAGACTGCTGTACTGGGCTCGTGATCTGCGTTCGCGCGCCCTGTTCGGTGCTCTGCGGGAGCATTGCCGCGGTGATGTGCTTGATGTCGGCGGCTGGGACTTCTTTCTGACAGCGGATGCCAAGCAAGTGCCGTTCGAACGCTGGACGACGCTGGAGCACGATCAGGACCGGTTGCTCAAGATCGAGGATGCACGCGTTCAGGTGGCCTACGGCGACGGCTGCCGCATGAGCTTCGCTTCGGAGAGCTTCGACACGGTACTCAACATCCAGGTGCTCGAGCATGTCTTCGAACCGATCCGAATGGTCGAGGAGTGCGCGCGTGTGCTGAAACCCGGCGGCAAGGGCGTCTTCCTGATCCCGACCACATCGACGATGCACCTCGCCCCCCACTATCACTACAACTTCTCGCGCTTCTGGATCCGCGAGGCCTTTGCTCGCGCAGGACTCGAGATCGTGGAGCTGCGCCCGCTGGGCGGGGTGTGGTCCACCTTTGCCTCCCGGGCGCTGTTCTTCTTCCTGCAGGCATTCCGCGCCCCGGGAATGACCGACCGTGAGATCCGCAGAAACGCCCTTTTCTACCTGTTGTTCCCGCTGCAGGCACTGGTCGCCCTCCTGATGATCCCCTCCTGCCTGATCTTGTCCTTGGGCGATCTCGCCGAAGAGCCGAACAACCATCTGGTGATCGTGCGCAAGCCCGCCCGGACCTGAGACGGACTCATGGCTCTGGAATGCGCCTGCGCGCTTTCCCACCATGGAGCCCATGATGATCTCGACCTTGGCCCTGTCCGGAGATTCGTTCGGACACCAGCTCCCCCTGTGGAGCATGGCACCCTTCATCCTGCTGCTGCTGGCGATCGCGGTTCTTCCGCTGATCGCGGGTCACTGGTGGGAGCACAACCGCAATCGTGCGATTGTCGCGTTCGGTCTGGCGATTCCATTCGTGCTCTGGCTGTGGACGAGCTTCCCCGAGCAGGCTCCGACCTCGCTGATGCACTCGATCGAGGAGTATGTCTCCTTCTTCGCGCTGCTGGGAGCGCTCTACATCATCAGCGGAGGCATCTACATCCGCGGATCGCTCAACGGCACCCCGGGGTCCAACTCATGCATGCTCGCCATCGGTGCGGTGCTGGCCAATCTGATCGGCACGACCGGAGCGTCGATGGTGCTGATCCGGCCATTCCTGCGCGCCAACAAGTCGCGCCAGAAGCGTGTGCATCAGGTCGTCTTCTTCATCTTCGTGGTTTCCAACTGCGGCGGCCTGCTGACTCCTTTCGCCGACCCGCCGCTGTTCCTCGGCTTCCTCAAGGGCGTGCCCTTCGAGTGGACCCTGCAGCTGTGGAAAGAGTGGATCATCGTCAACGCGGTGCTGATCACGCTGTTCCACTTCATTGACAGCGCCGTGCTCTCCAAGGAGGAGAAGTCACGCTCCGGATCGCAGCTGGAGGATGCCATGAAGCACGAGCCCGTCGGCATCGACGGCAAGCTGAACATCCTGCTGCTCGGAGGCATCGTGCTCGCGATCCTGGGCAAGGCACAGGGCTGGTTCACGGGTGGCGTGCCCTGGGCCTTCGGAGTGCAGGAAGGCGTCATGGCAGCCTGCGGCGTCGTCGGCTTCCTGATCACCAGTCCCGCGATCCGCAAGGCCAATGCCTTCACCTTCGGTCCGATCATCGAGGTGGCGATCCTCTTCGGCGGCATCTTCCTCACGATGATCGCGCCGATGCAGATCCTCAACGCGCGTGGCGGCGAGCTCGGCATTTCGCAGGCCTGGCAATACTTCTGGGCCACGGGCATGCTGTCCTCGTTCCTCGACAACGCCCCCACCTACCTGACCTTCGCTGCCGTGGCGGCCGGACAGGCCGGCATTCCGCTGGAGGGCCACTATCTGGCGACCTTCCTGCAGGGGGCAGCTGAAAACGCGACCACTCTGATGGCCATCTCCTGCGGCGCCGTGATGATGGGAGCCAACACCTACATAGGAAACGGTCCTAACTTCATGGTGAAGGCGATCGCCGAGGAGAACGGCGTCAAGATGCCGAGCTTCTTCGGCT
>SYGM01000203.1 GCA_005799545.1 Planctomycetia bacterium | reverse complement strand
GATGCGGCCGCGCGGCAGACCTTTGCCGCCCAGGGCCACGTCGAGGCCGATCGAGCCGGTCGAAAGGCCGGTCACTTCCCTGGCGATGACGCCATCGCCCAGGCGCATGATCGAGCCCTTGCCAAAGGACTTCTCGATCTCGCCCACGGTCGCCTCCAGATTCTTCAGCTTTTCCAGCCGCTTGGGGTCGATCGGTGCCTGCTTGTCGTTCTTCTTCGGGGTGATGCTCATGGTCGTTGCCGATTCTTCTGACGGTGGTTGGGGCGTGGCGGGAGTCTAGCCACCCCGATGGGGAGAGGCAAAAGGACAATCGCTCCCGCGCACGCAGGAAAAAGGACGGCGGGAGGGCCGGAAAGCTCGCTCCTAAACCGTGACGATCGACAGAAGTTGGTCGTAGCGAGAAGGGATCGCGTCCGCGCCCAGGCGCGCCAGTGCCTCGACGCCGAAGCCCTCGACGCAGTAGCTGGCCGTGCAGGTTCCCATCAGCATGGCCCGGCGCAGGGCCCCCGGTGTGACGCGGCCCTGAGAGGCCAAGAAGCCCATGAAGCCGCCCGCGAAGCAGTCGCCCGCGCCGGTGGGATCGTAGACCTCGTCCACCGGATAGGCCGGGATTGAGAAATGCACATCCGCCCCCAGCAGGAAGGCGCCGTGTTCTCCCTTCTTCAGGATCACGTAGCGCGGACCGAGCCCGAGTACGGCCCCGGCTGCCTTGAGCAGGTTCTTCTCACCCGTCAGCATGCGCGCTTCCTCCTCGTTGAGCACCACCGCGTCGATGCGGCGCAGGAGCTTCAGCAAGTCGGGCTTGTCGATGTCGATCCACAGGTTCATCGTGTCCGCCATCACGAATGCGGCCTGTTCAATCTGGTCGAGCGCGGCATGCTGAACGCGCGGCTTGGCGTTGGCGAGAAACACAAAGCGCGACTTTCTCTGCGCGGGCGTCAGCTTGGGGTCGAAATGCTCGAGCACGTTGAGCTCGGTGAACAGCGTGGTGCGCGTGTTCCAGTCGGTCTCGTAACGTCCGCCCCAGCGGAAGGTCTTGCCCGGCTGGATCTCGACGCCGCTGGTGTCGATGCCGCGCGAGCGCAGGAACTCGAGATCTGCCCGCCGCACGTCCTCGCCGACCACTCCGACCAGCGAAACCTGGCTGAAGGAGCTCGCCGCGACCGAGAAGTACATGGCCGAACCGCCGAAGACATGGCTCTGCTTGGCGTAGGGCGTCTCGATGTCGTCGTAAGCCACGGTTCCAACTGCCAGCAAACTCATCGGGGGGGACTTTCTGCGCTCGGGTTTTCGGACGTCTCGGTGCTGCCTTGTGCGTCCTCCATCTGGGCCCGCACCTCGCTGCCGCCGGGCAGCAGCAGGAAGATACCGCCTGACAGGTTGAGAACCACCGTCAGGAGGCGGAAGGTGAGGCTCACGGCGACGCCCAGCGTCGGGCTGGCGTGCAGCACGCCGAACAGCCAGCCGAACACGCCCTCGCCGACGCCGATGCCGCTGGGAGTCAGCGGAACCGTGCTGGCCACGTTCGCGATCGCCGTGACGGCGATGTAGGTCGGGAAAGCCAGCTGATCCTCGCCGAAGGCGCGGCCGATGGCGAAGATCGCGCCGGCGATGCCCAGATGGTTGAGCGCCGAAAGGCCGAAGGCGATCAGGATCTCGAAGGGATGCCGCGCATAGATCGACAGCGCGCGTTCCATCGCGCGCAGGCGCTCCTTCTGCGGCAGACGCTCCAGCAGCTGCGAGAGCTTCAGCGCACGCCGCAGGCGCGCGTTCATCAGGAGCAGGATCGCCAGGCACATGATGCCGAACACGGCAGCCACGGGCAGCACGAGATCGCCGAAGCGCTGCGCATCGAGCAGCACGACCGAGAGCGCCATCGTGACGAGCACGAAAAGCCCCAGCCCCCGATCGACGATCACGCTCATCAGCGCATCCGCGCGCCGCTGCGGATTCTCCCGCACGACCAGCACGGCCTTGATGACATCACCTCCGGTGAGTCCGGGCACCACGAGGTTGAAGAAGAAACCGAGGAAGGTCAGCCGCAGCGTGTTCCAGTAGCTCGTCTCGCAGCCGGCGATGCGCAAGAGCCGCCACCAGCGCGCCACGCTGACGAAAGCTGCGGCGAAGAGCAGCGCCAGTCCCAGCACCAGACCCTGCGGTTCCATCTCGCGGAACACGCGCGGCATGCCGGGCTTCCAGTGGTACTCGCCTTCGCTCAGCTCGAGGCCCTGCGGACTGCGGAGCGCCTCGAGCGAAGCCTCCGGCCAGCCCTCCGGCGGCACCGTGCCCGGCTCCAGACGAAAGCGAATGGTCTCGGAGCGCCAGTTGCCTTCGATCTCGCCCGGAACACTCAGCTTGGAGCCACCGGACTCGTGCACCAGCTGGTCCTTCCAGGGCAGCAGCGTCGCCACGAAGGCCAGCAGACCGACCGCCAGCACCAGCCGGGCGATCCCGAGCAGCCGCGCGCGCGCCGCCTTGCCGTCGGAAGGGGCGGTCGAACCGGTAACGGGCTTGCTCACAGGCCAGGGCCCTCCGCCGTGCGGCGCGCGAGCTGCCGCTGTTCGTGCCAGCGCTGCCAGTCCTCTTCGCGCAGCGATTCGAGAGCACCCTCGCCCTGGAGGCTTGCGGCATGCCTGCTCAGCACGCGCATCGCCGCCACGCGCAGTTCGCTCTCGCTGCGCGTCAGGACGATTTCGATCAGCGCCAGCTCCTGCTGGCGGATCAGCTCTTCCGCGGGCGGTCCGCCGTCGACCTTGCGCTGCAGGCCATGCCGCTCCAGTCCGTCGAGTACCGCTCGCACCACCAGAGGATCGGAATCCGGCCGCAACTGGTTGAGCACGCCGGGCAGAATCTGGGCGCCGTAGAGCGCGATCGTGGCCTGCAGTGCGGCGCCCAGCGCCAATCCGGAGCGATCACCGAGGCCGATCGCGAGCGCGCGCGCCGCGCAGCGGCGCTCGAGGTGCTCGACCAGCGCCGCGAGGCTCGCCATGCGCGGATCATCAAATCCGTAGCTCTCTGCGAGGCTCGTCGCGACTTCCAGCGCCCGCCGTGCTCCGCCGAAATCGAGCGCGCGCGTGCGCACCAGCTCGCAGGAGGCTTCCAGATCGGCGCGCCGCGTGGCCGCATCGGCGGCGGAAAGCCCGCGCTCGCTCGCCGCGCGTGCCGTGCGCACAAGCTCGCCCAGCACGCTGCTCAAGGCGGCCTGGGAGCTCGCTTCGGCGGGCTTGGGGCCTGCTTCGGGTTCGATCGGAGCCAGCGCCTGCGCCGCCTGCGCAAGCCCGAGGAAGGCGCGCTCGCGGCACAGGGCGCCGGGGTCCTCAACGCCTAAGCGCGCGAACCACTGGATCTGACGCGCGCGGGCCAGCCGATTCCCGGAATCCAGCTCGGCGAGGCCCAGCAGCGCATCGAGCGTCTCCAGGCTGGGATTCTCGATCGCGTCGGGCTCCTTACGCGCCAGACCGGTCCGGAACAGCGCGGAGGGCCCCAGCAACTGCTGGCGCAGCGTGAACTCCAGATCCCCCATCAGCGCGCCGGTGTATCGATAGCTGGAATCCTCGGCGTGCAGCTGCTCGAGGTTCCAAGTGCGCGAACCCACGCTGGCGCAGCCACAGGGGAGCGCCGACGTGATCAGGAGCAGCCAGAGCGGCCGTAGAGGACAGGATCGAGACACGCGCGCGTGTAGTGTAGGCATGGCGCTGTCCGAAGGCCAATCTGAAGGCCAACACCATGCCGAGCTCCCGAACCTGGAAGGTCCTATTCCTGTGCACACACAACTCCGCGCGCAGCATCCTCTCCGAGGCCCTGCTGCGTCACCACGGCGAGGGGCGCTTCGAGGCCTGCTCGGCCGGCAGCGCCCCCGCCGAGGGGCAGCGCCCGCATCCGCTGGGGCTGCTGGCCCTGGAGCAGGCGGGCATCGACACGCGCGGACTCGCCAGCAAGAACTGGACTGTCTTCAGCGGCCCGCAGGCGCAGTCCATGGATCTGGTGATCACCGTCTGCGGCAGCGCGGCCGGCGAGACCTGTCCGGTTTGGCCCGGCACGCCCGAGCGCGCGCACTGGGGCCACGCGGACCCCTCGCGCGTGCCCGGCAGCCCGGAACAGCGTCTCGCCGCATTTCACTCGACTCTGGAGAGTATCCGCGCGCGCACGCTGGCCTTCGTGGCCGGATCGCGCGACGTCGACACCGCCGAGGAACTCGGCGCACTGGCGCGCCGACTGGAGACACATGGGGCTGTTTGAACGCTTTCTGACCGTGTGGGTGGCCCTCGCGATCCTCGCCGGCGTGGGCCTGGGGCTCACGGCACCTCAGGCGCTGGCCGCCGTGGCAGGCCTGGAGTGGGCGCACGTCAACCTGCCGGTGGCCTTGCTGATCTGGCTGATGATCTGGCCGATGATGATCCAGATCGACTGGGCCGGAGTGCGGGATGCCGGACAACGCCCCAGAGGCCTCGCGCTGACGCTGATCGTCAACTGGGCCATCAAGCCCTTCACGATGGCAGCACTCGGCTGGCTGTTCTTCGAACACCTGTACGCCAGCTTCTTCACGCCGCAGCTGGCGCGCGAGTACATCGCGGGCCTGATCCTGCTGGGCGTCGCCCCCTGCCCGGCGATGGTCGTCGTGTGGAGCCAGCTGGTGCGCGGCGACGCCAACTACACGCTGGTGCAGGTGGCGGTCAACGATCTGGTGATGGTGTTCGCCTTCGCGCCGATCGCGGCGCTGCTGCTGGGCGTCAGCTCGATCGCGGTGCCCTGGGAAACGCTGCTGCTCTCGACGATTCTGTATGTCGTGCTGCCGCTGGTCGCAGGCCTGCTGGCGCGACGCATGCTGCTGAAGCGCTCGCCCCGGCACCTGCTGGAGTTCATCCAGCGACTCAAGCCGCTCTCGATCAGCGGGCTGTTGCTGACGGTCGTGCTGCTGTTCGGCTTTCAGGCGGAGCGCATCGTCGACTCGCCGCTGACGATCGCGCTGATCGCCGTGCCGCTGCTGCTGCAGACCTATGGCATCTTCGCCATCGGCTGGATCGGCGCGCGGCTGCTCCGGCTGCCGCGCGAGATCGCGGGTCCGGCCTGCCTGATCGGAACCTCCAACTTCTTCGAGCTGGCGGTCGCGGTGGCAATTTCACTGTTCGGCCTGCAGTCCGGCGCCGCGCTCGCCACGGTGGTCGGCGTGCTGGTCGAAGTGCCGGTGATGCTTTCCCTGGTGGCCTTCATCAATCGCAGCCGGAACCGTGCCGGAGGCGGAGCACAGGTTGGTGGAGGCGGCGGGAGTTGAACCCGCGTCCCGGAATGAACCCCGCCGAGCGTCTACGCGCGTGTCTCAGGTTTGAATTCTCGGCACCCTTGCGCCCCTGAGCAGGCCCGCCGGTGATCAGTCACGGTAAGTTCTCGCCTTCGCGCCCCGGGACGCAGCTTGAAGGCCAGCCTGCTGGTGTCGTTCTTCCAGGGCCGCAGGCACTCCCCGGAAGAACGGCGGACTGAAAAATCAGGCCGCGAGAGAATAGTTGTTGGCATGCAATGCCGCCCCAAGAGGATTGACAGGGTGACTTGAGGTCCCTGGCGCGCAACCCGACGGTGAGCGAAACCGGTCGAAACCAGTACGCCCCCACCGTTTGCAGGCAGCATCCTAGCACATCAGCCGCGCCGGCGTTGCACGGCGCGCTCCATTTCGCGCTTGTCCTCGCGCTCACGCACGCTGGCGCGCTTGTCGAAGAGCTTCTTGCCGCGGCACAGCCCCAGGCGCAGCTTGACGCGCTGGCCCACGAAGTACAGCGCCAGCGGCACCATCGTGATGCCCTTTTCCTTGACGCGCGCCTCCCAGGCTGCGAGCTCCTTGCGGTGCACCAACAGCTTGCGCTCGCGGCGCGGCTCGTGGTTGTGGACGTTGCCCTGGCGGTACTCGGGGATGTGGGCGTTGACCAGGAACAACTCGCCCCGGCGGATCATGGCGAAGGCTTCGGCGATCGAGGCCTCCCCGGTCCGCAGCGCCTTGACCTCCGTGCCACGCAGCTCCAGACCGCATTCCAGCTCGTCGAGCAGCTCGTATTCAAAGCGCGCCTTGCGGTTGTCGGCGAGGCGCCGGTTGGTGTCCTTGGAGGCGGTCATGGGGCGGTTGCGGAGAAGAAGAGAATAGCTCCCTTGAGTCCGAAGCATGCAGACCCGATCCTCTTTCCTGAAATGGTCTCTCAACCGCACGACCCCACATCCCTGCTCCAGGAGGTGCTGGCCCGCAAGGCCGGCGGCTTCGTCGAACTGCGCCTGCACAAGAAGCGCACCCGCGGTGTCGCCGTGGAAAAAGGCCGCGTCGAAACCGCGCAGGCCACCGAGCACTCCGGCATCGGAGTGCGCGTGCACGAGAGCGGGACCTGGGGCTTCGCTTCGACCGACCGCATGGAGGCCGCCGCCATCGAGCGCGCGATCGACAATGCGCGCGCCGCCGCTCGCGCGGCCGCCTTCGCGCGCCGGGAGAAGAGCACTCCGCCTCCGCCGGTCGAGCTCGCCCGCGGACGCTTCGAGGCACCCGGCGTCGCCGAGGCCGAGCAGCGCAGCACGGAACAGCTGCTGCAGCTGGCGCTGTCGGTCGAAGCCGCCGCGCGCGCAGCCTCGCCTTCGATCCGCAGCGCGACCAGCAGCTACTCCGAGGTCTTCGAGGAGAAGGCCATCGTCACGAGCGACGGAGCCTGCGCGTGGACTCGCCTTGTGCGACCGGAGTTCCGCGTGGTCGCCATCGCCGAGCGCGCGGGCGAGATCCAGCGCGGAGCGGAGCTGGTCGGCGTCACCGGCGGCTGGGAGTGCCTGTTCGCAAGCACCGCGCCCGAGGAGCTCGCCGGCCGCGCCGCGCAGCAGGCCCTCGATCTGCTCTCGGCCGGCTATCCGCAGGGCGGGCGCAAGCGCGTGCTGCTCTCGCCGGCCATCGTGGGCCTGCTGACGCACGAAGCGATCGGTCATACGGTCGAGGCCGATTTCGTTTCGGCCGGTTCCTGCGCCGCCAACCGCCTCGGCACGCGCGTGGCCTCCGAGCTCGTGACGCTGTGCGACTCGGGCGCTTCCGAGTACCACTCCGGCGCCGGCGGCACGCTGGAAGTCGACGATGAGGGCGTGCGCACGCGCCGCACGGTGATCATCGACTCCGGCATCCTGAGCTCGTACCTGCACGATCGCGAGAGCGCGGCCCGCTTCGGCGTGGAGCCCACGGGCAACGCGCGCGCCTTCGAGTTCGACAACGAGCCTTTGATCCGCATGCGCAACACCTACATCGCTCCGGGCACCAGCGAGCTCGAGCAGATGATCGCCGAGATGGAGGACGGTTATCTCTTCGACGGCGCCTCCAACGGACAGGCCGATGCCAACGGCGAGTTCATGTTCGGCACGCGCCTGTGCTGGCGCATCGAGAACGGCCGCCGGAAGGAACTGCTGCGCGGCGTCAACATCTCCGGACAGGCCTTCGACGTGCTGATGAGCGTCGACGCGGTGGGTCGCGATTTCCGCTGGGATCTGGGCTCGGGCCACTGCGGCAAGGGCCAGCCGGCCAAGGTCGATGCCGGCGGACCGTGGCTGCGCGCTCGCGTTGTCGTGGGAGGCCGCCGATGAGCATCGCGCAAGCCACGCTCGGCGCCGAGCTGATCGAACGCTCGCGGCGGCTGGTCGAGCTCGCGCGCGCCCACGGTGCCGACGAGGCCGAGGTCTTCGCCGTGCACGCGCGCACGCAGGCTGTGCGCTTTGAAAAGGGCGATCTCAAGCTGGCGCAGAGCGACGAGGGCACGACTTTGGGGCTGCGCGTTTTCGTCGGGCAGCGCCTGGGCTTCGCATCCTCCAACCAGAGCTCCGACGCGGCGCTGGAGCATGCCGCGGCGAATGCCGTGACGCTGGCGCGCTTCTCGCCGCCCGATCTCCACAATCGCCTTCCCGCTCCGCGCAGCCTGCGCATGCTCGAGCCCTTGTGCGATCCCGCCATCGAAGCGGCGGGCATCGGCGAGCTCGTGGAACACGCGCGAGACTTCGTGGCGCGGGTGCTGGCGCGCGATGCACGCCTCTCGATCGATGGCGCGAGCCTCGACAGCATGGTCAACACGCAGGCGATCGTCAGCAGCGCCGGCGTGCGCGCCGCCGAAGCGGACACGCATGTCTCGGCCTCGATCGGCGGCATGGCGATCGAGGGCGATGCCGTCGGCGGCATTCACTACGAGGGCGACTCGACGCGCCGCTGGAGCGAGCTGCCGCGGCTGCTTGAGTCGCTGGAGCATGATTTCTGCGAGGTGGCGCTGGCGAACCTGCACCCGAGCAAGGGTGAGTCGTACCAGGGCGGCGTGCTGTTTTCGCCCGATGCCTTCGTCGATGTGTTCCTCGCACCGCTGATCTCCAGCATGAGCGCGATCGCCGTGCAGCGAGGTCGCTCCCCGCTCGCCGGCAAGCTCGGCCAGCGCATCGCCAGTCCGCTGCTCTCGATCGACGATGATCCGACGGACCGCACGCTGGCGGGCGCGGGCAGCTTCGATCGCGAGGGCCAGCCGATGGTCAGGACCGCGCTGATGGAGTCCGGCGCGCTTTGCACATGGCTGTACAACAGCTACGCCGCTCAGGTGGAGGGGCGCATTTCCACAGGCCATGCCCGGGGCGGCGCGCGTGGCGTTCCCTCGCTTGGCCCGCACGCGCTCTCCGTGCGTGCCGGCACCGGCGGCTCGCGCGAGGATCTGCTGCGAGCGCTCGGCCGCGGCCTGTGGGTGCAGCGCTTCTCCGGCACGGTCGAAGCAGCTTCGGGCGATTTTTCGGGGGTTGCCAAGAGTGCCCGCTGGATCGAAGAAGGTCGGGTGGCGCGTTCGGTCGGCGAGGTGCTGATCAGCGGCAACCTCTACCAGTTGCTGGAACGCATCCGTGTGCTCTCGAGCACCCGGCAGCGGCTCTCGGGCTCGGCACTGGCACCCTACGCCCTGGTCGACGGAATCTCCGTGACGGCCGGTTGACAGACGGTCTTCCCCACCGTACTTTCTCCGCCCTGATGTGCCCGCCCGGGTGGCGGAACTGGCAGACGCGCATGGTTCAGGTCCATGTGCCGCAAGGCATTGGGGGTTCGACTCCCCCCCCGGGCACCATCTCTTTCGCACTCTCCCGCGCCGGCTCTTCGGCACCGGCTCTTCGGCACCGTGCCTCACATGCAGGAATTGTTCGACCGCATCGTGTTCGGAAATCCCGTGCAGGACTGGTTCATCGCAATCGGCGTTGCGATCGGCGTTACGCTGGGACTAGGGCTCCTGAAGCGCTTCGCGCTCTCTCGCCTCGCCCAGTGGGCATCCCGCACCGAGACCGACATCGATGATCTGGCGATCGATCTGGTGCGCCGGATCCACCGTATGTTCCTGCTGGTGCTGGGCATCTGGCTGGGGCTGAAGTACCTGCACTTCGAAGAGCCCGTGGATCAGGCGCTGCGCGTACTGATCCACCTCAACCTCTTCGCCCAGCTAGGCCTGTGGGGCATCGGCGGCGTCGACTATCTCATCAAGCGCACGCTCGGCACGCGCGGCCCCGATGATCCGGGCGCCAGGACCGGTGCCACCATCCTCGGATTCATCGGCCGCGTGGTGGTCTGGACTCTGACGGCGCTGCTGATCCTCAAGAACGCCTTCCATCAGGACATCACGGCGCTGCTGACCGGTCTGGGTGTCGGCGGTATCGCCATCGCGCTGGCGCTGCAGAACGTGCTGGGTGATCTGTTCGCCTCCGTCACGATCCTGCTCGACAAACCCTTCGTGATCGGCGATTCGGTCACCGTGGGCGAATTCACCGGCACGATCGAGTCGATCGGCATCAAGACCACGCGTCTCAAGAGCATCAACGGCGAGCAGATCGTGATGGGCAACGCCGATCTGGTGAACAGCCGCCTGCGCAACTTCAAGCGCATCGAAGAGCGCCGCGTCGTGTTCTCGCTCGGTGTCACGTACCAGACACCGACCGCCAAGCTGGAGCGCATCCCCGCAATCCTGAAAGGCATCATCGAGTCTACGCCGGAGGTGCGCTTCGATCGCGCCCACTGGAAGAACTACGGCGACTTCGCGCTCAACTTCGAAGCGGCCTACTTCGTTCAGAAGCAGGAATACAACGCGATGATGGACGCGCAGCAGAGCATCAACATCGCGGTCTGGCGCGCCTTCGAAGCCGAGGGCATCGAATTCGCCTACCCGACGCAGACAGTGATCGTCAGCGGCGCACGCCAGCCCTAGAACGAGTTGTCGCGCGGATAGAACGCGATCCCGACCAGGACGAACAGCGCGACCACCACGGCGAGGCCGATCGCGATCCAGCCCGTGAGCGAAAGCGCCAGCATCCGTTCAGCTCCCCTGGCCGCCCGGTGCCCGGTAGACGAGGATCGCACGCTCGCCCATGTCGCCGGGCAGCTTGTACTCAAAGACCGTGTCCAGGCGGAAACCCAGACGCTCGGTCTCGCGCTCGCCGGCGCGCACCTCGCGCGACCAGGACGGCCCCTTCCACATCACCAGATCCTTGAGTGCGTGCTTCACTCGGCGCAGCGTGCGCACGTTCTCGCGCACTGAGCTCACCGCGCGCATCATCACGATGTCGTAGCGCGTGCTCGCGAGATGATCCTCGCCGCGCGCGTGCACTGCCTTGGCGTTCTTGAGCCCCAGAAGCTCGATGGCCTCCTGGATCACGAGTACGCGCTTGTTGGTGGAGTCAAGCAGCGTGAAACGCGTCTCCGGCTCGGCGAGCGCCACGGGAATCCCCGGATAGCCCGCGCCGCTGCCCAGATCGAGTACACGCTTGCCGATCAGGGAGAGAAAACGCGTCGCACGCCAGGAGTCCAGATAATGCTTGGCCGCGACCTCGCGCGCATCGGTGATGGCGGTGAGGTTGATCTCCCGATTCTTCTGGAGCACGAAGTGCGCATGCGCGGCATAGGCCGAGCGCAACTCGGGCGTGATCTCCTGCCCCTCGAAGGCCCATTCCATGGCGGACTCAAGCTCGTCGCGCGAGGGAACCGGCGCATCGGGATGGCCTGCGAGGTCCGCATCCTCGGCCGATGCGGCGTCACCGGCTTGCGCTGCGTCCTCGGGAAGCGGCTCTTCGGACGGGATCATGCGGTCAGGGCAGCAGGGACGTGGAGGAGGCAGAGAGAGACGGCGAAACGGAACCGAGGTCAGGCTGGCATTGCAGGCTCAGGATGGCAGGCTCAGGATGGCAGGCCAGGAGGGACTCGAACCCCCAACCTACTGATTTGGAATCAGTCGCTCTAACCATTAGAGCTACTGGCCTAGCCTGAGTTTTGCCCCGAGCCCGTGTTTTCACTCGGAGGCGGAGAGCCTATCCCATGCCTTCTGCATGGGCAAGCTCTCGCACCCAAGATGTCCCACGGCTAGGATTCTCCGCCCGCCGTGCGCGATGCCGGCCTGCCAGCTTGACCAAACTCCCCTCCCACCGTCCGGCGCGCGTTGTCAGCGCCAACTCGATCGACCGCGGAGCTCTCGACCAGGATGCGCTGCGCGTGGTCTCGCGCCTGACGCGACAGGGCTACGAGGCCTACCTGGTGGGCGGGTGCGTGCGGGATCTGCTGATCGGGCGGCGTCCGAAGGACTTCGACGTCGCCACCAGCGCGCACCCTCGTCAGATCAAGCGACTGTTCCACAACGGGCGCATCATCGGCCGGCGCTTTCGCCTGGTGCACATCCACTACGGTGATCACATCATCGAGACCGCGACGTTCCGCCGCGATCCGGAGAGCCGCATGCTCGGTGACACCGAGTCGGAAGCGGAGAACACCGGCGGCGAACGCGAGCTTGAAGACCTGCTGATCACCGAGGACAACGAGTACGGCACGGCAGAGGAAGACGCGCGTCGCCGCGATTTCACGGTCAACGCGCTGTTCCTCGATCCTGTGCAGAACGAGATCATCGACTACGTCGGAGGTCTGCGGGATCTGCAGGACAACTTGCTGCGCACGATCGGCGACCCCATGGTGCGCATCGCGGAGGACCCCGTGCGCATTCTGCGCGGCGTCAAGTTCGCCACGCGGCTGGGCCTGCGCATCGACGAACCGACCTGGAAAGCGATGGTGGAGCTTTCTCCCGCGCTCTCGCGCTCCAGCCCGCCGCGCGTGATTGAGGAGATCCTGCGCCTGCTGCGCTCGGGCAGCTCGCTGGGAGCATTCCGCATGCTGCGGGCGCTCGGTGCCCTGCGCGTGATCCTGCCCATGATCGACGCCTACCTGGGCGATCCTGAGAACGCCGCCGACACCGAGCGCGCCAACCTGTTCTGGCGCCTGCTCGAAGCGCTCGACAACGAGGTCCACGCGGGCTATCAGCCCGGCAACGCCGTATGCCTAGCGCTGTTGGCTCTGCGCACCATCGAGCGCGAAGCGGATCCGCGCACTCGCACGCTGCCGGGCGAGGCCAAGACGCTGGACCAGGTTTGCGCTGAGGTGCTCGAGCCGCTCGCGATCCAGGCGCGGCTGGGGCGGCGCGACTGCGCCAAGGCCCAGCGCCTGATCCTGCTGCAGCCGCGCTTCACGCAGCCTGCCTCCCGCCGCTTCCGCCCGCTGCTCTTCGTGCGCTCGGAGGAGTTCCCTGAGGCACTGGAACTGTTCCGGATCCGCACCACGGCCCGAGGTCAGGGCTGGGATGTGTACGAGGGCTGGCTGGAACGCCAGAAGGCCGCCCATGAGGCCTCCCCGGAAGAGGTCGAGGCCGAGCGCAAGCAGTCCAAACCGCGCCGGCGTCGCCGGCGGCGGCGGGACAAAGGCTCCGGCAAAGGCTCCGGCGGCAGCTCTGGCGGAGGCTCCGGAGCCGACTGAGGCCCGACTCGGCCGCAGATTGAGCCCTGCGAACCCAAATTTCTTTACGATTTCCTACCTGAGCCCTCTGCCGGGGGTACGTTTCCTTGGTTCGGAAATCGATCCTGGCCTTCCGGGACGGCCGGCGAGCTCCTCTACCCTTCGGGGTCGGAGTTGCGCTGCGGACAATGCGGTGAACGCGGCGCGCGAGAACCTCCGATGGAGCTCGCGAAGAGCCGTCCCGCGCGGGGAAGGACTGGATCGGAACCAGGCAACTGGACGAGCCTGCCGGCCGGGGAGGGTCCTCCCCCTCCCCGGCTCCGGCCTTTTCGTCCTGCCGGAGCTGCCCACCAGCGGGCGCTCCGGCGGCCTTTTTTTCGGGCCGGCCCGCATGTCATGCTGATGCTGTGATCCCGCTCTTGCCCTGCCTGCTGCTGCTTGTCCAGCAGCCCACCGACGACCCGCAGGCCCGTTTTGCCGCCCTGGGAGAGGCCGAGCAGCGCGAGGTGCTCGAGTATCTGGCGATGGACCTCGATCAGCGCGGCCTGTTCGTGCGCTCGCTGATCGGCTTCGTGCTCGCCACCGAACCGCCTCCGGCCCAGGTGCCCGAGGCCGCCCCGACCGTCTGGTTCGATCCACAGACCCACGCGCCCGCCCAGCCGATTCCCCGCCGCTGGCTCGAACCCACCGACAGCGCCACGAAGGCCGCCACGCGCGAAATCCTCGGCAAGCTGCCCGCGCGCAAGCTCGAGAGCGGCTTTCGCTACGAACCCGGGGAGCGCCGCGTTGTGCGACTGCCGCGTGCGCTCTCGCCCGCGCGAATCTTCGCCAACGCCTGCCGGGGCTATTCGCCAGGTCATGATCAGGCCGAGGCCGTGATCGAGCGACTGCTCGATGACGGCAGGCAGCAAGCGGCGCTCGCGGCTTTTGCGCACGCCTACACGGACCGTCTGGGCAAGGCCTACCCGGGCATCACGCTCTACGATGCGTGGGCCAGCGGTGCCGATCTCGAGATGCCCGATGTCGACACGCTCGGCCTCTATCACACGCTCAAAGGCAGCACGAGCGTATACATCGCACCGATTCCAGGTCCCAAGCAGGAGCCACTCTACAAGGAGCTCGGCGAGCTCTTTCAGCCGGCCCATCGTCATCGCGGCCTGCGCCGCGCGCTGGCTGCATGTTTCCTCGAGCCACAGCCGGAGCTGCGCGACGGCTACGGCGGATTGACCGGGAACTTCCACATGCTGTGGGAGGAAGCGAGCTCCACGCCTGCGACGCTGCTGCCGCGCCTCCCGGAGAGCGCCGCATGGCGCGCGTGGCTGGACGCTCTCGCTGCGCGCGGCACGGCGGAACCGGACCTGTGGAAGGCCGCGGAATTGCGGCAGAACACTCTCGCGCGCGAGATGGAGAGCGTGCGCAGCGCGGCGCGCGAGGCGCTCAGGCTTTTCTCAGACGCTTCGCAAGGGCGCTAGCCGCGACTTGTGCCGTGGCGAAAGCCGCCTGAAAGTTGAGCCCGCCGATCGGGCCCTGCAGATCGAGCAGCTCGCCGATCACATGCAGCCCGGGCCGCCCCTTGATCTCCATGGAGCCCGGATCGACGGCCGCAAGCGCCAGCCCCCCGGCCGTGACCTCGGCCCAATCGAAGCCGCGCGTGTCCTCCACAGGAACGGCGAGTCCCTGCAGCGCCGCCACCAGTCGCTGGCGCTTGTCGCGCGCGAGCTGCGCCACGCGCGCATCGGGAGCCAGCCCCGCCTGCGCCAAGACCGCCTCCAGCAGCCGGCGCGGCAATTCCAGCTGCAGCTCCTGATTCAGCACGCGCGCCACGCCGCCCGAACCGCTCTCCTGAGCCGCGCGCGTCAGACGCTGCTGCAGCATTTCGACAGAGAGGTCGTGCGTCAGATCGATGCTCAGCACGCGCGCCGCGCCGCTGCGCCGCGCAACGTGCTCCGAGAGGTCCATCGCGCCCGGGCCTGAGATGCCCTGATGCGTGAACAGCACCGGCCGCGTGCGTTCCCCCAGCTGCCGGCCGGCCGCATCGAGCATGCGCGCATGCGCTCCCTGCACGGCGATGCCCGAGAGCTCGCGCACCCATGCGGCGGGACTGGTCAGCGGCACCAGCGCGGGCACCGGCTCCACCAGCGGCAGATCCAGCGCCGCCAGCCACGCATAGGCATCGCCGGTGGTGCCCGTGCGCTCGTAGCTCCTGCCGCCCAGCGCCAGCACCAGCGCCTGCGTCACGAGCGCTGCGCCGCGCTCGGGTGCGATCAGCCAGCCTTCCGCGTGCCGCTCCACGCTGCGCACGCCGCACTCCAGCCGGAGCTTTGCGCCCGCGCGCAGCATCCAGCCCGAGAGCGCATCACGCACATCCCGCGCGCGGCCGCTCGTGGGGAAGATCTTCTCCAGCGGCGCTTCGACGGTCTCCACGCCCAGCTCGTGAAAGCGCTCGCGCACCTTCTCGGGCGGCAGCAAGCGCAGGCCATGACGCAGAAAACGCGCGCCGGCCTTGCCGAACAGCGCTCCGGCAGCCTCTGCATCCAGCGTCGTTGTCAGATTGCAGTGCGACCCGCCCGAGGCGAGGATCTTGGTGCCGCAGCGCGCGGTCTTCTCAAGTACGAGGACATCGATGCCGGCCTCGGCCAGGCGCGCAGCCGCCCACAGACCGCTCGCGCCCGCGCCGACCACCACCGCCTCGTGCCGTTCCACCCGCATGCCCGCGTCCTGAGCGCGGATACTGGACTTCTGGATGCATTCCCGCAACCATGCGCGCATGGAAGCCTCCCTGTTCGCGCTTTGCACGGCCGGCCTGCTGGCCGGCGCGCACCACGCAGGAAGCGGACCGGACCACCTGGCCGGCGTCGCCCCGCTGGTGAGCGGCGCGCCGAAGAGTCCCTGGCGCGTCGGTTTGCACTGGGGACTTGGTCACACGGTCGGCGCGCTGTGCGCCGCCGCGCTGGCGCTCGCGCTGCGCGAGCAGATGCCCGGACTCGAACAGACGCTTTCGCTGTGGAGCGAGCGCATCGTGGGTCTGGTGCTGTGCGTCATCGGCGCACTGGGCCTGCGCGCCGTGCTGCGTCGCCACGACCTGCTGGAGCACCCAGGTCGACACCGCTCGGCCTTCGGGCTGGGACTGCTGCACGGAGCGGCCGGACTGGCGCACCTGTTTGCCGTGCTGCCGGCACTGGCTCTGCCCGGCCTGCTGGCTCCTTCGGTCTACCTCGGCGGCTACGCGCTGGGCTCGCTCGGCGCGATCACGCTCTTCGCGGCGCTGCTGGGACCGACCCGCCGCTTCCGCGCATCGTTGGCGCTGTCCAGCGGCCTGAGCGTGCTGGTCGGCCTGTGGTGGCTGCTGGAATCGGTCTAACCGCCCGACAGTGAGCGCTCCCATTCCTCGAGATCCTCCGAGGAATGGATCGAGCGGGGCGGCGTGTCATCATCGCGCGAGCACAGATAGTTCTCCGGCAGCGCGACCGTCTGCACGCGCGAGCCCTTGGCGCGGTGCGCACGCAGTGCGCTGCGCGGGAAGGGCTCCCGCGGGTTCAGCCGCGCGAGCTCACGCTCGAGATCCTCGAACGTGTTGAGACGGCTGAGGCTGTCGCGCACGCTGGCCGAGCCGGGAAATCCCTTGGTGTACCAGGCGCACCACTTGCGCATGTGCAGCAGACCCTCGCGCTCTCCGAAGAAGGCCACCAGTCGGCGCGCATGGTCCTTCAGGATTGCCACGATTCCGCCGAGATCGGGCGGTTGCGCCGGCTCGCGCCCGTCAAAGACTTCCGCAAGCTCGCGGAACAGCCAAGGGCGGCCGAGACAGCCGCGGCCGACGATCACTCCATCGCAGCCGGTGGCGCGCATCATGCGCAGCGCATCGAAGCTCTCCCAGATGTCGCCGTTGCCCAGCACGGGAATCGAGAGCCGTGACTTGAGCTCGCCGATCGCGTTCCAGTCCGCCTCGCCCGAATACAGCTGCGCTGCGGTGCGCGCGTGCAGCCCGATCGCCGCCGCACCTTCCTCCTGCGCCACGCGCCCGGCATCGAGAAAGGTCAGCAGCGCATCATCGATGCCCTTGCGCACCTTGATCGTCAGCGGCACGGAGCCGGCGTTCTTCACGGCGGCGCGCACGATGCGCGCGAGCAGGCGCGGCTTGACCGGAATCGCACTTCCTCCGCCCGCGCGCGTCACTTTCGGCACCGGGCAACCGAAGTTCATGTCGAGGTGGTGCACGCCCTCATCCACGAGCGAGCGCGCCATCTCGCCGACATCCTTGGGATCCGTGCCGTAGATCTGCACGCTGCGCGGCGTCTCATCGGGCTGGCTGGAAGCGAGCAGCAGCGTGCGCCGGTGTCCCATCAGGTAGGCGCGCGCCGTGATCATCTCCGAGACGTACAGACCTGCACCGTATTCGCGGCAAAGGCTGCGGAAGGGATAGTTGGTGACGCCCGCCATCGGTGCGAGCACCACCGGCGGCCAGACCGCCAGCGGGCCGATCTTCAGCGGGGCGAACTCGCCGGCTTCGGCGAGTGCCACGGCCTCGTTCTCGGGCGAAGAAAAGCGCATCGCGTCGCGCGGCTCAGCGGGGAGCGGGGTTGGCTGCCTTGGAATTGTCGGCTGCGCCGGCTGCGGCGCGCGGATTCGAAAGCCGCGCGGAGGGCTCGCCCGAGACCTCGGCCGAGAGGCCTTTCGTCAGCACGAGACCGTTGCCCTGCTGACGCAGCACCTTCGCGACCGAACCATCGACGGCGTACTCCACGATGCGCTTGCCCAGCGGGGCTTCCAGCCAGCGCTCTCCATTGGGCTGGACGGAAAGGCTGTAATCGCCCTTCGCCGGCTCGAAGTCCTCGAGGAACAGCGCCTTGAAGGCGCCGACCCGGCCGTGCTGGCCGAGGATTAGATCGGCGGTGACGCTGCCGGTGTCGAGAAACAGCATGCGCTCGCGGATGCGCACGGACTTCTGGAAGACGCCGTTGAGACGCTGCTGCAGGTTGAGCGTGCCCGCCGCCAGCTCGCCCTCGAGCGTCACGACGCGCGGTCCGGACTGCACTTCGAACTTGAGCTCGACGAGCTGGTTGTCGAGCACTTTCTGCTGCAGCGTGACGAGCGTATCGGCCGTGCTGGCGGTGCCGAAGCTCAGAATGCGCGCGCAATAGTACAGGCCGCCGTCGATCGCGCGCACCACGGCCCAGCGTTCCCCGCGCAGGCGCTGGTTGGCGAAGGTCGTCTCGCACAGGCCGGAGAGCACCAGCTCGCCGGGCGGCAGCTGTGGGCTGGCGATCTCGAGCGGCGCAAAGGAGAGCTTCTGCAGTTCCTTCTGCCGCTGCGCCAGCGAGTCGCGCAGCGTGCGCAGCTCGGCCGCACCGATGCCGCGGCCACGGATCCAGACCTGACGAGGACGCGCGAAGGAGGCGAGGTCCTCGCGCGGATCGGTGTCCAGCGCGACGAGGTTGGCGGTCTTGCCGGCACGGATGCTGCCGTGCTGTTGTTCGACGAATCCCAGATGGCGAGCGCCGGCTTCGGTCGCCAGCCGCAGCACGTCTGCGGAGGGAATGCCCGCGCGCACCAGCAGCTTCAGCTCATTGACGAGCGCTTCGCCGGGCAGCAGCCAGGGCATTTGCCCCGCCGCGGAGCCGGGCACGATCCGCACGCCCGCGCGGTGAAGCTCTGCGACCAGCGCGGATTGCCGCGCGAAGGCCTTGATGCCGCGCTCGAGGAGTTCCGGCGACTTGTTGTAGAGCTGTTCGCGCTGTGCGGCGTCGCCGAGCCACTGCGCCACGGTGATCGGGCTCAGGTAGGCGAGCTCCGGCAGATCCTTGCGCGGCGGAACGAGGCGTTGGGCGTAGGCTGCAAGCGTCGGCGTGACGGCGAGCTCGCTCTTGGCAAGCTTCTCCACCACGGCGCGCAGCTCGCTGTCGAGCACCGTCTCCCAGGTGCGTCCCTCAGGCAGCAGCGCATCGAGGTGGAACAGACCGTCCTGTCGGCCCGCGAGCGCGGCATCGAGACTCACGCCCCGCGGCAGCGGGCCCCAGACCTGCAGCGGTCGCTGCTGGCGATGCGCGAACTCGATCGTCGCGCGCCAGGCCGGCTCCGGCAGGCCCAGATGGAACGAGAAGAAATCGATCGGCCCCAGCTCCAGCAATCGCGAGAGCTTGTCGACGGCCTCCTCGCGCGAGGCGAGCACGATCGCCGAGCGCGTCGCGGGGTTGGGGCCATCGAGCACGGCGCCCGCGATCAGCAGCGAAGGTCCGGGATTGCGATTGCGCGCCAGCGAGTCGCGCTCCGCGATCATCTGTGTCAGATCCGCGCCCACATCGCGCACCAGCGTGATGCCGTGCGAGAGGTACAGCCGATCGTGATCGGCATCGAAGTTGACGTAGGCATCGATCAGGCCCGGCACCAGGTGAGTGCCGCTGAGGTCGATCGTGCGCAGTCCGGCGAGCGAGGGATCCCCTGGCGGCACGACCGCCGCGATGCGATCGGCTTCGATGATGACGGCAGCCGGGCCGGGCTCGGTGGCGGGCTCCAGCGTGTGGACCAGGGCGCCGACAAGGGCGATCTTCTCGAGGAACAGAGGCAGCATGGTTTGGCAAAAGGGTATAACGCCGGGCTATGCCCTCGCTATATCCCCTGGTGCGAATGGATACCGACGAGCTGCCCTCGGGGCCCTGGATCTTCGGGCGCTCGGTGGCGCGCCCGCACGATATGCCCGAGGACGGCTCGATCGTCGAGGTCGAGGACCGCTCCGGCCGCTTCGTCGGTCACGCACTGTTCAATTCACGTTCAGACATCCGCCTGCGCCTCCTGTCGCGCGGCAAGCGCAGCGATCTGCGCAACGTGCGCGAGTTCCTGCTGCGGCACATCGCGTCGGCGGACCGACTGCGCAAGAAGACGCTGCGTCTGCCCGAGCGCACCGAGGCCTGGCGCGTGGTGCACGCCGAGGGCGATGACCTCTCGGGGCTGGTGATCGACAAGCTGGGCGCGGTGCTGGTCTGCGAATACCACGCGCTGGGTTTCTGGCGGCTGCGCCGAGAGATCGAGAGCGTGCTGAACGAGCTCTACCCCGGCCTCGCGGTGCACCACCGCGTGCCCAAGAGCGTGCGATCGTCGGAGGACTTCGAGCCCGAGGAGGAACCGCAGGCCGAGGAGCTGTGGATCAACGAGAGCGGGCTGGAATATCCCGTGCTGCCGGCCGCGGGCCACAAGACCGGCTGGTTCTGCGATCAGCGCGAAAACCGGCTCAAGGTGGGCCTGTACGCGCGCGGTCAGGATGTGCTCGATGTGTGCTGCAACCTCGGCGGCTTCTCGATGCATGCCGCCAAGTCCGGCGCGCGGCGCGTGCGCGCCGTGGATCTGGACGAAGAAGCGCTGGCGCGCGCGCACCGCGCTGCCGCGCGCAATCAGCTGCCGGTCGAGTGCGTGCACGCCGACGGTTTCGACTTCCTGCGCGCCGAGCGCGCCAAGACCGAGCGTCCCTCGCTGGTGGTGCTCGACCCGCACAAGCTGGTCACGAACAAGGCCAACCTCGAGGCAGGGATGGTGAAGTACCGCGACTTCAACACGCTGGCGCTGGAAGTGGTGCGCCCGGGCGGGCTGCTGTTCACGTTCTCCTGCTCCGGGGCGGTCGACCTGCCGACCTTCCTGGGCATGGTGTTCTTCTCCGCCCGCCGGGCCGGGCGCGAGGTGCGCCTGCTGGAGGTGCTGGGGGCCGGTCCGGACCACCCCCAGCGGCCCGATTTCGCCCGCTCGCGCTACCTCAAGGGAGCCCTCTTGGCCGTCGACTAGCACGGGGCCTTTCCCAGGCCGCCTGAGCGGGGCCTTTTCCCGGCCACCTTGGGACTGGAACCGCGGGCCGAAATAGGCCATTCTGTTGGCTCAATCAGCGCCCTCGCTCTGCCGCAAAAACGGCGAGCGGGGGCGCCTTCGTCCGATCGCAACAAATCCAGCGCCCTCCGGCGCCATCCCGCGCCCTGCGGCGCAGAGCCCACCGCCATGAGCCTCACCCTCCTCGTCGCCCAAGAGAAGTGGCAAGACTTCGATCAAGCCTGGTCTGAGTTGATCAAGTCCGGAGGTCCGGTTGATGATCTCGTCCTCGCACTGCGCGTGCTCGGCGAGAAGAAGCGCCTGCCGCGCGCGCTCGCCACCGTGCGCGAGCATGCGGCGCAGCTGGGCAAGTCCGGTCGCAGCGCGGATGCCGCGCGCGTGCTCGGCACCGCGGTCGCCGGCGGCGCTTCCGCCGAACTGCTGCCGGTGCTGATCGAGCATGCAGCGCAGGCCTGGGGCGCGCAGCCTTGGTACGCGCACTACACGCAGATCTCCGGCCTGCTGCCCGGACAAGGCGATGGCCGTCGCGCCTGGACGCAGTTCGAGCGCCTGATCTGGATGCAGAAGGGCAACCTGCTGTTCCACCCGGGTGGCTGGGGCGTCGGCGAGATCGAGGAACTGCACACCGAGTCGCTGGAGATTCAGGTGCGCTTCAAGGCAAACCGCCGCGATCGCTTCCCGCTGCAGGGTGCGGTCGAGATCTTCGAGACGCTGCCCGAGGAGGACCTGCGCGCGCGTCATTTCCGCGATGCCGAGGCTCTCAAGAAGGCCATCAAGGACGAGCCGCTCGATGTGCTCAAGGCGATCCTGATGCGCTACTCCGGACGCACCAACAACAACGCGATCAAGAACGCGATGGTGCAGATCGGCGTGGACGGTTCGAGCTTCTCGGGCTGGTGGCGCAAGGCGCGCAAGCTCGCGGAAACCAGCCCCTGGTTCCGCGTGATCGGCAGCCCCGCGAAGGGCGAGATCATGCTGCTGCACGCCGAGATGGATCCGATGCAGGACCTGCGTCGCTCGGTGGGCAACCTGCCCACGCTGGCGATGGTGCTCGCGCGCGTGCGCGATCAGCTCGGCAGCACGAAGGACCCTGCGCTGCGCGGCATGCTGCTCGACGTGCTCGAAGAACGCACGCGCGAATCGAAATCCAAGTCCCCCACGGCGCTGGCGGCATGGCTGCTCCTGCGCAGGGAGCGCGGCAGCGCTGCCCCGGAACTGCTCGCCATTCTCGCGGGCGCACTGCAGGAGCCCGCTCCGGCCGATCCGGCCCAGGCGCCTGCGCTGTGGAGTCTATTCCGCTCGCTGGAAAGCCTGCAGGACCAGGAGCGCTGCCTGCTGGCGCTCCAGGATGCCTGCGGGGACAACTGGGTAGCCGAAGGTCTCAAGGGGCTCAAGTTCGCCCCAGCAGGTCTCGCGCGTCCCTTGTGCGAAGCCCTGCTGAAGGAAGGCAAGGCCTCTGAGCTGGCGGCGCAGTACAAGGAACTGCTGACGCGGCCGCTGCGCGCACCGGATGCCTTCGTCGCGCTCTCGCGCCTTGCGGAGGAAGACAAGCTCGGCATCCGCCTCGAACCGCCGCTGATCCGCGCGCAGGCTCTGCTGAGCCTCGCGACGTATCTGTTCCTCAACCGCAAGCAGGAAGCGAGCGCCGCCGCATCGCAGGAGCGCCTTGTGCAAATGCTGGTGGGCACCAAGGGCAAGGACAAGGACTGCGTGCTGCGCCGCCTGCTGAAGGGCGCCACGCACGAGCAGCTCACCAGTCTGCAGACCACCATCAAGCGCGGCGTCGACGAAGACATCGACACGCTCTTCACCGAGATCTACATGCGCGCCGAGCCCACCGTGGCGGCCAACGCCGACGGAGGCAACGCCTTCTGGGAAGACGGCCGCACCTGGACCACCAAGAAGGGCCTCGAGCGCCGCCGCGGCGAGCTGCGCCACATCATGGAGGTCAAGATCCCGGCCAACACCGAGGCCATCGGCAAGGCAGCCGCGATGGGCGACCTCTCGGAGAACAGCGAGTGGGAGTCCGCGATCGAAGAGCAGCGCAACCTCACCTCACGCGCCAGCGAGATGGAACAGGAACTGCGCAACGTCGAGCTGATTGAGAACGCGATCCTCTCGGAGGGGTTCATCTCGCCCGGCACGCGCGTGCGCTATCTGGAAGTCGACAAGGGCAGCGAGGCCGAGATCTCAATCCTCGGACCTTGGGACACGGAGGAGGGCAGCAACGGCGAGGGCGCCAGCATGGTCTCCTACCGGGCTCCGCTGGCAGCAGGTCTGCTCGGCCGCCGCGAGGGAGAAGAACTCTCCATCCAACTGCCCTCAGGGATGCTCAAGGTGAAGATCCTCAGCGTCAAGCCCGTTCATTTCGCCTGAACAAACCGCCGGGAGGCATACGGTGTATGCCTCCCGGGCGCATCCGCAAGGCCTTGAGCCGCGCATGTTAGATTGTCGATCTTGCCTCTTCGGAACTCATTCCCCTCAAGCACAAACTCCATGGCTCCCACTCAGAACAAGACCAGCACGGACTTCAAGGTCAAGGATCTCTCGCTCGCCGCCTTCGGCCGCAAGGAAATCGAGCTCGCCGAGCATGAGATGCCCGGCCTGATGGCCCTGCGCGAAGAATACCGCGGCAAGATGCCGCTCAAGGG
>SYGM01000202.1 GCA_005799545.1 Planctomycetia bacterium | reverse complement strand
GCTCGCGCATGCCGTCCTCCGCGCGCGCCACGCGCATGCCCATTTCCTCGATGCGCCGCTCGCGCTCGAGCAGTTGCGCTTCGAAGCTGCGGCGCAGCGCGTCCACGCGCTCGGTTTCCTGCGCCTGCCGCTCCTGTGTGGCGCGCGTCTGCGCCTCCTGCAGTTCGGAGAGCTGCTGGCGCAGTTGATCGAGTTCGGCCTTGGCGTTCGATAGCTGCGAGTGCTGCGCATTGACCAGTGTCTGTGCACTCTGTGCCGTGAACTGCGCCTGATACAGTTGCGCCTGCATACCGCTCAGGCGGCTCTCCTCCATGCGCTGTGACCGCTCCAGAACTGCGCTGCGTTCGTTGAGCTCGCGTTGCACCGCAAAGCCCGCCGTCGCGATGCCGATCACCGACAGCCACAGCAGGGCGCGCGAGCGCGGCTTGGCGCTTTCCGCAGCGAGCGCGGGTGGTGCCGTCACGGCTGGCATCGTTGCTGGCATCCCTGCTGGCCTCGGCGTTGGCGCAACTTCCGGCTCGCCGGCGGCTGCCTGCGCACTCATGGCGCGCTCGCACGCTGCGCACACCGCACGCGCGCCGCGTCGCACTGCGCGGCCCTGTTCGAGATCGACGAGCGGGATCGACTCGTTGCACACGTCGCAGAAAATCACTTCCATGGCAGCCCCCTACCCTAGGCAGCTCTATAGTCTGCGGCCAGAGTTCCGACTACGGATGGACCCCAAAGACCCGCAAATCGAGCGTCTGGGCCTGGAGTTTCTGGTGGATTTCTACACCGAGGAGCTCGCCCGGCACCCCGACAACGATCCGGCGCGCTTCGAGCTCGCCCATCTGTACACCCGGCTGGGCCGCTACGCCGAGGGACTCGCCGCGGACCGCGAGCTCCTGAGACGCCATCCCGACGACCCGATCGTGCGCTACAACCTGGCCTGCTCGCTGGCGCTGTCCGGCCTCAAGGATGAGGCGCTGCAGCGGCTCGAAGAGTCGCTGCAGCTGGGCTACGACGACGGCCCGGCCATGGCGAACGATCCCGATCTGGAATCACTGCGCGGAGAACCGCGCCTGGAAGCGCTGCTGAAGCGGCTGCAGTCCTAGTTCTTCTGCAGCAGCGTGTCCTGCGAGCGTGACTGCCACCAGGCACGCCAGCGCGCGATCGCCTCCGCGCGTTGCGGCTGTTCCGCGCGCGCATCGTATTCAAACGTTTCGTGCGTGGCTTCGTGCAGCGCCTGGATCGAAAGCCCGCGCACCATCATGCGCTCATCGGAAAGGCCGGCGATCAGCACGGGCACCGCAGACCAGTCCCCAAGCCGCAGCAGCGCACGCGCGCGCTCCAGTCCCAGATCACGGTTTGCGGCACTGGGCTTGAAGGGAATCGCATGCAGGCTCTCCACCAGGCGCGAATCGCGCGTGGCGCCCAGCGCGGCCCAGCCGGCGCTCGCCACATCGCGGCGCTCATCGCGCGCCATCGAAAGCAGCGTGGGATAGGCCGGCTCACCGACCGAGGCAAACCACTGGATCAGCTCCACGCGCTCGATGCCGTGCGTCCAGGGCATGCGCTTGGCCTCGTCGGCGAGGCGCTGCTCGAGCGCGGGCGATGGCGTCAGCCACTCTCCGCCGCCGGCCGACACGGAGCTCTTCGTGGTGCCGCAGGCGGAAACAAGAAGCAGGACCAGACCGAGCGCCGCAGTGCGTGATTGGAGGAACATGGCAGCTTGTCCATCGGAAGAAAGCTCAATCCGCTTGAGCGCGCGCCGGTCGCGAGTGGAAAAAACCGCCCAGTCCCGCCAGCGCCAGCGCCGCCACGGCGAAGCCCAGCAGCGCCTGCAGGGCCAGCGTGCGCGTCTCGCGGCCCGCTCGGGCCTCGGCCGGCGCATCCTGGCGCTCGACCTGCGTCAGGCTCGGCCGATCGGCGCGCGCCTCGGGCTCCAGCGCCAGCGGCCACTCCAGCGGCAGTCGGCGTCCGTCCGCAAGCTCCAGGCTCGGACTCTGCGCCTGCGACAGGAGCGCCGGATCCGCTTCGAGCCAGCCCGTGCGGCCGCCGGGCAGCGGGCTCAGCGCGCGCTGCACGCGGGCCCCGCGACGCTCCGTCCAGACCACGCGCGCGCCGCCCAGCTCGATGCCCTGCGCGTCCTCGATCGAAAAGCGACCCCGCTCGTGCACCAGCAGCGGCAAGGACGCTGCGCGCGCGCTCGGTTGGCACAGGCTCGCCAGCCAGTCGGGTGCCAGCGCGCCCTCCGCGGACTCCGGCTCGCAGGCCACGCTGAGCACCCGGCCCAGACCGATCGAACGCTCGGCGACCAGCACACTCTGTGTGTCGAGTCGTGCCAGTACGCGCGCCTTGTGCACCGCACGCGCCGCCGCGTGTTCCCGGATCTCCAGAGCGGCCATTCTCTCGCCTGACTCATCGAGCACGCCGGCGCGCTCGCGGCTCCACAGCCCGGACTGCACGGTGCCCGACAGCGCCGCAAACAAAGTGGCTGAGTCGCGGGAGAGATCCCCGCCATCGAGCACGCGAGCGTCGGGACCCGCCAGCGCGGCCAGCACGGATCGCCCCAAGCGACTGTGCGCACCGATCCCGATCACGGTCAGCTCGCCCGCGTGCTCCGCGCCCAGCCGGCGCGCGCGCTCCAGCGCCGCTTCGCCCAGGCGATCCTCGCCATCGCTGATCACCAGCACCCTTGCGGACGGTCCCGACTCGCGCAGCAGCGACTCCAGTGACTCGACGAGGGCCGTCGGCCCGCCGAGCGCCTCACTCGGCAGCCGCTCCAGCGCTGGCTCCAGTCGCGCCGCGAAACAGCGCGCGGTCAGACGCGTTTCCTCCGGCAGGCTGCGCTCCACCGCCGTCAACGCCGCGCGCAGGTTGAGCCAACGCTCTCCGCTCATCGAACCCGAAGCGTCGAGCAGCGCCACCCACTCGCGCGCGGCTCCATCGGGCGGGGACAGCTCCAGCGCGGAGAATTCCTCGCGCAGCTCGCGTGCCCCAAGCCCGTGCGTGCGCGCAGCGAACTGCAGCCAGGTGCCCCCGCGCGCCACGAAGCGGCGCAGCTGTGGCGCGAGCTCGACCGGCGGCGGCACGCGTGAGGTGACGAGCACGTCGAGCTGTTCGAGAAGCTGCGCCGGATCGCCCTCCAACCAGCGCAGGCTGCCGGAGAGCGGAGCGCCGCCCGGATGGAGCGCCGTGCGTTCTCCGCGCAGCGCGATGCGCCGGCGGCAGCTTTCCGCGGAAACGCCGGCAATCTGCACGCTGAGCACACAGGCCTCAGCCGGCATCCGTCCGCAATCCAGCCGCAGGCTCAGCGGAACGCCGGCGCGCGCCTCCACGCTCATGCGCTTTGGTGAGACAGGCCGGGCGATGGACGGTGAACCTGGCTCCAGCCCGTACTCCAGCGTCAGGCTGCCGCTGCCAAGGCACGCGAGCTCCAGCTGCGCGACGATGCGCTCACCGCCCGCCGCTTCGCGCGGCATGCGCAGCGCTGCGATGCGCACCTCCGGCAGCGCCGCAGGCTCCGGGCTGAGCCAGCGCAGGCCGACGCCCTCCGCCCGGAGTCGCTCGAGCACCGGCCGCGGATCCCGACCCGTGAAGCCCCCGTCCGACCAGATCGTGATGCGCGACTCGCCCGAGGCGGAGCGGCGCCGCTCGACCCACTCGAGCGCCGGCGCGAGCTCGCTGGCGCCGCCGCCGAGCTCCGCCAGCGCGCTCGTCGCCTTCAGACCGCGCTGCTCGCGCAGGCCCTGCGCGTACGCGATCCAGACCAGCTCCTCCGGCTCGATGCCCCGCGCCTGCGCCTGTGCCCGCAACAGATCCGTGACCTCGCGGGCGAGCGAAGGCCGCGAGCGGCGCAGCGAATCGGAGAGATCGACCAGCAGAAACTCCTCGCGTCCGGCGAGCGGAGCGTTCGTGCCGCGCCAGGCGATCCAGGCCGCCAAGGCGAGCGCGATCACGCCCGCCAGTGCAGCCAGACGAGCGAGAACAGGCGGGATCCGCACCGATTGCCTAGCTGCGCGATGCGCGCTCGATCCAGCCGCCGCCGACCAGTCGCGTGCCCAGATAGAAGGCCGCACCCTGACCCGGCGTGAGCGCCAGCTGCGGCTCATCGAAGCACACCCGCGCGCTGCTGTCCGAGAGGCGCACGACGCTGGCGGCGGCAGCTTCGCCGCGGTAGCGATGCTGCACCGCGCAGCGCAGCTCGGCGTTCGTGCCGAGCTCGTAGCCGATCCAGTTGAGATCCTCGACCAGCATCTCGCGCTGCTCGCACTCTTCGCGCGAGCCGAGCACCACGCGCCCCGATTGCGGCTCGAGCGCGACGACATACAACGGCTCACCTGCGCTGACGCCGTGGCCGCGTCGCTGCCCGATCGTGAAGTGCTCGGTGCCCGCATGCGTTCCCAGCACGCGTCCGCCGGTGTCGACGAGCTCGCCCGGATGCAGCGCGACGCTCTCCTGCTTGAGCAGGTTGCGGTAGTCGTTGGAGGGCACGAAGCAGATCTCCTGACTGTCCTTCTTGGCGGCGGTGCGCAGGCCCGCTGCCTGAGCCACGCGGCGCACCTCGCTCTTGCGCATGCCGCCCAAGGGCAGCCAGGTGCGCGCCAGGTTCTCCTCCTTGACGCAGAACAGCTGGTAGGACTGGTCCTTGGTCTCGTCGAGTCCGCGGTGCAGCTCGACGCGCCCGTCCACGCGTTCGATGCGCGCGTAGTGACCCGTGGCGACGCCCTCCAGGCCCAGCTCGCGGGCAAAGCGGATCAACCGATCGAACTTGAGGTCGCGGTTGCAGACCGCGCAGGGATTGGGCGTGCGACCGCGCGAGTACTCGCGCAGGAAGTACTGGATGATCGTCTTGAACTCGTCCTTGAGGTCGACGGACTGGAAAGGAATGCCGAGCTGCGCGGCGATCATGCGCGCATCGCGCGCGTCGGAGACCGAGCAGCAGGCCTTCTTGGGCGCCTCGTGCTCCTCGACGTGCACGCCGTTGCGCATGAACAGGCCGACCAGCTCGTGCCCGGCCTGCCGCAGGAGCCAGGCGGCCGCCGAGGAATCGACGCCGCCGCTCATGGCTATCACCAGACGGGGCAGGGCTGCGGGGTTGTTCATGACGGCTTGAGCGGACGGCGGGCATTCTAGTACCCTTTCCGCCCCCATGCTGTACCCCATCCTCCTTGCTCTTGTCCAAGAAACCGCTCCCGCTGCCGCACCTGCCGGAGGAGCACCCGGTCAGGCCGCCCAGCCCGGGATGGGCGACATGTTCGGCAGCATGCTCGTGCCCATGCTGCTGTGCATGGTGGTGTTCTGGATCTTCATGATCGGACCCGAGCGCAAGCAGCGCAAGAAGCGCGAAGAGATGCTCAAGAACCTCTCCAAGGGCGACGAGGTCGTGCTGACGAGCGGCATCTACGGCTCGATCGTGCAGGTGCAGGACGACAAGCTGACGCTCGAAATCGCCAGCGGCGTGCGCATCAAGACCACGCTGCAGTCCGTGGCCGGCCTCGCCGATGCCAAGCCCGCCGAGGGCAAGCCGGCCGAAGCCAAGGCCTGAGCGCGCACGTCCGTGAGCCTGCGTGCCTGGATCGCGATCCGCGCACCGGGCCTTGCCCTGCGGCTGTTCACGCTGAGCGCCGCCGAGCTGGGAATCGTCGGCGAGGAACTCGCGGCGCGTGCCGCGCATGCGCAGGGCTACCGGCTGCTGGGCCGGCGCCTGCGCACCAAGAGCGGCGAGATCGACCTGCTCGCGCAGCACGAGGGCGCGCTGGTGGCACTCGAGGTCAAGACGACGCTCGCCACGCGTGTTCCGGCGCCGACGGCCGGCGGCATGCGGCTTGTGAACCGGCCGCTGGAGCGCTGGAAGCCCGAACAGGCCCGCCGTCTGGAGCAGGCGCTGGAGGAATATGCCCGTGCGGAAGGCTTTTCCGGCCTCCCCCGCCGCATCGATGCCGTGGAGGTCGTGCTGGAGGCCGGACGGCCGCCTGAGCTGAGGATCCTGCGGGGGATCCGCTGAAGGGACTCAAGATCCCTGCGATTCGCCGTCCGATCATGCTAGAACCCTCTCGGAAGCGCGAGCGCTTTCGTGCCGCCCCATGATGCGCGTCCTGCGTCACTACCTGCCCCTGCGCAAGGCCTTGCTCATCCTGAGCGAGACCGTGATCCTGAGCCTTGCGCTGCTCGCCTGGACGACGCTGCACCTGTGGGAGCCTTCCGATGCGGTGCGCATCGCGCTCGCCCGCGCCCTCCCTGAGGCCTACAACGCCCAGACCGCGGCCTGGATGTGCCTGCGCTCTTCGATCCTGCTGGCCGTGCTGGCGCAGCTGGCGATCAGCTTCAACGAGCTCTACGACGTGCGCATCTCCGGCTCGCGCTTTCACCGCGCGGCGCGCTTCGTCGAATCGGCCGGTTCCTCGCTGGCGCTGCTGCTGGTGATCACCTGGCTGGCGCACGTCTGGAAGCTTCAGGCGGTGCTTGATTTCCCGCCGCTGTCGCTGGGCGAGAAGGTCAAGACGCTCGTCTTCGGACTGCTCTCGGGCTTCCTCGCGCTGTATCTGTGGCGCGGGCTGTTCCACTGGGCGCTTTCCAGCGCCAACTTCGGCCAGCGCACGCTGATCCTCGGTTCAGGCCGCGCCGCGCACCAGCTCGCGCGCGAGATGATCGAGCGCCCCGATGCGGGCTACGATCTCGTGGCGCTGATCGAGGAGCCGAACGTCGAGCGCATCGAACAGGCCCGTGCGACGGCGGACACGGGCACACGGCCGCGGCTGATCCTGAGCGGCGCGTACGAGACGCAGGCGCAGCGTCAGGATGGCGTGCAGATCGACACCTGCACGCTCGTGCTGCCGCCCCTGTCCGAGCGCAGCGAGGAGCTGCTGACGATCGCGCGCGAGCGCGCGATCGATCTCATCGTCGTGGCGCTGCTGGATCGGCGCGCGCTGTTTCCCACCGATGCGCTGCTCGCGTGCCGTCTCGCAGGAGTCGAAGTGCGCGAGCACGAGGCGCTCTACGAGCAGATCACCGGCAAGATCGCCGTCGAGTCCCTGCGTCCTTCCTACCTGATCTTCAACGAGGGCTTCCGCCACAACCCCTGGAACGAGCTCGGCAAGCGCCTGCTGGATGTCAGCGTGGCGCTGGTGATGCTGGCCTTCAGCTGGCCGCTGATGATCCTGACCGCGCTCGCCGTGCGCCTCGACTCACCCGGCCCCGCGCTCTTCAGCCAGGAACGCGTCGGCCGCGATGGCAAGCCCTTCACGCTCTACAAGTTCCGCTCCATGCGCACCGACGCCGAGACGCGCACCGGACCGGTGTGGGCCACCGAGAACGATCCCCGCATCACGCGCGTGGGCCGCTTCATCCGAAAGTCGCGCCTCGACGAGCTGCCGCAGCTGTTCAATGTTCTGGCCGGCAGCATGTCGCTGGTCGGCCCGCGCCCCGAGCGCGCGCACTTCGTCGATGACCTCGCCACCAAGATCCCCTACTTCCGCCAGCGTCATCTGGTCAAGCCGGGCCTCACCGGCTGGGCCCAGATCAACTACCGCTACGGCGCGAGCTTCGAGGACGCCGTCCAGAAGCTCCAGTACGACCTCTTCTACATCAAGAACCAGTCCCTGCTGTTCGATCTTTCGATCCTGTTCAACACCGTCAAGATCGTGCTCCTGCGCAAAGGCACTTGATGCGATAGGCTTGGAGGGTCGCCATGCGCATCCCCCTCGCCTCCCTTTCGCTGCTTTCGCTGCTTTCCCTGGCGCTCTCCCTTCACGCCGGAACGGGGAGCGAGAACGCGATCCTGATCGTCGATCCGGCCAACCCCGAGTCGCTGCTCGTCGCCAACTACTACATCGAGAAGCGCGACATCCCGCGCGGCAATGTGCTCTACATGAACCCGGCGCCCTCGCCGAGCACGTTCACCGACTGCCACGCGCTGCAGGAGCCGGCCTTCCTCGGCATGCTCGACCAGCTGGGTATCGCCGACCACATCGACTGCGTGATCCTGCCCAGCGGTCCGTACTACGCGATGTACTCCAGCGGGACGATCAACGATGGCTGCTACCCTGTCGGCCGCTTCGCGCTCACGACGCCCTACATCCTCGCGCGCCAGGGCGCCACGCTGCTGACCAACATCGACTCGAGCTATCCCAACCAGTACTACTCGACGACGCAGGACGCGCGCGCCTTCGATGCCAACCAGTCCTGGCTCGCCGGCGCGCCCTCCAACTCCGCCAGCGCCAAGCGCTACTTCCTCGGCGCGATGCTCGGCTACACGGGACCCAACGGCAACACGATCCCGGAGCTCTTTGCCATGATCGACCGCAGCGTCGCGGTCGACGGCACGCAGCCCGCGGGCACTTTCTACTTCATGCAGACCACGGATCTCGCGCGCTCCGGTCCCCGTCACGCGACCTATCCGGGCGTCTCGAGCGCGATCAACGCACTCGGCGGCAGCGCGCAGCATCTGTTCGATGTGCTGCCGCTCAACCAGCAGAACTGCATCGGCATCATGACCGGCTGGGCCACGCCGGACATCCTCAACCCGAACTACGCGCTGCTGCCCGGTGCTTTCGCCGACCATCTGACGAGCTTCGCGGGCCTGTACGAAGACACCAGCCAGACCAAGATGTCGCGCTGGATCCAGAAGGGCGCCAGCGGCACCTCCGGATCCGTCGACGAGCCCTGCAACTACCCCGGCAAGTTCCCCCACGCGCGCCTGCACCTGTACTACCGCAAGGGTCTCAGCATGGGCGAAGCATGGCTGCGCTCGCTGGCCTTCGCGCCCATGCAGCAGCTCTTCACGGGCGATCCGCTGACCCGCCCCTGGGCCTCGTTCCCAAGCCTCAACCTCGGCAATCTGCCCGCCACGGCGAGCGGCCTCGCGACGCCGACGCCCTCGGGCACCGCGACCGCACCGGGTGCCGCCATGGCGGGCTACGAGCTGCTCGTCGACGGCCTGCGCGTCTCGAGCGCCACCCCCGGCGGCAACTTCCTCATCGACACCACCGTGCTTCCCGACGGCTGGCACGAATGGCGCCTGCTTGGCTGGGACAACACGCTGACCCGCAACACCGCGCGCCTCATCGGCTCCTTCCAGACCCAGAATCACGGCCACACCGCGCAGCTGCAATCCGCGCTGCTCGCCGGCAACCTCACCACGCGCTTTGATCTGCAGCTCTCCGCCGCCACCACTTCGGCCGCCACGCTGCAGGAGCTGCTCGTTTTCCACGGCAATCGCGTCGTCGCATCCAACACCAATCCGGGCGCCAACCCGCTCACCGTGAGCCTCTTTGGCCGCCACCTCGGCCCGGGCAACAGCCGCCTGCAGCTCGAAGCGCGCTACAGCGACGGAACGCGCGCGCGCTCCGCACCGCTTGAGCTCGCCATCGCCAACACCGCCGCCGCACCGCTGCACCAGCCCCCGATCGCCTACTCCTACAGCAGGAGCCTGCGCAACGACCGCGCCTTCGTGCTCGAGCTGCCCACTGCCTACGATGCGGACTTCAGCGCCGGGCCGATCACGCTTCTCTCCCTGCCCGCGCAGGCGACCGTTCTGCCCAACTCGCCCACCAACCAACCGTGGTTGGCCCTGCAACCCAACGCGGGCGCGAGCGGCACCGACACGCTCACCTTCCGCGTCCAGACGCCCGGCGGCATCTCCAACACCGCCACGATCACGATCCGCTGGACGGGCGATCCCTGCCCGCCGCCGCAGAGCTACTGTGTGGCCAACGCCAACTCAACCGGCTTCCCCGCGCAGCTGACGCACTTCGGCAGCCAGAGCCACGGCGCCAACGATCTGGGCCTGTATGCGACCAACTGCCCGCCCAACAAGAGCGGCATCCTGCTCTATTCCAAGAGCGCCGCGCAGGCGCCGCTGGGCGATGGGTTCCGCTGCGTGGGCAGCCCGATCTCGCGCCTGGGCGTTGTGACCACCGATGCCTTCGGCGAGCTCGTGCAGGATCTGGATTTCTCGCTGCAGCCCTTCGCCGGCGGCCTCAACGCGCTGCACCCGGGCGATACGGCCCATTTCCAGCTGTGGTACCGCGACCCGGGCTTCGGCACGGCAGGGACCAACCTGACCGACGGCCGGATGGTGACGATCTGCCCCTGAGGGGCGACGCCAAAAGGGAGGCAGCGCTGTAGCCTTGCCACGATGCTTCGTGGATTGGTCATGACCCTTCCGCGAACGATCGTCGATGGGGCAATCCGCGCGGAGCATCGCAAAGCTCGGCTTTCCCCGAGAGGTCGGGGCGAGCTTCGGCTTGTGGATCGGGCTGTTCTGAATCTGCCCGCGCTTCTCCCTCCTTGCCCACCCCATGCCTCCCACCCTCGACCCGCAGTCCTTCGTCGAAGAGCTCTACGCGCGGCACCTGACGCGTTCGATGCGTTCGACTTGAGGCCGAGCTCCTGCGACGCGTCTTCGCCCTCGACGTCCTCACCTGCCCGCATTGCGGCGGCCCCCGCCGACCTCGCGAACCTCGCATGCCCGACTCACCACCAGACCAGCTGAGCTCGGCAGGCCACTTGACGGATCCAACCGCAGCCGCGAAGCTCTTCCTTGCACTCGCCGACGACCACCAACCGCGGAAGTCATCCGCTTGGAGTTCCCATTCGCTTCGCATCAGGAGAGGCCCGCAAGGGCACAGCAACCGGGCTTGAGACGCCACGGTGCCATCGACAAAAGTCGTATGTGCGGTCGGAAGACCGAAACCGAAAGTCTCTTCTGCGAAGCGCAGCAGATCGTCCGATGCGATCTCGTCCGATGCGATCTGCAGTGCTGTCGTTCTTGGGTCGCTCCCGAGGCATGGGCACTGGAGGTGCATCGCAATGAGCGAGGAGCAGAAACACCGGTTCGACGTTGACCTGTGGGGCAAGCAGAAGGACGTGCAACCCCCGCGCAGGCGAGAGATTCGGCTTGCCTGCGTCCACGAGGTTCATTCCGAAATCGACTCCGTTGTGGAGCCGCTCTTCTTTCGGCGGCTTGATGACGGAACGGAACTTTGGCGTATGCCCTACCGAGTCGCTCCGGGCAGCATCGATGACTTCAAGGGGTTTGGCCCGGAATCTGACCGGCCCGAGGACGTTTGTTTGGGCCTGCGGCGCGTGGTCGTCGATCACCAACCCCCGAAGAACGATCACCACGCTTGCAGGGAACTGCTGAAGGTGCGTGTCGATGCCGGCATCGGATACGAATGGCCCAACCGGTTCCATGTGGACGGAATCCTCTCAGCGTCCGATCACAAGGAGGTTCTGGACCAGATCGGAGCGGAGATCGAAGCGGTTCGAGAGCAGGCGGCGCAGTTTCGCTCCAGCCCGATCATCCAGGCCGCGACCGAACTCGGCCTGCACCCGGAGCCGACATCTTGGCACCCCGACAGTTGGTGGTGCAACTGCCCTGGAACGAACCATCGTCTCGCCATCGTCGCCAGCACAGGCGAATTTGGGTGCGGTTACTGCGGCGTCAAGGGCGGGATCGACGAACTTCGGGCGTTCGCCGAACAGCGTCGGAAGCCGATGACGTGATTGAGCTGGTGGGCCAGGTCGATGGAAAGATCAATCTCCTGGCACTGATGCGACAGCCTGTTGATTTCGCTCCGAGAACTTCGCCAGACCGAGTGTTGCGGGATGCGGAGGGCCAGCTTTCGCCGACTCCGGAGATGGGAATGGTGTTCGTGCTCCTGCCGTGAGGCCGGGTGCCAAGGGAATCGAGCAGACGGTCGCAGCTAGATTGGATTCCCGAGGTGGAGTTGGTTCCCTTCTTTCTCTCCAAGTACCAGCTGACGAACGAACAGTTTGGTCGCTTGTCCGCGCGCGGGAGAGTGAGGTCGGTCAGACCCTTGAGCGCGTGAAACGTGGCGGAGGTTGGATGGGGACGGCGGAGACCGCGAGGTCCGGGTACAGGGGAAGCTCCAGGCCGGAATACAGAAACCCCGCCAACGGCCTCCGTCCCGCCAGGGGCATCACCCCTTAGCACTTCACCACTTCACCACCCTCGCTTCGTCCGTTTCCCCACGCCCGAGGCGTCGAGCCCTGGCGGCAGGCGCAGCCGCCCCCACACCAAGCACCTCCCCTCAGCCGCGCGTTCGGTCGAATCCCCACCCCCGGCTTTACCGCAGCAGGCTCGCCCCCGTCTCAGGGACAGAACGTCACGCTGAGGCCATCCGTGCTGTTGTACGCCGCACCGCCCGCCGCCGGGTCGCGGTACCAGCACTGGAACTTCATCACCGAGCCTGCGCTGATGCCCCCGCCGGGCGGCAGCGTGTTGAGGTTGAGGTTGAAGAAGGCGTCGCCGAAGAAGTCGGAAGTCGTCGTCGGCAGCCGGTAGATCGGGCTGCCGATGCAGCGGTAGCCGTTGCCGAAGGTGACCGGTGCGACCTGATTGGGACCGTAGAAGTAGAGGCAGGTCTTGTTCGCGGGCAGGAAGCTCGAGCGCAGGACGAAGCTGTTGAGCGCGACGCGCGGCGAGCCCGACCAGGACATGGTGCCCGCGCTGCCGTTGGAGTTGAGCGCGCCGATGCAGAAGTTGCTCGGCGTCGGGCAACCGCAGAGGGAGTCGTCGGGGAGCGCATAGCTCAGATCGTAGAACGCTCGCGTGTCGGCGTCGTTGGCTCCCATGAAGACGCGCAGCTTGGCGGAGACGGATGCGCCCGTCGTGTTGACCCAGGTGAGCGTCTTGGTGCCGTTGGATGAGGTATCGCTCGCCAGCAGCGTGCCGCCGCAGGCGTTGCGCAGTTCGATGTCGACGTCGCCGAAGGTCTGGGTGGTGGTCAGGGTCAGCTCAAGTCGCTTGCAGGGCGCGATGGCGAGCGTGTACCAGTCCTCGTCGCTGCGCTTGACGATGCGATTGGTGTAGGTGCCCGCCGCCAGAGTCACGGCGGCGGTGCAGGTGTCATTGGGTTCGGCCGCGTCGTCGCTGCCGCCGGCGAAGAGCGTGTTGACGCCCGCGACATTGGAATAGAACCAGGGGAACTTGCCGTAGCCGGAGGGACCGTCCGGATTGGTGCAGTCGCCCGGCACTTCCGTGTGCGAGGCCACGCCGATGACGAGCTGGTTGGAGTTGCGCCAGACGGCGGAGCCCGAGGTGCCGCCCTCGATCGTGCCGCTGGTCCAGTTGATGCCGTAGTAGCGCGTCGCATCGCCGAAGGGATGCGTGATCAGGCTGCCCTCGGAGTACTTCTTGCGTGCGCCGGCGGGATGGTGGATGGCGCGCACGGCCGTTCCGTTGTTGTTGGAGGATGTGGACCAGCCGGCCCAGGTGACACCGCTGGGCAGTGCGCCGTCGAGGATCATCAGCGTGATGTCGACGGCCGAGTTGGTCGCGACCACATCGCAGTGATCGACTTCGACGAAGGAGGATGTCGCGCCGTTGCAGGCGACCGTCTGATAGAAGAAGCGCGCGGCAACGGTGGCGGCCACCGCGTCGGTGGCAACGCAGTGGTTGGCCGTGAGCAGATACGGCGTCTGGTCGTTGCTGGTGGTCGAGACCAGCGTGGCCGAGCAGAGGTAAGTTCCCCCGTCGACGAAGGTCAGACGCACGGTGGCGTTGTGCAGCGGATGCCAGGTCGCGAAGCACATGACATCGTTGTGGCAGGCTCCGGCGCCGAGGAGCTGATCGAGCTCGGTGGGCTCGTAGGGCTCCTTGTAGATGTACTGTGCGGCGGGAATGGTGAAGCGCGGACGGGGCGCGCCTGCGGGAACGAAGCACTCGACGCGCGTCGCCGGACCGTACATGTCGGCCGACCAGAGCGTGCCGTTGCCCGAAGGGCCGCGGCCGGTGATCGGGCCCTGCACGCGGCCGTCCGCTTGCGCGGAGTAGATCCAAAGCTGTGCACCCGGCGGCAGGTCAAGCTCCTCGAAGCGCAGGCGCAGGCCGATCGCTTCCGGCGCGTCGAAGGTGCAGGCGAAGAGTTCGCCCTCCTTGGTCTCGAACCAGCAATCGGAAAGCTCGCGCGCGGTGAGGTTCAGGGGGCGCTCGACGCCGATGCGATCGGGACCGCGGGCGTCGAGGGCGTCCTCGGCGTAGAGGCGCTCGAGGCTGACGGAGGGCACCTCAAAGCGCAGCGCCTCGGCGGTTCCGGCCAGGTTGAGCCGCTCGGAGGGCAGCGGCTGGCGCGGGGCGGCGGCCTGGGGCCGCGGATCGGTGATCGTGGCCGATTCAACGCTGCCCTGGGGATGCAGGGCGGGGAGGGCTTGGAGGGCGCTGAAGGAGCCGAGGGTCGTGAGGCCGAAAGCCAGCAGGGCGAGGGGGGTGCGCATCGTATGAATCCTACTTCAGAGCAGACGATCCGTGGGAAGCGGGGGTTCCCTGCGGCCGCCCCGGGCGAGCTCAGCCCTGCCTTTGGCGGCGCAGGCGCTCCACATGGATCGCCAGCAGGGCCACATCCGGCGGGCGCACGCCCGCAATGCGGCTGGCCGCCCCCAGCGTGCGCGGGCGCAATGCGACGAGCCGCTCGCGCGCTTCGCTCGCAAGCCCGCGCAGCGTCGCGTAGTCGATGTCGGCGGGGATCTCCGTGGCCTCCTGACGCGCGAGGCGCTGCACGTTCTCCTCCTGGCGCGAGATGTAGCCGGAGTATTTGATCTCCGTCTCCACGGCCTGCGCGATCGAGGGATCGCATTCGGCGAGCTGTGGCGCGAGAGCCAGCGCCGCGCTCCAGTCGAATTCCGGCCGGCTGAGCAGCTCGGACAGCGTGCGGTGGCCGTGCTCAGGCACGCGTAGCGAGTCAAGGCGCTTCGCCCACTCGCGCTTGGCCTGCAGGCGCTGATCCAAGCGCTCGCGTTCGGCAGTCGAGCACAGACCGAGCGCGTGCGCGCGCGGTGTCAGCCGCTCGGTGGCGTTGTCGTTGCGCAGGAGCAGGCGATGCTCGGCACGGCTGGTGAACATGC
>SYGM01000201.1 GCA_005799545.1 Planctomycetia bacterium | reverse complement strand
GCGCCGGCGCGTCAGCACCTGCATCGAGCGGCGGATCTCCGCGTCGCGTCCGATCACAGGGTCGAGCTTGCCCGCGCGGGCCTCGGCCGTGAGATCGCGCGCGTACTTCTTCAGCGCATCGAAGCTGGCCTCGGGGTCCTGATTGGTGACCTTCTTGCCCTTGCGCACCTCGATCAGCGCGGCTTCGATGCGCGCCGGATTCAGCTGGCGCGCGCCGAATAGGCCCATCACCTCGGGTCCGCCCTTCTTCGAGAGCGCGAGCAGCAGGTGTTCGGTGGAGACGAAGCTGTCCTCCATGCGCTTCATCGCGGTCTGCGCTTCCACGAACACGTCATTGAGCGCACGCGAGAGCGAGAGCTGCGATCCGCTGGCCTGGGGCAGCTTCAGAAGTGCCTGCTCGAGTTCGGCCTTGAGCGCGATCGGCTCGACGCCAAGCTTGCCGAGCAGTGCGCTGGTGACGCCTTCAGGTTCTTCGAGCAGCCCGACCGCGATGTGCAGCGGGTGCAGCTCGGGGTTGCCGGCGCTCATGGCACGGCTTTGGGCGCCCTGGACGATCTCTTGTGACTTGCGCGTGTAGTTTTCGAACATGGAGGTCTCCTGCTGGGGGGACGCCAAGACAGAGCAATCCATGTGCCAGAGCTCGCGAGCCGTTCAGATGGCCCTCTGGAGGCTTGGGAAGGGGGGTGCGGGGCCAAAATGGCGGTGTTGGGGCCAAAACGGCAGTCACGACTGCCATGCGAAGCCGCTATCCTCGCTCCGCGATGCTGCGCTTCACGACCCGGCCCTTCCGACCGAGCGATGCCGAGCTCTATGTGCATCTGGCGGCCGATGCCTTCTCCATCGTGCCCAGCTGGCAGCGACCCAAGGACTCGGTCGAGTTCGTCGCGCACATGCACTCCGCCGCCAACCCGGCGGGGTTGGCCATCGTCGCCATCGCCGAACAGGAGGGGCGCGAGGTCGGACACTTCAGCGCGATCCCCGCGCGCCTGCGCACGCACTCCGGAGCGCTCGCGATCGGCTGGCAGCTCTCGTGCTTCGCCATCGCGCGCGATCTGCAGCGTCAGGGCGTCGGCACGGGCCTCGTCGGCAGCCTGCTGGATGAGGTTGCGAAGACGCCGCGCGATTTCGTCTATGTCTATCCCAACCCGCGCTCGCTCGGCGTTTTTCTGCGCCATGGCGGCCGCTACCTCGACGATGCACCGGCCTGGATCGTCTTCCCGCGTCCGCTGGCATCCCGCACGGGCATCGAATCGCTCAACGCAGCCGCGGCACTGCGCGCGATCGAGGAGATACCCGAGGTCGAGACGGCGCCGGGCAACTTCCTCAAGGATCGCGCCTTCTTCCGCTGGCGCTTCCTCGGCCCCGATGCCGACCGGCGCACGCGCTTTGCGCGGGTGCGGCGCGCCGGCACCGAATTCGTGCTCGTGCTCGCTAGCCACCGGGCGAGCGGCATCGAGTTCACCGTGCTTGTCGATGTCTATCCCGACATCCTGCGCACGCACTACGGCCTTGTGCTTGCTGCCGCACGGGCGGCGGGCGGGGGCCGACCGGTCTATCTGACGACCAACCTCGGCGGACGCGTCGACGCCCGCGGAGCGCCCTGGCGCGTGTGCGTGCCGCAGCGCTTCGACCCGCGGCCGGTCGGCACGATGATCATGCCGCGCACGGAGGTTGCGGATGGGGAGCTCGCCCGATCGCAGGTGATCACCGGCGACTGGATGAGCTTCTAGAACCCGCGCGGCGGCAGACCGGGTCGCTGCAGCCAGTTGTCTTCGAGGTAGCGCGCGCGGGCGTCGATGGCGTGCACCGTGTAGGCGTGGCGCGGCTTGTCGCTGCGGTTGGGGCCGGAAAGGTGCGGCAACGCGCCATCCAGCAGCACCAGGCTTCCGCGCGGGGCCTCCAGCGCGACCAGGCCTTCGGTCGGATAGGGGCTCGCATCGTAAACATCGGTCACGGCGGCCGTGCGTTGCTCGTTGAGCCTGCTGCGCGACTTGACCGGGAGGCGGTGTCCGCCGGGCAGCGCCCACATGCACCCGTTCTCGGTGGTGGCATCGTCGATCGCGAACCAGAATCCGATCACAGACCGCGGTTCCGTCCACAGATAGGTGTGATCCGTGTGACAGATCACTTCGCCGCCGATGCGCGGCTGCTTGAAGATGTACATCGACTGCAGCAGCAGGGCCTGATCGAGTCCGATGGATGCCGCGACCGCACGCAGGCGCTCCGTCCTGCTGAAGGCATCGAACACCGGATCGAGATCGTGCATGGCATGTCCGAGCTTGTTGAGGCTCAAGCTCGGTTCCTGCCGCAGATGTCCCTGCGCGTCGAAGGCGTCCTGCTCGTAGAAGCAGCGGATCGCGCCGCCGCTGCTGAGGAAGTAGTCGGCCGAAGCGTGCGGATTTTCGCCGTCGGCGCGGAAGACCACCGGGCCGGCGTCCTGCGCCGTGAGTTGCTCGGCCAATTGCATGGCGCGCTCGCGCAGGCGCAGGCATTCGGAAGCCGACACGAAACCCGGAAGCACGAGGAAGCCCTGTTCGCGATAGAGCGCGGCTTCTCCGCGCGATAGACCTGCCGTCGCCATTGCGTGGATTCCAAGGTACCGCGCACCGCAGCGGACCGTAAGATTCCGACCCATGAAAGCCGTGCTCCTCGTCCTGCCGCTGATCGCGGCGCTGCTGCTGACCTCGATGAATCAGGACACCAAGCCTGCGACGAATCCTGCCCTCGTCCCCGTTCCGCGCACCGATGCCGGCATCCTCGCGCGCCAGACCGAATGCCTGCGTCGTGCCAGGGAGACGCCCTCCGCCAATGTCGTCTTCCTCGGTGATTCGATCACGCAGGCCTGGGATGACACCGGCAGGGAGCTGTGGAAGCAGCACTTCGCGCCGCTGGGGGCGGTCAACCTCGGCGTCAGCGGCGATCGCACCGAGCATGTGCTCTGGCGGCTGCAGGAAGCGCCGATCACGCGCCTTGAGCCCAAGGTGGTCGTGCTGCTGATCGGCACGAACAATCTGGGCCACGGCACGAGCAACGGCGAGCAGACGCTGGAAGGCGTGCTGAAGGTGATCCAGACCCTGCGCGCGCAGGCACCCAAGGCCAAGCTGCTCGTGCACGAGATCTTCCCGCGCGGTGAACGCTTCAACCCGATGCGCGGCGAGATCGCGCAGGTCAATCAGGTGCTGCGCACGCAGCCGGATGTGCGCGTGCTGGGTATCGGTGATCGCTGGGTGCGCGCCGACGGTTCGATTCCCGCCGCCATCATGCCGGACTTCCTGCATCTCTCGCCCGAGGGCTATTCGCAGTGGGCACAGGCGCTGAAGCCGGAGATCGAAGCCGCGCTGAAGTGAGTCATGCGCTCGAGTGTCATCATCCCGACCTACAACGAGCCGGAACGGCTGGCGCTGGTGCTGGAAGGCCTGCTGCGCCAGAGCCAGCCGCCTGATGAAGTCTGCATCGGCGACGATGGCTCGGGCCCGCAGACCAAGGCGGTGATCGACGGCTTTCAGGGTCGCTTCCGCGCGCCGATCGTGCACGCGTGGCATCCCGATGACGGTTTCCGCAAGTGGGCCGTGTGCAACGAAGCCGTGCGGCGCAGCAGCGGTGAGTGGCTGCTGTTCATCGACGGCGACTCGATTCCGCACCGCCACTGGGTGCGTGACCATCTGCAGTGGTCGCACCGCGGCGATGTGCTCTGCGGACGGCGCGTCAAGCTCGGTCCGCAGCTGAGCCCCAAGGTCGACGCGCAGATGGTGCGCTCGGGCGCGCTGGAGCGCTGGAGTGGACCGGCCATGCGCGGTGCGCTGAAGGGCGATACGGAGCGCATGGGGCTCGGGATCCGCTTGCCGGGCTGGCTTGCCGCGGCGCTGCATCCCCGGCCGCGCAAGCTGATGGGCGTCAACTTCTCGCTCTCACGCGGGGCTTTCGAGGGCGTCAACGGTTACGACTCGCTGTGGCCCGGCCGCAGGGGCGATCGCGACATCGATCTGCGGCTGCAGCGCGGCGGCTATCGCTTCGTGGCGGTGATCGGGCGCGCGATCGTGTACCACCTGCACCATCTGGAGCGGCCGAATTCCGAGGCGATCCAGGCGCGTGTGGCCGAGGAAGAGCGTTCGACGCGCGTGCAGTGCGAAGTCGGACTGCGCGATCTGCGCGCCGTCAAAGGCTAGTGAAAGCGCTCGCTGCCTGCCGGGCGCTGCCAGCGGGAATCGCCTTCGAAATGCTCGTACACGATGCGCGAGAGCGTGCGCAGCAGCACGAAGCCCTCGTTGTCGTGCTCCCAGGAGGTGTCCTGCTGTTCCTTCGTGATCACGCAGAGCACGTATGGGCCGTTCGAGGACTCGACGAGCAGTACTTCGGAGCGTGAGCGGTTGATCGCGCCCTGCTTGCTGAAGGCGTGCACTTCCGGCGGCAGTGCGGAGAGCGCCTCGCCCGACCAGTAGGCGCGTGAAAGCAGGCGCAGCATCTCTTCATCGGCAGCCGGAGAGAGCATGCGACGCTGGCGCAGTCGCACCAGCAGCTCCGCCATCTCGCGGGGCGTGGTCTGGCCCCAGCCCCATTGCCGATAGTCCGCTTCGCGCCCCGGCACCCGCGAGTTGACGCACGTGATGGGAAATCCGGCTGCTTCAAGCCGGGCATTGATCGCGCCGCCGCCGCCCGCGAGCTCCTGACACCACAGGCTGGCGCTGTTGTCGCTGAAGGAGCACATCAGCATGGCGAGTTCGGCCGGATGCGTGGGCGCGCCGACCTCGAAACGACCGACGAGGTCTTCGCCGTCGCGTTTGCGGTGGCGCTCTTCGGTGAGGAGCTTGTCGCGGTAGCCGAGCTTGCCCGATTCGATCTGCGCGAAGAGGCCGATCAGGATCGGTACCTTCACGAGGCTTGCGGTGGGGAAGGTCTCGTCGGCGCGCAGGCTGGCTTCCTCGCCGGTCTCCAGGTGACGAACATGCACGCCGACGATGCCGTGAAAGCCGGTGCTGGCCTGCTCGAGCTTGGACTGCAGCCCGGATGGGGCGGCGGCGCGGCTGGCGCAGGAACTCAGCAGTGCCAGCGCGAGCAGCAGCAGCCTTGTCATGCGATCAGCCCCGTCATCCGATCAGTTGGGCGCGGCGCAGCGTTGACTCCAGCTGCGCGAGCGTCGAGGGTTCCATCTCGCACAGCGGCAGGCGAACTTCCGCGGACAGCCGTCCCATCTTCGCCAGCGCCGTCTTGACCGGCACCGGATTGGCCTCGATGAACAGATCGCGCGCCAGCGGAGCGAGCTCTTCGACGAGCTGCGCGGCGCGCAGATGGTCGCCGCCGGGCAGTGCGGCGCGCACAAGTTCCGCGGTCTTCGCGGGCACGAGGTTCGCCACCACTCCGATCACGCCGACGGCACCGAGGCCCATGAAGTCCGCGATGGCGGCGTCTTCCCCGCACAGCACGGCCACCTGCGTTTCCTGAACGAGTCGGCGCACCTTGTCGAGATCCGGCTTGGCTTCCTTGATGGCGACGATGTGCGGATGGCTCGCGCCGAGCTCCTGCACCGCCTCCACGCTCATGTCGATCCCGGTGCGGCCGGGCACGTTGTAGAGCACGATCGGAATGCGGCAGGCCTGTGCCACGGCGGAGAAATGCAGCACCTGTCCGCGGCGACCGGGCTTGTTGTAATACGGCGTCACCACCAGCAGTCCGTCGACGCCGGCCTGGACGGCGCCCTGCGCCGCTTCCAGCGTGGTGCGCGTGCAGTTGGTGCCCACGCCACCGATGATCGGCACTCGCCGCCGCGTGATCGCAACGGCGGCAGCGAAGAGCCCCGCGCGCTCGGGCTCGGAGAGCGTCGCCGCTTCGCCGGTCGTGCCCGCGATCACCAGGCCGTCGGTGCCGCTGGCGATGTGCCACTCGATCAGGCGCGCGAAGTCGCCATAGTCGATCTGTCCGTTGCGAAACGGCGTCGGCAGCGCCACATAACTGCCTTGAAAGCGGCAACGGGTTCCCTGGACCAGCATCAGCGGGCCCTCCGCGCGCTCACCCGGTTCCTGCCGCGCACCAGTCGGGCCATGGTCGAGACGGACTCTTCCACGCCCGTGAACACGGAGCGCGCAACGATCGAGAAGCCGATGTTGAGCTCCTCGACGTGCGGCAGTGCCGCGATCGGTCCGACATTCTCATAGTCAAGACCATGGCCGGCATTGACGCGCAATCCGATCGTGTGCGCCAGTTCCGCAGCCCGCTCGAGTCGGCGCAGCTCGCGCGTGCGGCTCACGCCGCGCGACTGTGCGTAGCGGCCGGTGTGCAGCTCGATGAACTGCGCTCCCACCTCGGCGCTGGCCTCGACCTGCTCCTCGTCGGGATCGATGAACAGACTGACCTCGCAGCCCTTGCGGGCCAGACGCGTCACGGCATCGAACACGCGCGCATGGCTGCCGAGCACATCCAGTCCGCCTTCGGTGGTCACTTCCTGGCGGTTTTCGGGCACGATGCAGACCGCATCGGGCGCCAGACGAAGCGCAAAGGCCACGATCTCCGGATCGAGCGACAGCTCGAAGTTGAGCCGCGTGCGGATGCGGCGCTTGAGTGCCAGCACATCGGCATCCTGAATGTGGCGCCGATCCATGCGCAGGTGGCAGGTGATGCCCTCCGCGCCGGCTTTCTCGGCAGCCAGCGCCCAGAGAACCGGGTCGGGGAAAGGTTCGCGACGCGCTTGGCGCAGTGTCGCGACATGGTCGACGTTGACATGCAGGCGGGGCATTGTTCGAGGCGAAGTGTAGCGTCTTCCCCTGTCCCGGTCGCTTGTCCTATCCTTGACCCTTCATGCGCATCATTGCCGGCGAATTCCGCGGCCGTCACATCGACGCTCCCGACACGATCCTGACGCGCCCGATGCTCGATCGGGTGCGGGAAGCCCTGTTCGGAAGGCTGGGGGAGCGCGTGGAGGACGCCCGCGTACTCGATCTGTATGCAGGCAGCGGCAGCCTCGGCCTGGAAGCGCTGTCCCGGGGCGCCCGTCGCGCGCTGTTCGTCGAGCGCGGACGCGATGCACTGGAGGCGCTGTCCCGCAATATCGAGACGCTGGAGCTCGGCCCGCGCGCGCGCATTGTGCGCGGTGATGCGCTCGCGCCTGCGCTGTGGGCGCCGCCGGCCAAGCGTGGCGAGGAGGCCTGGGAGGGCCGCTTCGAGCTCGTCTTCATGGATCCGCCCTATCCGCTGATGGAGGATCCGGGCACGCGCGCCAAGGTGCTGGCCGCGGCGCAGACGCTGATCGACTCGCATCTGGAACCCGGCGGCATTCTGATGCTGCACGTGCCCGAGCGCGGCCGCGAGTGGATCCGCATCGAGCGTGCCGAGCGCGAAGAGCGTGTGTACGGCAGTTCGGCGCTGCTGTACTTTGAAGTGGCTGGCTCATGAACGCGATTCGCGCCCGACTGCTGCACCGAGGAGAGCTGATTCCCGGCACCATGCGCTGGGAACAGGGACGCATCCAGTCGATCGAGCTCGAGCGCGGGCCTCAGGGCGGTGCGTCTGCGCAGGATCTGCCCGTGGTCGCGCCGGGCTTCATCGATCTGCACATCCACGGCTTCGGCGGCTTCGATCCGCTGGAGGATCTGGCGGGCATGTCGCGCGCGCTGGCGCTCGCGGGCACGACGGCCTTTCAGCCGACGCTGTTCCCCGCCGAGCCTGTGCGACTGGGCGAGCAGTGCAGCGAGCTCGAGCGACGCATGCACGCTCTCAACCGCGATGAGGGCGCGCTCGTCGCGGGACTGCACCTCGAAGGACCCTTCGTGAATCCCAAGTCAGCCGGCGCCTTGCCCGTTCATGATCTCGCGCAGCCCTCCGTGGCGGGCCTGCGGGCGATTCTCGGACCGGCGAGCGGCACCGGGCGCGCCGTGAAGACGATGACGATCGCACCGGAGCTCTCCGGTTCGATGGATCTGATCCGCGAGGCGGTCAAGTGCGGCGTGCGCGTTTCGCTGGGCCACAGCCTGGCGCGCGCGCAGGATGCGCGTGCCGCGGCGCGCGCGGGTGCAGCCGGTGCCACGCACCTCTTCAATGCCATGAGCGGCGTGCACCACCGCGAGATGGGACTGGCAGGCTTCGCGCTGACGGATGATGCGCTGCATGCCGAGCTGATCGGCGACCTGATGCATGTCGGCGAAGAAGCCGTGCAACTGGCACTGCGTGCGCGCGGTGCAGGCGGTTTGTGTCTGGTGAGTGATGCGCTGCGCGGCGCGGGCACCGGCTGCGATCGCTTCCACTCGCACGGGCGCGATCACCTGCTGAAGGGTGGTGCCGCCTACTACCCGCCGCAGCAGGAGGGCGATGAACCCAAGCTGGCGGGCTCGGCGCTCTCGCAGCTGGAAATGGTGCGCCGGCTGGTCGAGCGCGGCGTGGTGGGGCTGGCGGAAGCGCTGACGATGGCCAGCGCGAGCCCGGCGCGCTCCCTGGGCCTGGAGCGCGAGCTCGGTGCGTTGGAAGCGGGTCTGCGGGCCGATTTCCTCGTGCTGGAGGGTCCGCAGCTGCGTTTGACGCAGGTCTGGCTGGGCGGGCGGAGGCTTCAGGGTCTCTGACTCAAGCGGAAGCGATTTCCGGCCGATGACAAGCCGGGATGAAGGCTCTGCATGTGATGGCGATGCTGCTGGTGTGCGTGCCGCTGGTCGGCATGCCGCTCGCCGGGATGCCCTTCAGCGGCGCCTCTTTGGGCTCGGTGTCCGCAGAGTCGCGCGATCCCATGTCGTGGGAAGCGCTGACGCGTCAGCCAACGCGGCACATCGGTGCGCGCGTGCGCGTTGTGGGCCAGTTCCAGGCGCGCGTCGAGCAGTGGAACCCCTATCTCACGCGCTTCACGCAGCAGACGCACTCGGCCTGGCAGTTCTGGACCGACGAGCAGCATCTGTGGTTGCGTGCGGAGTACGAGGCACCGCGCATGCGCGTCTTTGCGCTCAAGGATGGCCGCATTGCCCGTGAGCTGGCGCAGCTGGGCATTCAGCGGCGCGTGGAACTCGAACTGGTCGTGCGCGAGTGCTTCCTCGAGCTGCCGTGGGCCGAAGTGGTCGCCGTGCGGCCCCTCGAGGAGAGCGTCAGCGAAGCCTCGGCCTTCCACGCCGCCCGGGCGATCGAGCTGGAGCGCACGGGCGCCTTGAAGCTGGCGCTCTCGGAGCTGGAATCGGCGCTGGTGGCGGGTCTGCCTGCCCATTCTCGCGCTGTGCTGGAGTCGCTGCAAGCGCAGTGGCGCGAGCAACTTCCGAGCCCGCGCTGATTCGGAGGGCGGCTTTCTCTCGCGCAGCGGCCTTGCCGCGGTCAGACTGGGCCCACGCCCCGCAGACCCCCCAGAAACCGCGACCTTCACAGGACGGAACCGTCCGTCTTCTTGCCATGCTGCAGGAACTTTGCATCGAGAACCTCGCGCTGTTCGAGCGCGCGCAGATCCAGTTCGGGCCCGGGTTGAATGTGATCAGCGGCGAGACCGGCGCAGGCAAGAGCCTGTTGATCGACGCGCTCGAATTGCTGCTCGGCGAGAGGCCCAAGGCATCGCTCGTGCGCAAGGGCGCCCAGGAAGCGCGCGTCGAAGGTCGTTTCGTGGTTCCGCGCAGCGCGCTCGAGGAAGAGCGCGTTCAGCACTGGCTGCAGGCGAGCTTCCCCGCGCTGGTCGAGGAACTGCGCGAGCAGGGCGGCGAAGAACGCGAGCTGTTGCTGACGCGCAGCCTCAGTGCGGAAGGGCGTTCGCGCGCGTGGGTCAACCATCGGCCCGCGACCGCCAAGGTGCTGCGCGAGCTGGCCGGATTCATGGTCGAGATCCACGGCCAGAACGAGCATCAGAAGCTGCTGGAGACCGAGGAGCAGGGCCGCCTGCTCGACTCTTTCGGCGGTCTGGAGTCGAAACTCGGCGCCTATCGCACGGCGCGCGCGGCCTGGTCCGCGGCCTGCGCCGAGCTCTCGCAGTTCGAACAGCGCGCGCGAGAGCGCTCGGAGCGCGAAGACCTGCTGCGCTTCCAGGCCGGCGAGCTGGCGGGCGCGAAGATCACGGTGGGGGAATTCGAAGAGCTGCAGGGCGAGCGCGAACTCCTGCGCAACGCCGCCGCGCTCGCCCGAGCCTTCAGCGGGCTGAGTGACGAGCTCTGCGACGGGGAAGGCAATGCGTTGGCGAAGATCACCCGCGCCGAGCGCGTGCTGGAGGCCTGGGAAGATCGGCTGCCCGCGGCCCGCAACGCGCTGGCGCAACTGCGCGAGGCCCGCGCGAATCTCGAGGAGGCCAGCGTGGCCATCGCGCGGCTGTGTGAAGGCGGAGAGGGGAGCAGTGGTTCGCCGGAACGCCTCGACGAGATCGAAGAGCGTCTGGTGCAGATCGAGAACCTGCAGCGCAAGTACCGCTGCGATGTGGCCGGGCTCATTGCGCGCACAAGTGAGCTGGAGCGCGAGCTGCTGGCGATCGACAGCGCGGGCGAGGATCTCGTGACGCTGCGTCAGCGCGTGAAAGACCTGCGCGGCGTTCTGGCGGCGCGCGGCGAGGAACTGGGCAAGGCCCGCCGGGCTTTGCGTGCGCGACTGGAAAAGGCCGTGCGCGCCAGCCTCGGCGAGCTTGGACTGGAGCGAGCGCGCTTCGAAGTGCGCATCGAAGCACGGACCCGGCTCGACCTGCACTCTCCGAATCTGCCCGCGGAGCGCACGCGCGAGCTCGAGGATGCCCGCCTGTTCGGCCCCGACGGCGTCGACGAGGTCGAGTTCCTGCTGGCAGCCAATCCGGGCGAGGATGCCCAGCCGCTGGCGAAGGTCGCCTCCGGCGGCGAAGCGGCGCGCATCATGCTGGCGCTGCGCACGGCGCTGGCGCTGCGCATGAGCATCCCGACGCTGATCTTCGACGAGGTCGATTCCGGCGTCGGCGGCCGGCTGGGTCCCAAGGTCGGTGAGCACCTGCGCGCGCTCGGCGCCCGGCATCAGGTGCTGTGCGTCACGCACATGCCGGCGATTGCGGCCGTCGCGGAACGCCACTTCAAGGTCGAGAAGGAAGTGATCGGCAACCGCACCCGGACCAAGGTCGGCTTGCTGGAGGGCAAGGCCCGCGTCGAGGAAATCGCCGACATGATCGCCGGCGGTTCCGCCCACGCCAGCGCCCGGGCCGAAGCGGAGCGGCTGCTGCGGAGCTAGCGAAGATCCGGCACGTCCCGGGGGGTGGGTGCGCTATCCTCTCACGCCCCGCATGCCCGCATCCGCACTTCAGACCCCGCTGCGCTTCGAGCGCCTGTGCCTGGAGAAGGTCTGGGGCGGTCGCGCGCTGGAGTCCGTGCTGGGCATCGCGTTGCCCGGTCAGGGACCGATCGGCGAAACCTGGGAGGTCTCCGACCGCAGGGAGCACATCTCGCGCGTGGCGAGCGGGCAGTTCAAAGGCTCAACGCTGCGGGATCTGATGCGTGATCACCGCGCGGCGCTGCTGGGGGAATCGAGGTGCGCGGCGGACGGGAACTTCCCGCTGCTGATCAAGTTGCTCGATGCGCGCGAAGCACTCTCGATCCAGGTGCACCCGCATGCGCTGACGCGCAAGGCCGGCGAGGAGACCAAGAGCGAGTCGTGGTACATCCTCGCCGCAACACCGGAGGCGAAGCTGTACTTCGGGTTGCGGCACGGCGTGACGCGCGAGCAACTCGCTGCGCATGCCGGCCGGCGCTCGATCCTTGACTGCGTCGAGGAACACTCGGTGCGCGCCGGCGATTTCGTGTTCGTGCCCGCCGGCACGGTGCACGCCATCGGAGGCGGCATCACGCTGATCGAGATTCAGGAGAACGCCGACACCACGCACAGGCTGTACGACTGGGACCGTCCAGGTCTCGACGGTCGGCCGCGGGCGCTGCAGATCGAGGACTCGTTGCGCGTGACGCGCTTCGGCATCGAGCCTCCGCGCGGTCCGTTCCAGCCGCAGCTGCGCGAGATCGCGCCCGGCCATCGCACGCAGGCACTGTGCCACGAGCCTGAGTTCGCGGTCGAGCTGCACGAACTGCAGGCCGCCCGCGTGGCCATTCACGAGCCGCGGGCCCAGATCCTGATCCTGCTCGAAGGCGAACTTACGCTGGAGCACACCACCGGTGCGGAGTCCCTGCGCCGCGGCGACGTGCTGGTGGTGCCCGCCGCCTGCAACCGCCCTGAGTTGACCACCCGCACACACGCGCGCTGCCTGCGAGCCATCGCTCCTTGACGGAGCATCCGGAAAAGCAACATGAAATCCAAGCCGAGAAAGCCTGAAGAAGACATCGACTCCGACCTGATTGCCCGCGACGAGCCGGGCGAACCCGCGGAGGTCGAAACCGGCGACGATTCCCGCGTGCGGCTCAACAAGTTCCTTGCCTCGCAGGGCGTGGCCTCGCGCCGCAAGTGCGATGAGCTGATCGCGGCCGGTCATGTCAGCGTCGACGGCGAGACCGTGCGCGAGCTGGGGCTCAGGATCGATCCCGAGACTCAGGAGGTGGAGGTCGATGGTCAGATCTTCAAGCCACAAGGCGCCCGCAAGCGCTACTACCTGCTCAACAAGCCGCGCGGCGTGGTCTGCACCAACGAGGAGCGCGAGATCCGTCCGCGTGCCGTGGATCTGATCACCGATCCGCGCAAAGGACGCGTGTTCACGGTCGGCCGTCTCGACGAGGAGAGTGAAGGACTGATTCTGATCACCAACGACGGCGATTTCGCGCAGCGTGTGCAGCACCCGCGCTATGGCGTCGAGAAGACCTACGAGGTCGATGTCTTCGGCAAGGTGGAGGACGATGGCCTGCAGAAGATCCGCGAAGGCGTGCACCTGGCGGAAGGCCGCACTTCTGGCGCGCGCGTAATTGTCAAAGCTCGTCGCAATGATCTTTCGAAGCTCAGCGTGACGCTGGGCGAGGGCATGAACCGGGAAATCCGCCGCGTCTTTGCGCGCATCGGCCACAAGGTGCTGAGGCTGCGCCGGGTGCGCATCGGTCCGCTGATGGATCGGGGACTCAAGCCCGGTCGCTGGCGGGAGCTGACGCGCGAGGAGATCGCGGTTCTGCAGAAGGGCGAAGCCGCAGAGCCGATGCGCAAGAAGCCGCGCCGTCGCACGGATCGTCCGCCGCGCAAGGCCAAGACGCACTCTGGCAAGGCCGGCATTGCTGCACGCATGGAAAAGGTCGAGCCGCTGGCGGCGCGCCGCGCCCGCATCATGGCCGAGCGCGAGCAGTTCGGAGCGCGGGCGGCGAACCCTGCGCGGCCCCGCTCCGGCTTTGGCGGACCACGCAAGCCCACAGCCGGCGGCAAGCCGCGCGCTCGCTCGAACCGCGGAGGCGGCCGCCGATGAGCCGTAGTCCCAAGGTGCAGAGCGCGCTCGAGAAGGCGGGCGTGAAGATCGCGGAGCACCGGCTCGAGAACGGCATGCAAGTGCTGCTGCTTGAGCGGCATCTCGATCCCGTGGTTTCCGTGATGTTGTGGTACCGCGTGGGAGCGCGCAACGAGACCGAGAAGGAAGCCGGCGTCTCGCACTTCCTCGAGCACATGATGTTCAAAGGCGCCTCGCGCTTCGGTAAGGGCATGGTCGATCGCGTGACCACCACGCTGGGCGGCACCAACAACGCGTTCACCTCGGCGGATCACACCGCATATTGGTTCGAGTTCGCCTCGGATCGCTGGGAAGCTGCGCTGGAGATCGAGGCCGATCGCATGCAGCAGCTGCTGCTGGATCAGGCCGAATTCGAAGCCGAAAAGCAGGTGGTGCTGGAGGAGCTGAGTCAGGGTGAAGATGACCCCTGGCGTGTGCTTTCGCAGGAAGTGCAAGCCGCCGTGTTCCCGCGCCATCCCTACCAGCGCCCGGTGATCGGCTTCACGGAAACGCTCAAGGCACTTTCGGTGGATGAAATGCGTGCGTATTACCGCCGCTTTTACCATCCCGGGAATGCGATCCTCGTGATCTCGGGCGACCTCGAAGCCGCGCGCGCGCTCGAGCTCGCCCAACGGCACTTCGGGCAGATTCCCGCCGGCATGGACTATGCGCAGGCCGATGCGTTCCGCACCAGACCGCAGGCTCCCCGCGGCGAGCAGCGTCTGACGATCCGCTGGGATGACGAGGCTCGCCGGCTCTGCATCGCGTGGCCCGGTGCAGCGGTGGGGACCGACGAGGACTGTCTGCTGGATCTCGTTTCGACAGTGCTCTCGGGAGGACGGCTCTCGCGGCTCTATCGCCGTCTGGTGATCGAAGAGCAGTTGGCGACGAGCATTTCGACGCACAACGATGCGCGCGTGGAGGGCGGGTCCTTCTGGATCTTCGCCGAATGCGCCCAGGGCAAGGATCCTGCCCGTCTGGAGCAGGTGCTGTTCGAGGAAATCGAGCGGCTCGCGAAGGATGGCCCCGATGCCAAGGAGCTTGCGCGTGCCAAGCACATCATCGCCGCCGGTGAGGCACATGACGCGGAGACCGTCTCGGATCTCGCTGAGGACATCGGCGAATTCGCCATCGACGGCGACTGGCGCATCGCCCTGACGACGCTGGAGCGCATTCAATCGGCGAAGGCGCCTGCAGTTGCGGCACTGACGCGCAAGCTGCTGGGTCCCGAGCACCGTGTCGTGGGCTGGTGTCTGCCGAAGAAGGAAACCAAGCCCGCGAAGACCGGCCAGCGTGCCGGAAAAACCGCGCGCCGGGCTGCAAAGGCCGCACGGCGACCCTCAAAGAAGGCACAACGTTCGCCCCGCACGCGGAAGGTCCGCGCATGAGCGTTCCCAAGCTGGTCCTGCCGTTTCAGCGCTTCGTGCTCGACAACGGCGTCGTGCTGCTGGTTTCGCCGCGCCCCGGCGCGAGCCTGTGCGCGGTCTCTGTTCACATTCGCGGCGGCCCTGCGCTCGACAAGCCCGGGCGCGAAGGCACGGCGTTTCTCGCCGGCTCGCTGGTCGATCAGGGCACTGCGCAGCACGACGACGAGCAGATCGCCGAGCTGTTGGAGCCGGAAGGCGGTGAGATGGCCGGTGACGCCGCCGGCGTCAGCGGTTCGATCGTCAACGAACGCTGGAAGCTGCTGCTGGAACTCTGCTCCGAAATGGTCACGGCGCCGAAATACCCGACGGACAAGTTCAATCTGCACAAGAAGCGATTGCTTGATCGTCTGCTGGTGGAGCGCGATGATCCGCGCACGCAGGCCGGACTGGGCTTCCGCAAGCTGATCTACGGCGATCACTGGCTTGGCCGAGCCGCCTACGGATCGCTTGAAAGCGTGCAGCGCATCCGCGTGGAGGATCTGCGCGCGCATCATCGCGACCATTGGGTCGCGAAGCGCGCGATCATCGCCGTCTGCGGTGATGTCGATCCGAAGGCCGTGCGCCGCGAGGTTCAAAAGCTGTTCAGTCGCTGGAAAAGCGGAACGCCGCTTTCCACGACACCGCCGCAGTTTCCCGAGTGCTCCACCGCGAGCGCGGTGTTTGCCGCCAAGCGCGCGCAAGTGCATGTCTATCTCGGCCATCTCGGCATTCCCCGCCGGCATCCGGACTACCCGGCGCTGGTGGTGATGGACCATGTGCTGGGCACCGGTCCGGGTTTCACCAATCGCATCGCAAGAGTGCTGCGCGACGAGCTCGGCCTGGCTTACACCGTCAACGCCAACATCCACGGGTCTGCGGGCGTGCTGCCCGGCATGTTCACGGCGTACATCGGCACCTCGCCGCAGAATGTCGCCACAGCGGTGGAGGGCTTCCGCAGGGAGATGCGCCGGTTGCAGGAAGAGCCGGTGCCCGCGGAGGAACTCGAGGTGGCGAAGAGCTATCTGATCGGGTCCTTCCCGCTCGGATTCGAGCGCGCCGCCCGTCGTGCGGGCTACCTGATCAGCGCGGAAGTGCATCAGTTCCCTGAAGACGCGCTCGAGCGACTGCTGGAGAGCTTTGCCAGCGTCTCGGCCGAGGATGTGCAGCGTGTGGCACGTCTGCACCTGCATCCCGACCAGTGCTCGATGTCGGTTTCAGGTCCTGTCAGTGCGCGCGAGATTGCGCGCATTGCCCGGGAAGGCGTGGCTCAGCCTACGCACTAAGCCCTCCGACTCTGCCCTCCTCGGCACATCCCCCTCGGACCCTCCGCGGCAGAGGATGGGGGCGTCATGAGCACACGCACCCAAGCCTCCCTCCAGCATCCCCAAGCCACCGAGTTTCACGCACGCCCCTTTTCCGCCGAGGAAATGCGCGGCCTGCTCAGCAGCGAAGGTGGTCCCTGCGTCTCCCTCTACCTCAACCCGCACAAGGGCGCGAGCAATGCCGCACCCAACCGCTTCGAGGCCTTGATCACGCAGGCGGAGAAGCTGATCACGCAGGAAAACCGCGCCAGCCGCGTCACGCACTTCCTCGAACCGCTGCGCGCCGTTTCCAATCCGGAGTTCTGGCGCCATGCGCCGCACGGCCTCGCCTTCTTCCTATCGCCGACCCGCAGCGTGTACTACCGCCTGCCGATCGAAGTCGAAGACCGCGTCATCGTGGCGGACAACTTCCACCTGCGCCCGCTGATGGAGTACGTGCAGGACAACCAGCGCTTCTATCTGCTGGTGCTTTCCGAGCAGCACGTCAGCTTCTTCAAAGGCTCGATGTCGGGCCTCGCTCCGGTACCCGTGCCCGGCATGCACTCGACGCTCGTCGATGCGCTGGGAACCGAGGATCACGAGCGCCAGACTGCATCGCACCAGTCTTCCCGCGGCGGCCGTTATGTGGTCTTCGGCGGGGCGGGTCACTCCGACAAGAGCCGAGACGAGGACATGGCGCGCTTCTACCGCACGGTGGATGCGGCACTGTGGCGCATCCTGCGCGAGGACAATGCCCCGATGGTGCTCGCGGGTTCCGAGCGTGATGTGCACGTCTACGAGCGCATCTCGCGCTACCCGCACCTGACCCACGAGCACGTCCATGGCAACCACCAGAAGGCACTGGCGAGCGATCTGCACAAGCTGGCCATGCCGGTCATCGCCGGCGAGCAGCGTGCCAAGGAGCAGCGCATCGTCGAGCTGTGGAACCAGGAAGTGTCGCCCAACCGCGCGCTCGACGAAATCCGCGCCATCGCCCAGTACGCCGTGCAGGGGCGCGTGCGCCACCTGATGATTGAGCGGGGCACGATGATGTTCGGCCAGATGGACCCTGCCACGGGAGCCCTGCGCCTGCACAAGGAGCAGTCTGACGCGCACGATGATGACGTGCTCGACGAGATTGCCGAGGCCGTTCTCATGCGCGGTGGCGAGGTCTGCTCGCTGGAGAAGGGCCGCATGCCGACTCGCTCTCCGATCGCAGCCACGCTGCGTTGGTGAGCCTTGCGGCCCGGGCGGGCGGGGGGCTTGCCCGGGCCGTCTTTTTCTCATGAGATCCGGCCCCACCGGATGAGCGAAAAGCTCTCATCCGATGGATGCGGTTCAGCTGGTCTGGTTCAAGCGCGACCTGCGCGTGCGTGATCATGCGCCCCTGCAGGAGGCTGCGCGGCGCGGCAAGGTCGTCGGCCTGTACGTATTCGAGCCGGAGGTGTTGCACTCGACCGAGTTCGACGCACAGCACCTCGCCTTCGTGCTGGAGTCGCTGCAGCAACTGAGCAAGGAACTGCAGCTCGCTGGCATCCCGCTGCTGCTGCGCTCCGGATCCATGCCGCAGGTCCTGAGCGACCTTGCCCGCAGGCTTCCGTTCGAGGCCATGTGGAGTCACGAAGAGACCGGACTGCTCGCCACATACCAACGCGATCTGCGTGTCGCGCAGTGGGCGCGCGAGCGTGCGGTGCGTTGGACCGAGTTGCCTCAGACCGGAGTTGTGCGCCGGCTGCGAACGCGCGACGGCTGGTCGCGTCGCTGGCTAGAGCGCATGAACGCTCCTGAGGCGCGTCTGGAGGGACGCGAGCTTGGCCCGCGCGCCGTGCGTCCGGATCCCGTGCCGCAGGGAGCGGTCCTGAACATCGAACCGCGCAAGCGCCTGCTGCAGGGCCGTGGCGGCGAACGCGAGGCCTGGCAGGTGCTCGATTCCTTCCTGCGCGATCGCAGTGAGCGCTATCTCGCATCGATGTCGGCGCCCGGACCCGGCTGGAGCGGATGTTCGCGACTCAGCGAGCATCTGGCCTTCGGCACGATCAGCATGCGCACCATTCATCAGGCCACCGACGCCCACCTGCGCGGATTGCGCGAAGAGCGCAAGCGCACGCAGGATCGCGCGTTCGGATCGTGGGCCCGCTCTCTGGCGGCCTTCGCGCAGCGCCTGCGCTGGCACTGTCACTTCATGCAGAAGCTCGAAGACCAGCCTGATCTGGAGCTCTCCAATCTGCACCGCGGCTACGACGGCCTGCGCGAAGCCGAGTTCCGTGAGGACCGCTTCGAGGCCTGGAAAGCCGGCCGCACGGGCTACCCGATGGTGGACGCCTGCGTGCGCTCGCTGGTTGCCACCGGCTGGCTCAACTTCCGGATGCGGGCGATGCTGACCTCGTTCAACTCCTACCATCTCTGGCTGCACTGGCGCGAGCCGGCGCAATGGATGGGGCGGCAGTTCCTCGACTTCGAACCGGGCATTCACTACTCGCAGTTCCAGATGCAGAGCGGCGTCACCG
>SYGM01000200.1 GCA_005799545.1 Planctomycetia bacterium | reverse complement strand
GAGGGACGCTCGTCACGGCGCGGTTCGTCACGGCGCGGTTCGTCACGGCGCGGTTCGTCACGGCGCGGTTCGTCACGGCGCGGTTCGTCACGGCGCGGTTCGTCACGGCGCGGTTCGTCACGGCGCGGTTCGTCGCGGTGCGACGGACGCTCGTCGCGATACGAGGGACGCTCGTCACGGCGCGGTTCGTCACGGTACGCCGACCGCTCCTCGCGATAGGCCGGGCGCTCCTCGCGGCGCGGTTCATCGCGGCGCGCAGGACGATCGTCGTGACTCGGACGCTCTTCGCGGAAGGCCGGACGATCGCCGCCGCCCTGCGGTTCGCGGTCACGACCACGGCCGCGCCCGCGGCGTCCGCGACGTCCGCGGCGGCGGGAACCGCCCTCATCCGCATGCGAGTGCGCCGGGGTGCCTTCCCCCTCGCCGGAGGACTCGGCTTCCGGCTCGAAGCCCTCCTCGTGCTCGTGATGCTCGTGCTCCTCCTGCGCTTCCTCGGCGGCGGCCTGCGCCTGCTGGCGCGGCTCAAGGCGCACGAGATGGTGCGGCGGAATCGGGTCCGAGAGGAACAGCGCGCGACGGTCGTAGAAGTTGATGCCCTCCTCCCAGGCGTCGAGGGCCTGGACTTCCATCAGAACGCAGTCGTCGAAGTTGCGGCGCGCGCTCTCGAGCGCGTCCTCGCGCGACAGTGCCAGGTGCAGGAACTGGCGGCGCGCCGGGCGCAAGCCGTGGCGCTCGGCGCGATCGGCATCGCGGCGCGACAGGCCCAGATAGAGCTGCTCCGGCGGACGCGCGGGTTCGCCGGGCTTGACCGGGATCGAGTGGCCGTACAGCGCGCGAATGCGGCTGCTGTCGATCTCGTAGCGTTGGCGATCGCCGGAGTGCACGGCATCGGAGACGTCTTCCGCGCTGACGGTTTCGCCGAGGCGCTCGTGCAGCGCGCGCACGACCTCCTCGAGGTCCGCCCAGCCGTACTCGTCGAGCTGCAGGTCGAACTGCTCGGGTTGGTGGCGCAGCATGTAGGCCAGCGAGCGGGTGATGCGTTCGATCAGATCAGGGTGCGTCATGTCGAGTCGTCTTCAGTTCGTCTGGAAAAGCAGGTTGTGAAGCCCGGCCGGATGTCAGGGTGCTCGTGCCGGGGATGGGCGCTGCGTCCGCGGAATGAAGCTTGGCGGGCGCGCCCGGGGAGGGTTTGAGGGGAGGCGGGGGATTCTAGAGAGCGGCCTGCCCGGATCCAAGCACCAGCGGGCTCAATAGCGCGGGATGGCGGGATCGACCTCGAGGCTCCAGCGCTCGATCCCCCCGCTGAGGTTCCAGACCGGCTCGAAGCCCTGTGCGGCCAGAAAGGCGGCGGCCTGGGCGCTGCGCACCCCGTGATGGCACAGGCAGACCCAGGTCAGGGAGGCATCGAGCTCTTCCACGCGTCGAGGCAATTCGCCCAGCGGAATCCAGCGCGCACCGGGGAAGGGCGCGATGGCAAGCTCGGAGCGTTCGCGCACATCGAGCACCTCCAAGCGCTCGCCGGCGGCTCGTCGACGGGCGAATTCCAGCGGAGTCAGGCGCTGCGGACCGCTCATGGGACGAGGGCTCAGCGCTCGAGCTCCAGCGGCGGCCGGTCGTAGCTCGCGGGGATCGGCACTCCCAGCAGACGCAACGCGGTCGGCGCGACATGCAGCAGGTCGGGCACGCCCGGCAGCGGCTTGAGCCTGCGGCTGGAGAACAGGATGCCGTGGACCAGCTCGCCGCTCACGGAGACGTGATCGCCCGACCAGGCCAGGCGGTTGTCGGTGTAGGTCGGCGCGAGTCCGACGCTGCCGTCCTCGCGCTCCTCCAGCCGGATGTCGCCCGAGCTCGTCGACCAGCTGACGCGGTAGCCCTCTTCGAAGCCGACCATGAGATCGGCCATGTCGCCCGTGAAGGGACCCGAGTGGACACTCGCCATGCGCTCGACCGTGCGCACACTGCGCACGCCGTTGTCCTCGCTGGCAAGCAGATCACGCTCGAGCGCATCGAGCAGAGCCGGCACATCCGCCGGCGCGACGCGGCCTTCCTTCTCGCGTCCCTGCACGTTGAGGAAGATCGTGCCCAACCCGATGGCGTAGGCTTTGGTCTTCTTCCAGTCGATGTAGTCGGGGAAGCGCGCATCGGCCAGCGTCAGCTCGTCGCGCAGCACCAGGTAGCCCTTCTCCGCCAGCCAGTTGTTGAGGTGACACTGCCGTCGGAAGCTCTCGAAACCGTGGTCGGAGCTGATCAGGAGCGTGTCTTCCGGCTTGAGCTTGGCGCGCACCTCCCCCACCAGGCGATCCATCGAGCGGTAGCTCGCTTCGATACAATCGCGCAGGCGGACTTCCTCGCCGAACAGACGCACGGTCGAGTCCGCGACCGCCGCGTCGTACAGCGGGTGGCGCGGGTCGGAGTACTGGTAGCAGATGTGCTGCACGCGGTCGGGCGTGCTCTCGATCGCCACCAGCAGGCGCCAGTCCTCGCGCTGCAGCGCCGCGTGCACCAGCTTGCGGCGGCATTCATGCGTGAACTCGATGTCCTCGAGGAAGGTGCGGATGTCGATCGTCCGCAGACCCTCTCGATCATCCTTGAGCGCGTGCGTCAGGCAGGCCCAGCCAACCGTCTCGTAGTCCCCGCCGATCTCGCGCGCCAGCTCGGCCGCGAAGGAGAGCGGTTGGCTGATCGGCTGGTGCGGGTTGGGATGCGCGGGATCGGGGTGCAGGAAGTCCACGAACAGCTCGAAGGGCTCGTTGAGACGCAGCACCTTGAGGCGCGTGACGGCGTGGAAGGCGTACAGACTCGAGGCCGCGAAGCGCAGCTGATACCACTCGGACCACTGTCCTTCGCGCAAGGTCTGTGTCTGGCCGTCGAGTGTCACGCGCACGGCCTGGGTGCCGTCGCGCTCGATCACGAGCGGAAGGAAAAGCCGGTATTCATCGCTCTCTCCGCCGGCCTGCGTGTCCCTGATGTCAGCCAGCTCCTCCTCGAGATCGCGCTTCTGGCGCATCAGCATGCGCTCCTCGACCGGCGGCCGCTGCGTGCTGCGCAGCTCCTCGCGCAGGCTCTCGATGCGGCGCTCGAGTGCATCGGTGCGCATCGGGTCGTAGGGTCCGTAGAGGAACGCCTCGATGCGTCCGTTGCGCTCGTCGACGCGGAAGATGCGCCCGCCCGAGCCGGTGGGCTTCATCTGCGGCGCACGCCCGACGGCGAGCAGCGCCGGATCGGTGCTGTACTTGCACCACGAGCCGTATTCACCGCGCACATCCGGCACTCCCAGACCCGAAAGGACCGCCGCGTTCTCGACCTCGGGCCGATCCCATGTCATCGCACCGTCGATCACGACCGAGTGCACGCCGTGGCGCGCGGCATCTTCCCAGAAACCTCCGACGGCCGTGATGTTGGCGACGATGTTCTCCACCTTCGAGGGCAGCGCCGCGGCGCCGCGCTGGACGGCAATGCCAGCGCCGACGCCAACCAGCGCCGCGATCGGCAGCGCGAGCATCCAGCGTACGCGCAGGAACAGACCGAGGAACACGGCCAGCACCAGCGCCACAGCCGCGCCGCCGATCCACATGGCCTGCGTCGTCGGCCAGGTCACGAGCATGCGCTGCCACACGGGCAAGGGCAGGTCCTTCAGCGCGCGCGTTTCGGTGCGCTGGAATCCGACATCGGGGTAGGCCTCGCCGGAGCCGTCGAAGCGGCGCGTCACGAAACCGGCGATGCCGGTCTTGCCCGGATTCTGACCGCTGTTGAGGGAGGCCCAGGCCACCGGTGACTCCGCGGCGCAGGTCGAAGCGAGCGGCAGGAAGCTGCCCTGCTCGGCGAGCGCCTTGAGATTGGGCAGCTTGCCTTCGTCCATCAGACGCTGCGTGGTGGCCGCGTCCGCACCGTCAAAGCCCAGCAGTACGACGCGCCCCTGTGCCGCAGCGAGCCCGCACACGGGCAGCAACCACGCCATCAGCAGCGACATCAAAAGCGACATCAACACGGATCTCACACGGTTCGGCATGGGCGGCGATTGGTGGCGATGAGTGCGGAGGAGTAAGATCGTGGAGGAATGAACGCAGGCGAAGGTACGCAAGCGCAAGCGAAGCCGTCAACGCGCTGGCTGCTCTGGATCGCCCTGGCTGCCGCGGCGGGCGGCGCCCTGCTGCTGTTTTTCGGCTGGAAACCCGAAAATGCCGCACCGCAGGCGCCGGAGCGCCAGTCGGAGTCGCGACCGCACGATGTCGTCGTGTTGCCCGGCGATGCCGTGGTCCGGATCGAGCTGCCGGGCGAGTCCCAGCGGGCGAATCAGGCACCGGACACGCCGATCGTGCCTTCCTTTGACGGCCGGGGTCGCATCCGCGGCTCGGTGGCCCTGCCGCCGGGCATGGCCATGCCGCGCGAGTGGGACCTGATCGTGGAGCCGCATCCGTTCCTGCAGGGTTCCGAGCGTGCCGTGCGCCGCAAGCTGCGCTTCTCCGCGGGCGAGCGGGACTTCACCGTTGAGGACCTGCCGCTGGCGGGCTACGCCGTGCGCGCGGAGGCCAAGGGCATGAACTCCTTCGCCTGTGATGTGCTGCTGGTGCGCGGCGCGGAGGACCAGTTCGCCCAACCGCAGCTCTCGATGGCGGGCTTCCTGGAAGGCTCGGTGATCGATGCGCAGGGACTGCCGGCGGAGCAGGTGCGCGTGCGACTCACGCAGCTTGTCAACCAGCAGGTGCGCGAGTCATGGTCGGATCCCTCCGGCCGGTGGCAGTTCGCGGAGGTGCCCGATGGCGAATACCAGCTGGAGTTCCTGGGTGCGGGGCAGTCACTGCTGCACCACAGGATGATCGCTTTTCAGGCACCGCGCATGGGCATGGACCCGGTACAGCTGCCTCCGAGCACCACGCTCAGCGTGCGCGTCGTGGATCTGCTCGGGCGCCCGGCGCGCGGCGTGAAGCTCAGCGGCTTCGGCCGCCCGCGCGGCCACCTCGAAGACCTGTGCGATGAACAGGGCGTATGCACGCTGCGCTGGATGGAAGCGGGCACATGGCGCATCAGTGCGCGCGATGAGGTGGAGGCACTGAGCGCGCGTGGGGACGTGGAGTTGGTCAGCGGCGAGCAGACGGAGCTGGTCCTGCGCCTCGCCCGCACGCAGCAGTGATCCCGCCATGTTCCTCTGCGCAGTCCTGATCCTCACCCAGACGCAGACGCCGCATGCGGTCAAGGACACGCTGCCGGATGATTTCGGCGCGACGGTGCCCTACGGGCTGGGCGAGCTGCCGCCGGTGGATCCGCAGAGCGCGCGACTCGGCCGCAAGCTGTTCTTCGACCCGGCGCTCTCGGCGGATGGCAAGGTTTCCTGCGCCTCCTGCCACCTGCCGGAGCATGCATTCTCCGACCCTCGTCCGCGCAGCGTCGGAATCCACGGGCGACTGTCCACGCTGCACTCCCCCACGCTGCTCAACCGCGCGCTGGGCAGCTCGTTCTTCTGGGACGGACGCTCGGGTTCGCTCGAGGAGCAGGCGCTGGAACCGCTGACCAACGAGCGCGAGATGGGAAGGCGCCTGGAGGATGTGGAACAGCAGCTCAACGACTCCGCGGAGTACCGCGCGCTGTTCGAAAGCGCCTACGCCAGCGCGCCGACACGTGCACTGCTGGCGCGCGCACTGAGCGACTTCCAGCGCACGATTCGCATGGGCGACAGCCCGGTCGATCGCTTTCAGGAAGGCGATTTCGAGGCCCTCAGCGTCGAAGAGCGGCTGGGACTTTGGATCTACGAGAGCAAGGGCGGTTGCTGGCGCTGCCACTCCGGCCCCAACTTCAGCGATGAGCGCCTGCACAACACAGGAATCGGCGCTCTCGCGCAGGCTCCGCAGGACACAGGCAGGTTCAAGACACCCACGCTGCGCGGACTGTCGATGAGCGCTCCGTACATGCACGATGGCTCACTCGGAACGCTGGAAGAGGTCGTGGAGTTCTACAACCGCGGCGGAGGGGCCAATCCCGGGCTGGCACAGGAGGTCAAACCGCTGAATCTCTCGAGCTCCGAGGTGACGCATCTGGCGGCCTTCCTGCGCGCGCTCTCGCGCACATCGGCTACGCCGCGCACATCAGCCGCACCGCGCTAGCCGCGCGTGCTCAGCAGCGCTGCGCTAGCCGCGCTGCCGGGCATCGATCCAGCTCTCGAACTGCGCGCAGAGCCGGTCCAGTTCCCCGTCTCCCGCCTCGCCGATGGTCTCATGGCCGTGCACCACCCGGATCCGCGCTTCGAGCGCCGGGAAGTCCCCGCTCGCGGCAGGCGCAGCATCGTGCAGGACGGCGCGGGCCTCGGCCTGCGCCTGTGCGGCGTCGCGTGAGACGCGCAAGCCCAGCGCCTCGGCACCCAGATCCGCGCCCGTGAGGTTCTCCACCAGCGCGCGGAAGGGCAGTTGGTTGCCGCTGCGCCAATAGTGCTCAGCCAGATCGGGTCCCACGCGCGGGTTGTCGACCAGCGAGCCGTCGCGGCGGCGGAAGAACTGCGAGGTCTGCTCGAGCGCCATGTCGGCGAGCACATAGCCGTGGTAGTAGGCCGAGGACTCGTTCGAAGCGAGGTGCGGCACCGAGAGCACGGGCCGCGGTGAGCCCTGCTCCAGCAGCAGCAGACGCCGCTCCACGGCGCGCAGTTCCTCCAGCACGCGTGCGGCACTCAGTTCCTGATCGGGGATCTCGTACAGCGCGCGTTCCGCAAAGCAGACGCTGAGCATCGAGCGCAGGCTCCAGGCCGCCATCGGCTGGCGCACCGCAATGCCCTGCAGGATCAGCTCCTCGCTCATGGCCGCGCCGGCGCTCGTGCGGGCATGACGCCGCTGCCAAAGCGGATCCTCGAGCAGCGACTCCAGCAGCATGGACTGCGTCTCGGCGTGACCGACGGACATGGGCGCGAATTCCTGCGCAAAACAGGGCGAGGGCATCACGATGTTGGCGAAGTGCGCCGCGTGACCGCCCTCGTGGAACAGGGTGTCGGTCGCGCGCCGTCCCGCGCCCGGCAGTCCCGGAATCGCGTTGGCCGTGAACTGGATGCGTGCCGGTATCCACTGGCCCCGATCCACCCACGCCGGCACGGGGCCGTGCATGAAGCCGTTCTCGTACTTGCCGGGTCGGTCGACCAGATCGAGCACGAGCGTCGCGCCTCGATAGCGGATTCCCAGCGTGCCGAAGGAACGGATCCAGCGCTCGAGCGCCTTGCCGAACGGGAAGTGCGGATCCTGCAGCAGCGCGATGTCACCACTGGAAGCAAAGCGCGTGTTCCAGGGCAAGAGCGCCTCCGCGCCCTTCTTCGCGCGCAACTCCTGAAGCGAAGCCTCGGCGCGCACCCGCGTTCGCTGCTCGAGCTCCTCCAGCCACGCGAAGATCTCCTGCTTGGTGAGGCCCTCGACGCGTCGCACCTTGGAGTCATACCAGTCCTCGCCGCCGGTCAGCCGCCCGAAGCGATTGCGCAGTTTGACCAGCTCGAGAAAACCGTGCTCCAGCAGGTGCGACTCGATCGAGCGCAGTCCGTGCCAGGCGCTGCGCCGCACGCGCTCGGAGGGATCGTTGGCAAGCAGCGCGGACAGTCGCACGGAGCTCGCCGGCTGACGCACTCCGTGCGCATCCTCGCTCCACAGCTCCAGCTTGCCGCGCGCCAGCGCCAGCCGCCCTTCCTGTTCGATCAGTTCCTCTGCCAGCAGTCGAGCCTGCGGATTCTCGATCACATGCGCTTCCAGCGTCGCCATCCAGCCCGAGAGCGCCACGAAGTCCTCTTCTGAGGGATGCGCGCGCGTGTCGGACAGATCCAGCAGTGCCTCGGCCGCACGCGTCCATTCGCGCACGGAGGCCAGCCGTGCAGGATCACTGAGAAACTGATGCAGCGCGACCTCCGCTTCGCTCAAGGCAGCGCGAGCACGGCCCGCATCGGCGTCGAGCCCCATGTACGAAGTCCAGAAGGCATCTTCCTTGGCCGTGTGCAGGCGTGCGTACTCGCGGTTGATTCGATCGATGCTGGTGGCGATGAGAGTGGCATCCATGGCGGCGTGGGTCAGGATCCTAGCCCGGGGCTGGCCCGGCGCGTAGACTCACGCGCCCCCCATGCCGACACTCCCGCTGATCGATCCTGCCAGCCTCGAAGCCCTGCCCCTGGTCGCGGACCGCGCCGCGATCCTCTCCCGCATCAAGCAGCGCGGCCGCTTCGCGCTGCTCGACGGCATCGTGCTGCAGGAGCTCGAGCCCGCGCGCATCGTCGGCTACAAGGACATCCGCGCGGATGACTGGTGGGCCGCCGATCACATCCCCGGCCGGCCGATCTTTCCGGGCGCCCTGATGTGCGAAGCGGCGGCGCAGCTGTCGACGTACGACTACGTGGTGCGCTCGCAGTGCCCTCCGGAGACCTTTCTGGGCTTCGGCGGTCTCGATGAAGTGCGCTTCCGCGGCATCGTCGAGCCGGGCGTGCGCATGTATTTCGCCGCCCAGCCGGTGCGCATGCGCTCGCGCATGTTCACCTACGCCGCGCAAGGCTATGTGCGCGGCGATCTGGTGTTCGAAGCCCAGATCATGGGCGTGATCGTCTGACGTTCAGAGCCCGAGCACGGCCTGCAGTCCGTTCGAGAAGGCGTAACCGCCGCCCTGCGCGGAGTCGTTGACCAGCGCCTGGAAGTAGATCGACTGATCCAATAGCGCAATGTCGTTCGGGAAGGTGAAGCGCGCGCTGCCCTGTCCGCTGGCATTGAGCGCGACGCGCTGCAGGCCCTGAATGGCACCGAGCAGCACATGACCGCCGAACACCGGCTGCGAGCCGGGACTCGACGAAAAGAAGACCCAGCCGGTGCGCGCGCCCGGAGCAGGATGCTGCACCGTGAAGCTCACTTCCTGGCCCATCCGCGGCAGCTGCGCACTGAAAAGAGTCAGCACATGCGGAGCCGGCAGGCTCGCGCCGTAGCTCTGCCACTGCGGTCCGTTGCCAGCGGGAATCGCATAGTCCCAGATGCCGCGCCCGTACGAGCCGAAGCGCATGCTCTGCCCGTAGTTGACCGACTCGACCGACCACCAGACCGTCATCGGAGAGCCGAGCGACTGCAGGTTGTTCCAGGTATTCGTGCTGCGCTGCCACCACCAGGGACCGGCTTCCGTGGCGGCGTAGAGATCGCCGCTGCCGTTCTCGGCGTAGGCGATGTCGTACACCATCGTCTGCGGCAGACCGGAACCCAGAGGACTCCAGCTCGCGCCGCCGTTGACCGTGCGCCAAACGCCGGCGAGACCGTAGCCCGAGCCGCCGACGCAGGCCTCGGTCGAGATGCTGGGATGCACGGCCAGCGCATTGCCGTAGAAGTAGTGTGAGCCCGGTCCGCTGCCGCTTGCCGCAGTCCAATTGGTGCCGTGATTCGTCGAGTAGAACAGGCGACCGTTGTCCGTCACCGCATAGCAGCGCTGCGCATCGCTCGGCGCGAAGGCCATCGCCGAGAGGTAGCTGCCGCCGGTTGCGAGGAAGTTGAAGGTCGTGTGGACCGTCGGCGTCCAGACCGAGGTGCTCGTGCGCGTGTAGCGCCACAGCTGATTGCCGAGGAAGAAGAAGCTTGTCGCCGAGAGCGGATCAGCCACCACCGGCGGCAGCCACAGCTGGCTCGATCCGCTCGGGAAGCTCGGGTAGTACAGCGCCGGATTGTTCTGACCCTCGGAAACGAGGATGAAGCCCGGATAGGTGCTGTAAACGAGATTGTGGCTGCCGTCGGAGGAGGTGAGGTGGCCGTAGTCGCCGCTGATCAGCTGCGCAAAGTCCGTCGACGGCCCCTGCGACCAGGGCGTCCAGGAGCCGCGCTGATAGCCCTGGTCCTGCGAACCCGCCAGCACCAGCTGCGGCGCGCTCTTTGAGGTCAGCGTCGAATAGTACTGACCGATTCCCATGCCGGTGAGGCTCAGGTTGCGCACCGTGCCGCCGAGATCTTCGCTGACGTACAGCCCGCCGTCGGTGCCGATGTACCAGCGCTCGTTGTCGATCGGGGAATCGAGCAGAGGCACGATGCGAATACCGAAGCTGTCGGCATGCAGCTTCGTGGCCGGATTGCCGTAGTACTCGCCCCAGCCGTTGAACTTGGTGAAGGTCGTGCCGCCGTTGAATGAGCGGAAGATCTCGACGCCGCCGTACACCACGCGGTTGGGATCGACGCTGGAGGCATCCAGCGTTTCGAAGAAATCGGTGAGCGTCTGCACCAGCGCGAATGAAGCGCCCGCATTGTTCGAACGATAGAGCTTCCACGCGTTGGCATTGCGCACCGCGGCGTAGAGCGTCGGCGCGCCGGCCTCGGAGCCCGCCAGCACCGCGCGATCACTGGCGGCATCGATGGCGCCGCCGGCCGTGAAGCTCGCGCCGCCGTTGACCGAGGTGTGCAGCACGCCGTTCTGCACGAGGTACACATGCGTTGCGGCACTGGCACCCTTGCGCGGCACCCACATGGCGGCCGGATAGGCGCTCGGCGCGGTCCAGCGCAGCTGGAAGGTGCGGCCGTAGTCCGTAGAGGCATACAAGCGCGCGCGCCCCCCGCCGTTGCTGATCATCACCAGCGCCAGCAGCGTGCGCGAGGCATCCTGAAGCTGTGCCAGGCCGCGCACGCCGGTGATCGTCGGCAGTCCGGCCGGCGTCTCCCAGTTCTGTCCGTCATTGCGCGAGACATGCAGCGAACCGGAATCCGTCGAAACCAGCATCAATTCCGGATCACCGGAATTCTCGCCCGGTCCCACCACCATCTGATGCACGCCGCCGTAGCGATTGTCCGAGAGCGGCTCCCAACCGCTGCCATCGGCGTTGGCGCGCCACACGCCGCCCAGATCCGTGCCCGCGTAGACCTTGCCCGCGGACGTCGAACCCGCCCCCAGCGCTGCTGTGTGCACGCGACCCGACTGGTTCTTGCTGCCGACTTCCGTCCAGCGCTGCGCCGTGAGATCCGGTGCCAGCCCCAGCTGATTGCGCCGCTCCATCTCGACGCGCTGGTTCTCCAGCTCGATCGCGCGCCAATCGACACCCGGCGGCGCCACGTGCATCGCCTCGCGCCAGCGGCGCCTTGCCGCACCACCGGTCTTCTCGACCTGCTCATCCATGCCCGCGGGCCTGGGATGGCGTTTCCCCTCGATGTCGACCCAGCTCTCGTACTGACGGGAACGGGTCGGTTGGGCGCAGCCTGCCACGGACAGCAGCAGTGCAAGGATCGCGAGCTTTCTCACGCCTTCAGGCTACCCCGAAAGCCCCGCTGCCGCCTCAGTCCAGCCCTGCCCCGAAAACATCGGGCTTGACCAGCGGCGCGGCGGCCTCGCCCTGCTCATCGAGAATCTCCAGCACGTCCAGCTCGATGCAGCGGCAGGGCACGCCCAGAAGCTCGCTGAGCGAGGGCCGCGAGGCGCCGTTCTCCCCGCTGATGGCCTCCTTGACATAGGTGCCATGCTCGGTGCGCATGCACACCAGATAGTCCGCGCTGCCCTCAAGCGGCGTGATCGACAGGTACTCCACCCAGCGCTCGCGCGCCTTCTCGGCACGCCGGTGCGCCACGCGCTGCGGAGTTTCCTGCACCAGCTGTATGCGCTGTCCGGCGAGCGCCTGCAGCCGCTCGGGCAGAGGCGTGCCGCTCACCTCCACGCGCGCCTGATACTCCTTGGCGTGCGGGGTTTCCTTGATGACGCGCACGCGCTCCTTGCCGGTCCAGTGCAGACCGTGCACCTGCATGCGGCCCTCATTGCGCCGATTGATCTCGGCCTCCAATGCGGCCAGATCGACGTCCAGCACGCGCGGACCGACCAGTTCCAGCACGAAGGGCCGCCCGCGCCCGAGCATGCGCACGTCGACGTCCTCGCGACCGGCTCCGTGGAACTTGTTCTCGCGCGTGCGGAAGGCAGCTCCGGCCACCCAACCGATCAGCTCCTGCACGCTGTCGCGCGTCAGCTTGCCGAAGCCCTCGCAGCGCGCGCAGTTGCGCCGGCGCTTGTGGTGCCCCTTGCACTCCGGGCAGAAGAACACCGTCTGCGGCAGATCGCGGCACAGCTTGGTATAGCGGCCCTCGAGAAAGACCTTGGCGGTCGGTACCTGGTTGGCGAAGGTATCACTCATCGAAAGCGGTTCACGGGCGTGGGATCAGGGGCAGAGGATAGCGGTCGGGAGTGGCCGGGCAAGGCTCGCCAAGCCTAGAATCGCGCCCCGCGTGCATCCGATCCTCTACACCATCCCCGGCCTCGATTTTCCGCTGCGCTCCTTCGGGATCATGCTGGCGGCAGGCTTTCTGCTCGGCTCCTGGATCCTCGGCAAGCTCGCCGAGCGTTACGGCGACGATCCGAAGGAGGATCCGGAACGGCTGGCCCGCGTCACCGTCTGGATCCTGTTCGGCGTGGTGCTGGGCGCGCGCCTGCTCTACATCATCGTCGAGGTCGGACAGCAGAGCCCGGTCGGCAAGGACTTCGTGGCGCATCCGATCGAGATGCTGAAGGTCTGGAACGGCGGCCTCGTGATGTACGGCGGCCTGTTCGGTGCCATCGCACTGGGCATGTGGAAGGCACGCATGGAAAAGCTGCGCGTGCTGCACGCGCTGGATCTGGGCCTCATCGCCGGCTTCATCGGCCTCGCGGTGGGCCGCATCGGCTGCTATCTCGTGGGCGATGACTACGGCAGCATCGTGCCGCCGCAGTACGCGCACCTGCCCTGGCCGATCACGCTGCATGTGCCGGAGGTGCTGCCGGAGGGCAGCCTGTTCGGCGAGGAGAACGCCGGCCAGGTGCTGTGGGCCACGCAGAACTGGATGAGCATCAAGGCGCTGATCGTCGCCGCGATCGGCTACTGGACGCTGCGTCACCGGCGCTACGCCGGACAGGTCGCGCTGACCTGCCTCTTCAGCTACGCGATCCTGCGCGGCGGTATCGAGTTCTTCCGAGGCGACTCGGTGCGGGGACTGTGGTTCGGCGGCGCGATCTCGACTTCGCAGCTGATCTCGCTCGTCAGCGGCGGCATCGCCCTCACGCTGCTGATCCTGATGCGCCAACGCCGCGAAGGCGCGGCCTGAGTCGATGAGCGGTGGCCTCTTCGATCTTGATCCCGACCTGACACCGCCCGACCGGATGCCGCCCGTGTCGGCGCCGCGCCGTGCGGCCGTGGTTGCGGGCATCGATGAGGCCGGGCTGGGTCCGATGCTGGGGCCGCTGTGCCTGGGTTTCACCGCCCTGCGCGCCGACACGCACGCCCTTTGGGAGCGACTGCCGCGCTCCTGCAGCGCAGAAGCGCGCGAGCGCGATGGCCGCCTTGCGGTCGCAGACTCCAAGGAGGTCTACACGCGCGATACGCGCGGTGCCGCACGGCTGGAATCCACGGCGCTGGCCTTTCTTTCGCTGGCAGGAACCATGCCGGCCCCGCACAGCGCGCAGCAGTTGTTCGCAGGACTGCCACCTGATCTCGCGCCGCAAGATTCGCCGGAGCGCGAGCCCTGGCATGCGCACCACCCCGCGCGCCTGCCGTGGGCGGCAAGCGCCACGCAGCTCGCCGAGCAGCGCCTGGCACTCGCGCGTGAGCTGGAGGAGCGCAACATCGAACTGCTCGAGGCGGGCTTCCGGGCTCTCGCGCCGGCCGAGCTCAATCGCTCCTTTGCGCGCACTCAATCCAAGAGCCGCACGCAGTGGGAGGCGCTCAGTCCCTTCTTCCAGCGGCTGTGGCAGCGACATGCCTCGCAAGGCGTCGATCTGATCGTCGACCGCCAGGGCGGGCGCATGCGCTACGCCGCGCTGCTGGATGCGACGATTCCGTTGGCGCGCACGCGCATTGTCGCGGAGGAATCGGAGCGCTCGGAGTACCTCGTGGAAGAGCACCAAGGCCCCCGCTGGATGCGCATCGTGTTCCAGGAGCGCGCCGAGTCCGTTTCCTTCCCCGTGGCGCTGGCCTCCTGCCTGGCGAAGTATGCCCGCGAGACCTGGATGGAGGGCTTCAACGCCTACTTCGCCAGCCTGCAGTCGGGACTTCTGCCGACCGCGGGCTACGTCACGGATGCGCGGCGCTGGCTGGAGGATGCCGGTCCCGCGCTGGCGCTCTGCGGGCTGGAGCGCACGGCGCTGGTGCGCGAGCGCTGAACCGGCGGGGAAGCCGGCGTTGGTATGAAGGCGCGGCGGAGGCTATCCTCCTCGCGCCTTGAAGATCGCCATCCTCGGCGCCGGCATCTCCGGCCTGTCACTCGCCCGCTTCCTGATCGAAGGCGGTGTCCCCGCGCAGTCGCTGCACATCCTCGAGGCGGACAGCCGCATCGGAGGCCTGTGCCAGTCGAAGACCGTCGAGGGCTTCACCTACGACGTCGCCGGCGGCCACATCCTGTACAGCAAGGACACGAGCGTCCTCAACTGGATGATCGAAGCCACCGGGGGCATGGGAGCCTTCGAGAAAAAGCAGCGCAACACGCGCATCCGCTTCGAGCATCGCTGGGTCAACTATCCCTTCGAGAACGGACTGGGGGATCTGCCGCCGCAGGCCAACTTCGACTGCCTCAGCGGCTACGTGCGCGCGTGGCACAAGCGCATGGTCGATCGTTCGAGCGCTCCGCGCGATTTCGGCGCCTGGGTGCGCTGGCGCTTCGGCGAGGGCATCGCCCAGCACTTCATGGACCCTTACAACGCCAAGGTCTGGAAGCGTGAGCTCGACTTCATCACCAGCGACTGGGTCGCCGGCCGCGTCCCGGATGCGCCGGTGGAAGATGTACTGCGCTCCTCGGTGGGCATCCGCACGGAGGGCTACACCCACCAATCGATCTTCTATTATCCGCGTCAGGGCGGGTTCCAGGCCATCGCCGACGGCATCGCCAGCACACTGCACGCGCGCGTGCGACTGCGCACGCCGGTGACGGAGATCGTCCAGACCAAGGGCGGCTGGAAGGTCAACGGCGAGGACTTCGATCTGGTGGTCAACACGCTGCCGCTGACCGACCTCCCGCGCATCATCCAGGGTCTGCCGGCGGCCGTGGCCGATGCGATGCGCACGCTCGAGTACAACGGGTTGGTTTCGATCCTCGTGGCGCTGGAGCGCCGGGAGCACCCCGACCTCTCATGGATCTACCTGCCCCACGAGGTACAAGGCCCGACCAACCGGGTCACCTACATGTCGAACTACAGCCCGCTGCTCGCGCCCAAGGGCAAGAGCTCGTTCCTCTGCGAGGTGACGATTCCGGGCGGTTCGCCGTACCCGGGCGGCGAGCTCGAAGGCGACGTGCTCGCGGGTCTGGTCGCGGCAGGCCTGCTGCGCCGCGACGAAGTGCTGTTCACCGACCGCACCAACATCCGCCACGCCTATGTGGTCTTCGACCACCGCTACGCTGAACGCCGTGAGGCCATCTTCGGATGGATGGATGAGGTCGGCCTGATCACGCTGGGCCGGTTCGGGCGCTTCGAGTACGACAATTCCGACCAATGCGTGATCCGCGCCAAGGCGCTGGCGCAGGAGCTAATCCCCCGGCTGCAAAGAGGTTAGGCTGCACCGCGAAAAAACTACGCGCCCCTCCCCTTATTGCAATTTCCTGCTTTCCGCCCCGAGACACCCAAGTTCAAGATAGGTTTAGGAGAAGGGTAAGTCGTTCCGGGGAGGAACCGGGACGGCGAGAACTCCAGGCCAACACCGCGGCTTGAAGCCCTTTGCGCAGGCGCACCACCGCAATGGTCTGCCGGCGCCCAGGACTTGCTCTCCCGCACCGCAATGTCTCACCGCACCACCGTCGTTTTCTCTCTTCTCGTTCTCACTTCCCTCGCCAGCTGTGGCGGCAAGGGTGGAAATTCTTCCACAGGCCTCCCGCCCTCCGGCCTCAGCTACGAGCAGCAGTTCGATGACCAGCAGGCCACCCTGCCGATCGAACGCACCAGCGGCATGCTGCGCGTGGCCATCTCCACGCTGCGGGCCCAGATCAGCGGCGAGGTGACGCACTGGTCGATCACTCCTGCGCTGCCGCAGGGTCTGCTGCTCGATGCGAGCTCCGGTGACATCTCCGGCATCCCGCTCGCCGAACACCCCCGCACGCAGCACACCGTGACGGCGTCGAATGCCTACGGTTCGGTCAGCACGCAGCTGGAGATCGTGATCGAGCGCACTCCGCGCTACCTGTATCTCGCGAGCCCCTCGGACTCGACCGTCTCGATCCTCGGGTTGGATGTGGAAAAGGGCGCGCTGCAGCGCCGTGGTTTCGCGGCACTGCCTCCCGCCCTCGGCACGTTGGAAGGCTTCCAGCCGCACCGCAGCGGACGCTTCGGCTACTCCACCACGACCGGCGGCTACCTCGTGACCTGGAGCATCGACCCGCTCAGCGGCTGGATGCAGGCTCTGACGCAGGACCGCATCGGTTTCGGTGACAGCCATCAACTGGCGCTCTCGCCCGATGGTGAGCACCTGTACCTCGCCTGTCAGGGCGGCCAGCTGATCGTGGACTACGCGATCGATCCGGAGACCGGCGTGGCCCAGAGGACGGGCGGCGGTCTGGAGCTCGGCATGCAGCCGCGCGCGCTGTGCTTCGATGAAAACGGCACGCGCCTGTTCGCGGCTCTGAGCAACGGCAATGCCTCGCAGGTGGTGGCGCTCGAGCGCGCCGAAGATGGCGCGTTGAGCGCGCTCTCCGGCGGCCTGACGCTCGCCAGCTCGGAGCCGGCGGACCTGGTCTTCGACCCGCGCCGCAGCCAGCTGCTGGTTTCGATGCGCGACAGCTCCAGCATCCTGCGCCTGCCCGTCGAGGCCGCAACGGGAGCGATCACGCTCGCCGACAGCCTCACGGTCGGCTTGCAGGTCGGGGATCTGGAGCTCGACGCGCTGGGCTGGCGCCTGTATGCCAGCGATGTGCAGGGCAACCGCACGCACGTGATCGATTTCACCGAACAGGGTGCACTGCGTCTGGGCGAATCGCTCGAGGGCGGCGAGGGCACGAGCGCGACCTTCGTGGATCCGATGCTGCGCCACGTGATGATGCTGGATGCCCAGGCTCACCAGCTGCGCACGGCGAGCGGCTCACTGACCCCGAAGCTCAACTGGAACCTGCGCGGCCAGCCCGCCAGCATCTCGGTCCTGCGCGGCGAGGGCCCGCTGCGCACGGAAACCGCGGCAGTGCTTGCGAGCGCGGAACTGTCCGGTGCGATCATGCGCTACCAGGCCAGCCCCGTGGACGGCACGCTGACGCTGCTCGAGGACATCCAGGAGACTCCCGGCCGCGGCTGCTTCACCATCGAGCCCCGCCAGCGCTTCCTGTACGTGATCGATCCCAACACCCAGGAGATCGAGGGCTATCGCCTCGACAAGAACAGCGGGCAACTGATCGCTGCCATCAGCCGCATGCCGGTTCAGGGCATCCCGACCTACATCATGGCGGACGCCAGCGGCCGCTACCTCTACGGCGTGGCCCGCGAGGTCAACACAAGCGATGACGGCCGCCTCAACACCTACGCGATCGATCAGGAGAGCGGCGCGCTGACGCTGATCGACAGCGCGATCACCGACTACAACCCGGTCTATGTCGGCGTCGAACCCTCCGGCATGTTCCTGTACGTTGCCAACAACGGCAACGGAACACCCGGCTCGGCGACGATCACGATCTACGATCTTGACGCCCACTCGGGCCTCCCGATGAGCTCGGCGCCTTCTCAGATGGCTCCGGGTGCTTGGGGACTCGCCTTCCCGCCCAGCGGCCGCATCGTCTACGCCGCGCTGCGCAACTCGAACATCACCGTGCCCTTCCGCATCAGCTTCGCCAACGGCGGCCTGAGCCTGGCAGGTCCGGGGGTGCGAGCTGGCTTTGAACCGATTTCCATCGCGGTGACCCCCGATGAGCGCAGCATCTACGTGGCGTACAAGGACACCGAGAGCTACGGCCACGTCGCCCACTTCCGCATCAGCGACTCGGGTACGCTGATCGCCCCGGGCGATCTCTATCAGGAGGGCTACCAGCCCACCTGCCTCGACATCGATCCGCAGGGCAAGTTCCTCTACTCGGCCAACGCAGGCACCTCGGATCTCTCGGTGTTCCAGATCGGTGAGGCCGGCCTGCTCTATCCGCGGACTCCGGCTTCCTGCGGACAGGGCGCGAGCTTCGTGGGCGTGCTTGAGCGCTTCCAATAGCCGACAGCCGACCCTTCCTTCCGGCCGCGCGGGGCTCTAGCCTCGCGCGGCCGGAGGTTTTCTGGAGACCATGCTCTCAACACTGCTTTCCATTGCGTTGCTTGCCCTGCCCGGTGATCGCATCACAGGGCGCTCCTTCGCCACACGCTCGGAGGTGATCGCACGCAACGGCATGGCAGCCACCAGCCAGCCCCTAGCCACTCAGGCTGCGCTGGAAATCCTGCGCGCGGGCGGCAGCGCCGTCGATGCAGCCATCGCGGCCAACGCCATGCTCGCGCTCAGCGAACCCACGGGCTGCGGCCTCGGAGGAGACCTGTTCGCGATCGTGTGGGACGAGTCCACCCGGAAGTTGCATGGGCTCAATGCCTGCGGGCGTTCTCCGGCAACGCTGACGCTCGAGGAGTTCCAGCGCCGCAAGCTGAGCAGCATCCCTCCGCTGGGACCTCTGCCTGTGAGCGTTCCCGGCTGCGTCGACGGCTGGTTTGAGCTGCACCGCCGCTTCGGCAAGCTGCCGATGGCAGCAGTGCTGGCGCCGGCGATCCGCTACGCACGCGAGGGCTTCCCCGTATCGGAGCTGATCGCGCACTACTGGGAGCGCAACGGCGAGCGGCTCAAGGACTACGAGAACTTCGCCGCGACCTTCCTTCCGGACGGACGCGCACCGCGGACCGGCGAGCTGTTCCGCAATCCGCTGCTCGCCTCCGTGCTCGAGGACATCGCCAAGGAAGGACGCGATGCCTTCTACAAGGGTGAGATCGCGCGGCGCATCGACGCCTACATGCGCCGTCAGGGCGGCTTCCTCACCTACGAGGACCTCGCCGCACACGCATCCACCTGGGTGGACCCCGTGTCCACGAGCTATCGCGGCTACGAGCTGTGGGAGCTTCCTCCGCCGGGACAGGGCATCGCGGCACTGCAGATGCTCAACCTGCTCGAAGCCTACGATCTGCGCGCGATCGGCCGGACGAGCCCGCAGTTCGTGCACCTGTTCCTCGAGGCTAAGAAACTCGCCTTCGAGGATCGCGCACGCTACTACGCTGACCCCGACTTCATGCGCGTGCCGGTGCAGCGACTGATCTCCAAGGAATACGCTGCCGAACAGCGCAAACGCATCAGTCCGGACAAGGCTGCCCGTGAAATTCCCCCCGGGCCGCCGATCCTCGAGCAGGGCGACACGATCTGCCTCTCGACGGCCGATGCAACCGGCAACATGGTCTCACTGATCCAGTCCAACTTCCGCGGCATGGGATCGGGAATGACGCCGGATGGCTGCGGCTTCGTGCTGCAGGATCGCGGCGAGCTCTTCGATCTGACCCCCGGCAGACCCAACAGCTACGCGCCGCGCAAGCTGCCCTTCCACACGATCATCCCCGGCTTCATCACCAAGGCCGGCGAGCCGTATTTGGCCTTCGGCGTGATGGGCGGCGCCACGCAGCCTCAGGGCCATGTGCAGATCGCGATCAACATGATCGACTTCGGCATGAACACGCAGGAGGCCGGAGATGCACCGCGCATTCTGCATGAAGGCTCCTCCGAGCCCACGGGCGGCACCATGAAGGACGGCGGCCGCGTGTTCCTCGAGTCAGGCTGGGACTACGAGACCGTGCGCGGGCTCATCGAGCGCGGTCATTCTGTGGGCTTCAATCGCGGTGACTTCGGCGGGTATCAGGCCATCCGCGTCGATCGCGCCACTCGCACCTTCTACGGCGCCAGCGAGTCACGCAAGGACGGACAGGCCGCGGGCTTCTAGCCTGCAACGACGCCGGCGCTCCATCAGCGCGCCGTCAGGGAACACAGCAGAGCCGCCCGCAACCCGTTCGACTCCGGGACGAGCTCACACAGCGCACTCGCGCGCTCACGGTCGCCGGCATCCGCGCAGTGCTTGGCGAGGGCGAGCGCGCTGCGCCAGGACTTCCTGCGCTGCTGCAGTTCCTCCAGGCGGATTCCGTCCCCAGTGGCAAGTGCCTGCAGCAGTTCCGGCGTCCACAGGCGCGCTTCACCGGAGCGTCGACAGACCTCCGACCACAGCTCGGCATCGCAGTCGATTCCGGCGGACGCGCACAGGAGTGCGTGCAATGCCCAAGTCTCCTCCAGCGCAGCCTGGGTCAGCGACAGCCATTGCCTGCGTTCGAGTCGATCGGAGAGCAGCTGGCGGGCATTCCACTCCGCGGCCGCGCGTTCACCGGACAGGTAGAGCGCCCAGCACAGCTCCGACGCCGCGGAGCCCAGTTGCGCGCGCCACAGCGGCCGCTCGAGGCAGGCCGACAGCACCTCCAGTGCGACGGCTCGGGCGCGCTCGCGCTGGCCGGCACGCAGGAGTGCCTGTGCGAGCAGCACTTGATGCTTCCAGCGCAGGCTGTGACCTTGCGGATAGCGCCCAAGCAGCAGCGCGTGCGTGGTCTCCAGCGCAGCGACCGCCTGCTCCGCGGGCAGCACGCTCCAGACGCGCTGATCGTGCTCCACGCGGGCCTGCAGCGCGAGGGCGTGCTGCCAGCCGAGTTGTTCCTGCAGAAGATCGCACTCGGCCCTGAGCAGACCGCACCACGCACCGGAATCCGCCGCGGCGCCCAACTGCATGTCCACACGCTCGAGAGCTTCGCGCCACTGCGCACGAGCACGCAGCGGATCTAAAGGCTCGAGACGCTGACGGGCATCGCGCTGCAGATCGGCAACGCGGATGATCCCACGCACCCAGCCGGAGTCATCGGCGTAGCCTTCGGAGGACTCCAGCAGCAGCAGCGCGATCTCGATGCTGCGGCGCGAGTCCTGCCCGTAGTTGGCGCGCGCCAGCGCCAGCGCCTGAGACCATGCGCCATGCGCACGACGCAGGTCTCCGGCGGCCCGCACGGCGTGCCCCAGCTCGAGATAGGCCCGCACCAGCCCGGGCTTGCCCGCTGACTGTCGCAGCTGTGCCCTCAGCCGCTGGTCGAACACCGCCACGGCGGCATCCAGCTCCTCGCGCGAAACCAGCTGCTCTTCCTCGAGCCGATGCAACTGCTGCTGAGCGCGCAGGCGTGCCCTGTGCTGACCGCCGGGGTCCGCATCCGGCTCCTGCTCCAGCAGATTCAGCGCGCGCCCAAGCACGGACTCGGCGCGCGCGCGCTGATCGAGTTCCCCCGCGGCGCGCAGGGAAGCCTCCAGCCATTTCAGTTCCAGCAGCGGATCACTCAGCGCGGTCACCTCGTTCTCGATGCCTGACAGCTCCGCCAGTGCGGAGCGCGGCGCACCCGCGGCACACAGGAGCTGCGCGCCCAGCGTGTGCAAGGCCAGCGCTTCGCGCGAACTGCTCGCATAGGCGGCGGACTCGCGGATCAGGCGACGCGCCTGATCCTGCGTGCCTTCGGCCGCTTCGCTCCACGGATCGACGCCCTCGAGCACCCGCAGGAGCTCGACATTGAGCGCGCCCACCCGCTCCTGCTCGACGCGCAGCTCCGAGTTGGAGCGCAGGAGCAGCAGCAACGCCAGCGAGATTGCGCCGCTTGCGAGCAGCGCCACCGCCTGCGCCGGATGGCGGCGCGACCAACGCCACGCATTGCCCAGAGACCCGACCGGCCGCGCTTCGATCGGCTGATGATCCAGATAGCGGCGCAGATCGAGCGCCACTTCGCGCAGATCGCGGTAGCGCCGCTGAGGACGCTTCTCGAGCATCTTGAGCACGATCACCTCGAGATCGCGCGGTACCTGACGGCGCCGCGCGCGCAGCGGCAGCGGATCCTCAAGCTCAATCGCACGCAGGATCTGCTGCAGCGACTCGCCCTCAAAGGGCCGTTCCAGCGTCAATGCCTCATAGAAGCTGACACCCAGCGAAAACTCATCCGAGCGCGCGTCGAGCCGCACGGGTGCGATCAGCGATTCGGGGCTGAAGTAGAACGGCGTGCCCGAGAGCTCCCCCGTGCGGGTCAGCGGCAGCTCATCCTCGATGCGCGCCAGACCGAAGTCGATCAGCTTCAGCTGACCCAGATCGTTGACGAGCAAGTTGGCGGGTTTCAGGTCGCGGTGCAGCACGCCGGCCGCATGCGCTGCCGCCAGTGCCTCGGCTGCCTGCAGGAACAGCGTCGCCATCTCGCGCGCATGCTCGATCGGCAGTGCTCCGCGCTCGCGCCACAGCTGGATCTGATCGGCCAGCGAACGCGCTCCGGGCACCAGTTCCTCCGCGATCCAATGCCGGCCATGATGCTCACCGGTGGCATGCACGGCGACGATGCCGGGATGGCGCAGGCGCGCCAAAGCCTGAGCTTCGTTGCGAAAGCGCACCAGAGCCGTGGAGGACTCTCCCAGATGGCTGTGAAGCACCTTGAGCGCCACGCGCCGCCGCGGGACTTCCTGCTCGGCCTCGTAGACCACGCTGGTGCCGCCGCGGCCGATCTCGCGCAGGATATGATAGGGTCCGATGCGCACACCGGCATCGAGCACGCCGCGAGCCGTGCCGCCGCCGGAACCGGCTCCGCTGAGCTCGTTGTAGTCGAGCAGGATCTGACGGAACTCGCGCGCGGCCGCCTCATCGAGCTCGCTCACCAACTCCAGCGTGCGCGGCGCCTCGCCCTGACGAGTCCGGCGCAGGTATTCCCGGAACGCGGCCTCGGCGAGGAGGCGCGAGCGTGCAGCGACAGATTCCGGCGATGCGGGCGGTTCGGGCGAGGCGGGAGGTTGAGGGACAGGCGCCATCGGCGCATCCCAGCCTAACCCGGACCCATTGCGCGCGCGCGCGCCAAAGCACGTTGGAGCGCCTTGCGTGCCGCTTCGTAGTTGAGCTGGCAGGCGCTGGCAATCGCCTCCACGGACTCACCCCGCAGGTACATGCGCAGGATCAGTTGATCCCGCTCCGGCAGGCGCAGCAGGCGCAGCACCAGCTGCTCAAGTTCATCACGATCGAGCAGGGCGACATCCGGCGGCGGAGCGTCATCGATCAGCTCTCGCGGCGACGGGGGCGTCTCGTCCGGTGGCGGCCCCCCGCGCGGGCGCAGTCGGCGCGCCTCATCCGTGGCCCGCCAGCGCAGGCGCTGCGTGACCAGCGCCATGAACTGCGCGCGGCCTTCGAACTGCAGTTCCGTCAGCTCCTGCCACAGATCACCCGCGACCGAGTGCACCAGATCACCCGTGTCCAGGAAGTTGCGCAAATCGCTCGTCACCAATCGACGTCCATTGCGGTACGCGTCGTCCAGAAAATGGGTCAGAAACTCATCCGCCAGCCGTGGATCCTCGCGCAGATGCAAGTGCGCGATGCCCAGCACCGCATCTTCCAGCTTCTGGCCTGCACGCAGACGCGTCAGCAGCAGGGCCTGAGCCGCGGGTGTGCCCATCAGGCGCTCGCTCGCCGGACCCAGTTCCGTTCGGGCAAATTCCAACGCGGCTTGAATCTGACTCTGGCTTTCGGCTTGGTCGGAGCTCATGTCCCTGCAGGGAGGTGAGCGCATGGAGCTGGCCGTTTGGGACAGGAAACCGCTGAAAACCTGCGGTGCGGCGTTCACCGTACGAGCTCTCCGTTCTCCCCCAGCAGTGCTCGTGCAGGGGCATACCCCGGCAGCAGTTCCAGCGCACGCAGGGCCGAAGCGCGCGCCTGAGCTCGGTCGCCGGCCGCCACTGCGACCTGCCCGTGCAGCGTCCAGGCCTCGGCGCTGTCGGGATGGCGCTGCACCAGCTCCTCAGCCTGCTCGCGCGCGCCCGCCGTTTCGCCGGTTTGCATCAGTCCGCGCACCAGATTGGCCCGCGCACGCAAGTAGTCCGGCGCAAGGGCCAGCGCCGCGCGCAGCTCGGACAATCCCGCCTGCACCTGCCCGCTCTGAAACAGACACAGTCCCAGATTCGCCCGAGCACGCGCATCCTCCGGTCGTAGCGCCAGCGCCTGCTCGTACTGCGCCCGCGCATCCGCCAGCCGGCCTTCCCGCAGCGCCACCAGGCCCAGATTGCTGTGCGCCACCGCGCTGCGCGGATTGACGGCCAGCGCGCGCTCGAACAAGGCCGTGTCGCTGGCCCAGAAGCCCTGCTGCCGCACGCTCAAGGGCACCCACAACAGCGCGCACAAGGCGAACACGCCCGCCGGCACGTGCCGTGCTGCGCGGCGAAGCGTCCCCTGCCAGCGCGCCACGCTCAAGGCCGGCCCCAGAAGCGCCAGATATGCGTAGCGATCCGCCACGGTGGAGGTGTTCTGGAATGCAAAGGGAATCAGGCCCAGCACCGGTGCCAGCGCGCACAGGCTGAGCAGTGGATCACGCGCGCCGCAGCGACGCCACCACAGGCCCCACACGACCAGCAACAGACCCAAAAACAGACCCGGCATCGCCCCACGGAAGAGCCACGAGCGCTCCGCAAGCACGAGCTGCGGGCTGCGTCCGGCATCCACGCACAGATCCACGGGCATCAGCCAGGCCCGGGTGTAGCTCGCCAGGGCATCGATCGCGATCCACACGCGTTCTGCCGGAGTGGTGGCGACGCGCAGCGCTTCGCCGCTCTGCGCCTGCGTCGAAATCCACACCAGCGCCAGCACCATGACGCTCCAACCGACATGCAGGCGCCACTTTTCGCGCCAGGCGCGCGGATCCAGCAGCCAGGCCATCGGCAGCACCGCCACCGCCGCGGGCTTGGACAACAGCGCCAGCGCGAACAGCAGCGTGGCGAGCCAGACGCGCGGCAGAGACAGGATGGCGAGCAGGCCCAGCAGCGCCGCCAGCAATCCGCGCAGCTCGGAGATCCAGGCCACGCTCTCGACGCAGAGGGGATGCAGCCCGAAACACAGCGCTCCCAGCGCAGCTCCCAGCGGACCGGCTCCGCGCCGTGCGCACAGCTGGAAGACGCAGGCAGAAACCCCGGCGTGCAGCAGCCAGTTGGCGCCGTGAAACAGCACGGGCCGCAGTTCACCGAAAAGCAGATAGGAAAGCTTGGCGAGCAGCCACCACAGCGTGTACGCAACCGGCGCAAATAGGCCTTCAAAGGGCGCCGACCACACGCGCTCGAGCGCGTGCCAACCCGGCGGCAGAAACAGCGGGTTGTTGAACACGTGCGCGCCATCGTCGTAGACCAGCGCGGCGCCGCCCAGCGAGCGCGCATGGACCGCGAGCACGATCAGGAGCGTCCAGAACAGCGCACGTCGCACCTCCCCTTGCTACCCCAGCCGACGGACTTCGGCAAGTGCTTGCCTTTCCCGTGCAGCTGGGCTGAACATGGGGTGCAGTGCTGTTCCGATCCACCCCGCGCCGCTTCGGCTGGTCATTGCTGTTGCTGGCATTGTGCGTGCGCATGCTGGCAGTCTGGGTTCTGCGTGATCCAACGCAGTTCCACGGCTTCGAGATGGGCCAGGACGGCTACCACTACGACGAGCTCGCCCGCAGCCTGCTCGCGGGCGATGGCTACGAGCTCGCAGGCGAGCCCTCCGCGTTCCGAGCGCCGGGTTTTCCGCTGTTTCTCGCGCTGGTCTACGCGCTGAGCGCCAAGAGCTATTTCGCGGCCTACTTCAGCCTGTGCTTGCTCGGCGCGCTGACGGTGTACTGCACCTGGCGCGCGGGCAGCCTGCTGGCGGGTGAGCGCACAGGGCGCGTGGCGGGTCTGCTGATGGCCCTGTATCCGCCGCATGTGTACATGGCGACGATCTTCGCCTCCGAGAACCTCTTCACGGCGCTGCTCGCGGCATTCCTGCTGCTCGCGGCGCAGCGTCGGGCACCCGCGGCGGGACTGTGCCTGGGAGCCCTGATCCTGACGCGCCCCTTTGCACTGCTGGCGCTGCCGCTGCTGCTGCTGGCCTGCTGGCGCAGCGGCGAGCGCCGCCTCGGCGCCTGGCTCTTCGCCGGCACGCTCGTGTGCCTGCTGCCCTGGACCGTACGAAATCAGCTGGCGCTGGAGCATCCCGTGCTGATCACGACCAGCGGCGGTCCGACCTTCAGGGGTTCCTACAACGATCGCGTGCTGCTTGAGGAGCGTCATCGCGGCGGCTGGGTGGCGAGCGATCAGCTGCCGGGCTGGACGCAGCTTCAGGCGGCATCCGGTGAGCTGGAGCGCGATCGCCTGCAGTGGCAGTGGGGCCGGGACTGGCTGTCGGAACACGCGGAAGAACTTCCCCGGCTGCTGTGGTGGCGCCTGTGCCGCTTCTGGATGCCGGATCGCGACTCCGAGAACCGCAGCTATGTGCTGTTGCAGTGGTTCGGCACGACGCCGTTCCTGCTCTTGTTGGCCGCAGGGATTGTCTGGCATCTGCGGACAGGCCCGCGCGACGCCCGCTGGTGGATGGCGGACTCGCTGATGCTTGCCTGCCTTGCCACGGCGCTGATCTTCTGGGGCGCGCCGCGCTTTCGCGACGGCAATGCCCCGATCCTGATGCTGTACGCAGCGCTGCCGCTCGCGGCGCTGCTGAACCGATTCAACAAGCCGGCTCAGCAGGTCGGTTCAACCTGACGGATTCCCCTGACGGGCCGGGCGCTTCCAGCTGCGCATCGACTCGCGCAGGTAGCGCTCCAGCTCCGCCACCTTGACGCGCTCCTGCGTCATGGTGTCGCGGTGGCGCACGGTGACCACATCGTCCTTGAGCGTGTCACCGTCGATCGTGACGCAGTACGGCGTGCCGATCTCGTCCT
>SYGM01000199.1 GCA_005799545.1 Planctomycetia bacterium | reverse complement strand
GTAGTAGACCAGCGGACCCTTGGTCCCGAGCTTGGTCGGGAAGGCCTTCTGGGCGTTGGAGGGACCGTCCTTCTTGACCCGACCGCGGTCGTTGGCGATGGCCTCGTGGAAGAGCTGTTCCTTGTTGAGGCCGTACTTGTAGTTGACCGAGGTGAGCCCGAAGAGCTTCTCGAGGTCCTTGGCGAAGTCGATCGTCAGCGTCATGGTGGCTTTGGGTGCCCCGCCGGTGCGCTGGCCCCGAAAGGGGGGCTCGCTGGACCCTGAGGGCGAATGTCGAAGGCGATGAGGATAGCCCCCGCGCCCCCACCCGGGCAAGCAAGCGGGCGCCCGAGGCCTGTTTAGGAATTTGTATTTACCGGGGCGCCCTGTCGGTGCCGCTCCCGATACCAGGCGACCGTCTGCCGCAGGCCTTCGCGCCAGCCCACGCGCGGCTCGTAGCCCAGGCCCGCCCGGATGCGCTCGAGGCTGGCAAGGCTGTGGAGCACATCGCCGGTCCGCGGCGGATGGAATTCGGGCTCCATGCGCACGCCGAGATCCTCGGCCATGGCCCGGTAGAGCTCGAGCAGCGTCACCTGCCGTCCCGCCCCCACGTTGAACAGCGAGTGACCCGCGGGTGCGCGCTCCATCGCCAGCAGGTTGGCCGAGACCACGTTGTCGATGTAGGTGAAGTCGCGGCTCTGCAGGCCGTCGCCGAAGATCTTCGGCGACGCCTTCGCCTGCAGCAGCGCGCGAGCAAAGATCGCGATCACGCCGGTGTAGGGACTGTCGTCGGCCTGGCGCGGGCCGAAGATGTTGAAGTAGCGCAGCGCGACGGTGCGCATTCCGTAGCACTCCGAGTACACGCGCAGCAGGTGCTCACCGGCGATCTTGCCCGAGGCGTAGGGCGAGAGCGGCTGGGGCAGCATGCTCTCCTCCTTGGGCAGCGTCTCGGTATTGCCGTAAGCCGCGGAACTCGCGGCGAAAACGACCTTTCCGACCCGGTTCTCGCGCGCGCACTCGAGCACCGTCAGGGTTCCGGTGACATTGACCTCGTAGCTCGCGATCGGATCCTCGATGCTGCGGGGAACCGAGACCTGCGCCGCCTCGTGAAACACTCCCTCGACGCCGCGCAGCGCGGTGCGCAGGGCCGCGCGATCGAGGATCGAGGCCTCCAGAAATTCCACCGGCTGGCCCGAGCCCAGGGCCCCCACCGGCAGGTGCTCCATGTTCTCCCTTCGTCCCGTGGCGAGATTGTCGACCACCCGGACCCGGTCTCCGCGACGCACGAGCGCCTCGGTCAGGTGCGAACCGATGAAGCCGGCGCCGCCGGTCACGATGTAGAGAGCCATGGGGCCATGCTGCAATCGCAGGGGGTGGCGCTCAAGAGGCCGGGTCTGCGGACGTGAGCTCGGGGGGTGTGGCCTCGGGGGGTGTGGCCTCGGGCAGGCTGGCCGCAAAAAAGCCTTCAGCCCGGGGATTGCGACCGGGCTGAAGGTTTCGAGAAGAGTTTTGTCCCCAGCGCAGCATCTTCAGGCTGCGGGGGTGTCAGCCGGCGGGTACTTGGTCAGCGAACGCGGGGAGGCCTTTTTTCTGTGCAACGGGGCCATCGGTATGGCCCCGGAAAGCACCGCGAGCCTGCTCGGGGGTGCCGGGCAGGCTCGTGGCTCTCAGACTCTCGTTTCTCTCTCTCAGGCTCTCTCGTTCTTCCAGGGTCCTCGGATTCTCAGGCCCGCAGGACATGGATCAGGAGCCGCCAGAGTCCGATGACCGAACGGGTCCGGGGGAGAAAAACGGCTCTTTTTTCAGCTGCCGAAAACGCCGGTCTTCTGGGTCTTGCGGATCTCGCCCTTCTCGGTCCAGATCAGCTCGTTGGTCTCGACGTTGACGCAGTTGAGGATCAGCAGGTAGTAGACATCCTCGGTCTTGATGCCGCCGGTCTCGAGCGAGCGGCCCTTCTTCTTCTCGATCGAGCGCAGGCTGCCGTAGAGCACCACATCGGCGCCCAGCTGCTTGCCGAACTTCTTGATCATGGCAGGATCGACCTTGCCGGACTCGTTCTGGAAGGTCACCTGATCGGAAACCTCCTTCTGAGCCTGGGCATCGCCGACGAAGCGGAACTTGTTGCTCGAGAACAGATCCGTGCGGACAAGGTCGGTGATGGCGGCGGTGTCGATGTGCTCGCTGGTTTCGTTCCGGACGCCGCCCATGTAGAGGCGAATGCGCTGGTCCTGGCCCTTTTTCTCATCGGCAAGGTAGGCGAGCTGCGGCGCCTGCAGCAGCGACTTGACCATCTTGCCCGAGAGGGTCTGCAGGTCGGTGGAGCCCCAGTCGATGTTGACGGTCTCCTCGGCGGAGGCATCGCCGTAGCGGGTGGAACTGCACGAGGGTGCGAGGAAAGCGCCGATGAGGCACACGGGAATCAGAATCGATTTCATGTTGGTGTCCTTGGAGGATGGTCGGAGAGCGCGGGCCCTAGCGCTTGCGCGCGATCAGGGTCCAGGATTCGGTGAGCTTCGGCAGACCTTCGAAGCGCAGCGCGCGGCGGGCGCCGGCGGCAAGGCTGATCGCGACCCACTGGGTGCGGCCGGCGGCGAGCGGTGCGCCGCTGGCATCGAAGCACTGCACGCAGACCTCGGCATCCAGCTTTCCGGAGCAAGTGTTGGAGAGCTGGAACTCCAGCTGCGTGCCGGCGGGCTTGCGCTCAAGGCGCGTGTCCGTCATGGCGAGACAGCCTTCGACCTCGCGGTCGCCGCCGGGTGCGGCCGAGGGCGCCGCGGAGGCTGCGCCGGCGTCCGCAGAGTCAGCGGACGGACGCGCCGCGGAGCGGCACGCACCGAGCGGAAGCAGGAAGAACGCGATCAGAAAAGGGAAAATCGACTTCACGGTTTGAGGGCCTCCTTCGGCCGGCCGCCCACATGGTAGGCGTGGATCTGACTGCCGAGTGTACGAACGAAGACAAACATGGTCTCGCCGGGCGCGAGCTCGAATCGGCCGAGCGGCTGCGTCAGAGCGCCGGCCCGCACGCTCAGCGGCCACGCTCCCGCAGGCAGAAACAGACGTGAGGCCTGCCAGCTGTCCGGCAGCGTCATCCAGCAGCGCAGGTCCGCGCGCTCCGTGATCACGGTGAACAGGACGCCCGCGATCGTACCCAGCGTGCCGTGATCGCGGCCGAGCTCGCGCGTCAGCTGGTACTTCAGCATGGCGCGCACGGCGGACTTGGTCGCCAGCCAGGCCAGACGGTCGTCGAGATTCTCCTTCGCCACGCGCGCCACGTCTTCGAGCACCACCGTCTCGATCGGGGTCTCGACGCCCTCGACGAGCAGCTGCACGGGTCCGCTCGTCTGCGGGCGGCGCGTGAAGGCCGGTACGGTCCACTGCACGACGCCCTCGGGAATCGGGATGGTGATGCCGGTCTCGACCTTGTAGGGACCGCTGCCCACGGCGGCGAGCACAACGATGCTTGCCAGCCCTTCGGTGTCTATCGCTTCGACCGAGTAGCGTTGCCGCCACAGCTCGAGATCCTCGTCGTTGTCCAGTTCGCGAGCCAATCGAGCCAGCGCGGGTGCGTAGAGATCGCGGCCGAGATCCTTCTTCTCCAGCCGCTTGTAGTCGATGTAGGCGTCGTCCGGACGGCCAGCGAGCTCGTAGGTCAGCCCGGAGAGGAAGTGGCCCAGTCCCCCGGCGCGGTATTCCTTCTTGTAGAGCCGCTCCTCGCTCTCCAGCAGCGCGTTGGCCTGACGAACTTCGACGCGCGCGCCATCCAGGTCACCGCTCATCAGGTGCGCGATGGCGCGCGCGGAATGCAGCAGCGCCCGCTCGTAGCCTTCGCCCTCGTAGGTGAGCCAGGTGTCGTTGACGGCCCAGCTGAGCAGCTGCTCGCCGAGCTTCTCGGGGTCTGCGAGTGCGGTGCGCTCGATCTGACGCACCGCTTCGGCGGCGATCTCGAAGTGCTGACGCGCGGCAGCGAAGTTGCCACCCGAGAGGGCGCTCATGCCGGCTTCCGCACCGCGCAGGAAATCAGAATCGGTCGTCTTGGGGTCGGCGTACTGCCGTTCGGCGACGGCGAACTGTCCTCGCTCGTAGTCAGCGAAGGCGGCTTCTGTCCTCTGGCGGTAGCTCTGGCAGCTGCTCTGCAACACCAGCACGACGCAGATGCAGGCGAACAAGAGCGCGCGGAGAGCTCTAGACCGGGGGCGGAGGGCGGACATGCGGGGGGATATGCTCGACAGAAGCGGGTCGGGGCGCAAGCAGCAAACAAAACCCGTGCCAGCGGGTAAACTGCACGACCCCGCCCATGCAGAAAAGCGCCTCCGACAGCGACGCGACCGTCAAATCCTCCGGTGCGGCGATGACGCCCATGATGGAGCAGTTCTGGCGCGCCAAGAAGGAACAGCCGGACGCGCTGCTCTTCTTCCGGATGGGCGACTTCTATGAGCTGTTCCACGACGACGCCAAGCTGGCTTCGCGCGAGCTCGGCATCACGCTGACGGCGCGCTCCAAGGGCGAGGACGCGATTCCCATGGCGGGCGTACCCGTGCGCACGATGGAGAGCTATCTGATGCGCCTCGTGCAAAAGGGGCACAAGGTCGCCATCTGCGAGCAGCTGCAGGATCCGCGTCACACCAAGGGTATGGTCGATCGCGGCATCGTGCGCGTCGTCACCGCGGGCACGATCACCGAGGAGGATGTGCTCAACGCGCGCGAGAACAACTATCTCGTCGCCCTGCACACGCACGGCAACCGCGCCGGACTGGCCTGGGTGGATCTGTCCACGGGCCGCATGATGGTCAGCGAGATCGAACTGGAGCGCATCAGCGAGGAACTCGCCCGCATTGCGCCCGCAGAGCTGCTCTGCTCGCTTGATCTCGAGGGACGCGAGCCGGGTGTGTGGAAGGAGATCACCGCGCTGCTCGGACCGCGCCTGAGCACGCGCGATCCGTGGTGCTTCGAACGCGATGCCAGCCTGCGCGCACTCAAGAAGCACTTCCGCGTCTCGACGCTGGAAGGCTTCGGCATCGAGGACGATTCCACGGCCCTGCCTGCCGCAGGCGCGCTGATGGACTATGTGGAGGCCACGCAGCGCAGCGCCTGCGAGCACATCCTGCGCATCGAGCGCGTGGACCCTGCTCGCCATCTCGTGCTCGATCGCGCCACGCGCTCCTGCCTCGAGCTCTTCCGCACGCAGCGCGATGGACGCCGCGAAGGCACGCTGATCGACACGATCGACGCCACGCTGACGCCGATGGGCGGACGCATGCTGCATGAGTGGCTTTCCTCGCCGCTGCGCGAGAAGGAGCCGATCCTCGCCCGCCAGCAGGCAATCCGCGAGCTGGTCGACGCGCCGTTCCTGCGCGAGGAGCTGCGCGAGCTGTTCGGCAGCGTGCTCGACATCGAACGCCTCGTCGCCAAGATCTCCACCGGCCGGGCCCACGCCCGCGATCTGATCGGCCTGTGCCGCTCGCTCGAGATCATCGCGCCCGTGCGCGCCAAGCTGGATTCCGTCTGGTCGGAGCGTCTGGCACAGCTGCGCGAAGAGCTCGATCCGCTGGAAGATGTCGTCGGCGCCATCCGCGACACGCTCGCCGAGGATCCCCCGCTGACGCTGCGCGAGGGCGGCCTGATCCGTGCAGGCGTGCATCAGGAGCTCGATGAGCTGCGCGGCACCGCCGGCATGGGCAAGGACTGGATGGCGCGCCTGCAGGCGGCCGAGATCGAGCGCACCGGCATCGCCACGCTCAAGGTCGGCTTCAACTCCGTCTTCGGCTACTACATCGAGATCCCCAACTCGCAGTCCGGACGCGTTCCGCCGGAGTACATCCGCAAGCAGACCGTCAAGAACGCCGAGCGCTACATCACGCCGGAGCTCAAGGAATACGAGAACAAGGTGCTCAACTCCGAGGAGCGCGCCAACGATCTCGAATACGAACTCTTCTCGAAGCTGCGCGACTCCGTCGCCCGCGAGATCCCGCGCATCCTGAAGAGCGCGCAGGCGCTCGCGCAGCTCGACACGCTGTCCGGACTGGCCCAGCGCGCCGTCGAAAACCGCTATGTCGCGCCGGAAATCGATGACGGCGACCTGATCAAGATCACCGACGGTCGCCACCCCGTGGTCGAGCGCAATCCGCGCGCGGAGGCCTTCGTTCCCAACGACAGCCGACTCAATCGCACGGACCGCATGATCACCGTGATCACGGGTCCCAACATGGCGGGCAAGTCGACCTACATCCGCCAGACGGCCCTGATCGTGCTGCTGGCACAGATCGGCTCCTTCGTGCCCGCCGGCGAAGCCAAGATCGGCCTCGTCGACCGCATCTTCACGCGCATCGGCTCCGCCGACGACATCGGTCGCAACGCATCGACCTTCATGGTCGAGATGATCGAGATCGCGAACATCCTCAACAATGCCAGCGCCCGCTCGCTCGTTGTGCTGGACGAGGTCGGCCGCGGAACGAGCACCTTCGACGGACTGGCGCTGGCCTGGGCGATCGTCGAGCACCTGCACGAAGTCATCCGCGCCCGCACGCTCTTCGCAACGCACTATCACCAGCTGACGGATCTTCAGACGCGCCTCAAGGGCGTGTGCAACCTGAATGTCGCCGTCCGCGAGTGGAACGACGAGATCGTCTTCCTCCACAAGATGGTCGAAGGCGGCACGGATCGCTCCTACGGCATCCATGTCGCACGCCTCGCGGGCGTGCCGCGCGAGCTGCTCGAGCGCGCCAAGCGCATCCTCGCCGACATCGAGGAAGGCTCGGAAGGTCTCGCGCCGCGCATCGCCAATCAGGGCAAGCCCAAGGACCTGCTGCAGCCGCAGCAGCTGGGCCTGTTCGAGACGAGTGAATCGCGGCTCGCCAAGGAGCTCGCCAAGGTGGACATCGATCGCACGACGCCGATCGAGGCGCTGCTGCTGCTGCGCAAGCTGAAGCAGATGCGCTGAAGCGCGTCTCGAGCCGTTCTCAGGCCGTCAACACCTCGACCCCGTCCGGGCCGAGATACAGCGAGTGCTCGTACTGCGCGACCATCACGCCCTCGTCTTCCACAAGCGGCGGATAACGCATCAGGCTGCCCTGGCGCGCGAGCTTGGTGATCGTGTCTTCCACCAGCTCCCGGTCCAGATGCGTGAAGTACCGGCGAGCGACCGGCAGTCCGCGCCAGGCCTCGATGGCCTTGAGCACATCGCGGTCCAGACCCTTGGCCTTCATCGGCGGGCGGACCATCATGAACACCTCGGCCTTGCCCGCTTCGCGGATGTAGCCCTTGCCCGTGCTCGCGAACGGTTCGATGGCGAACACCATTCCGCGCTTGAGCGTTCCGCCGCCGCGTTCCGCGTAGTTGGGAATCTGCGGCGCGCAGTGCACCTTCCAGCGGCCCAGGCCGTGTCCGGTGAGATTGCGGACCGGCTGGAAACCCGCCTTCAGGATCGTGCGCTCGATCGCGCCGCCGACATCGCCGACCGGAACGCCCTCGCCGACCGTCGCGATCGCCGCCGCCAGGGCGCTCTTCGCGGACTCGATCAGCGGAGTCCAGCGCCGATCGCTCGACAGGTCGACCGTCGCCGCCGTGTCGGCCACATAGCCGTCCACGTGCACGCCGATGTCGACCTTGACGCAATCACCCTCCTGATAGGTCTGCTCGTCCTCCGGCGCGGAGCAGTAGTGCGCCGCGACTGAGTTGCGCGAGGACTGGGCCGGGAAGCCCGGTTGGCCGCCGCGCTCGCGGATCATGGACTCGACCGTCTCGAGGACATGGCGGATGCGCACGCCCGGTTGAATGTTGGTCTTGGCCCATTCGCGGCACTCCGAGGCGATCCGCCCGGCCTTCCGCCAGCTTTCCAGTGCTTGTTGATCCACGGGAAAGAGCATAAAGGAGAGACTTCCAGCCGACAAAGGATCCATGCTGCGGAACTTCTCCCCACTGTTTGTCGCAACGTGCCTGAGCGCGCTGGCGGGTGCCTGCCGCACGCAGACCGTGCGGGAAAGCGCCCGCGTGGCCGAAAGCCAGCCCGTGACCAGTGCTGCCGTGCGGGCCTTCGAGCTGCGCGTCGACGGCCGTGCGCGCGGTTCGCTGGTGCGCTACGAGGAGCAGGGCAAGGCCGCACGCTCCTTCTACACGGTGCGCAACGAACTGGGTCAGGCCATCGGCCTGATCGATGCCCAGGGCCGCGCCTACCGCTATCGTCCTCACCAGGCGGAGGCGGAGTGGCTCGGCACCGGCACGGTGCTGGAAGGCGCGCGACGCATCCTCGGAATCGAGGCCGCGGCGGAGCTGATCGAAGTCGGGCTCTCCGAAGCCGCGCGCTGACGCGCATTTTCCTTTGTTTCCGTTCGGTGTGTGCGGTCTCTGCGGCTTCACCGCCTTTCCCGCCCCCAACCTGTCACACAGCCGGTCATGCAGCCGGTCACACACCCTGTCATCCAGCCCGCCATGACAACCGAGACTGAAGAGCTTCCCGATCCCGGGCACGGTCCGCTGACACTGCACGATCTGCGCGGAGAGCCGCGCATTCGCGCGTGGATCCGCGGCGTGCCGCTCGATGCCTTCGCGCATCGACAGGTGCGCAATGCCGCCGCCATGCCCTTCATCTACCGCTGGATCGCGCTGATGCCTGATGTCCATGTCGGCATCGGCGCCACGGTCGGATCGGTCATTCCCACCAAGGGAGCGATCATTCCCGCTGCCGTGGGCGTCGACATCGGCTGCGGCATGATGGCACAGGAGACGACGCTGCGCGCCGAGCAGCTGCCCGATGATCTCAAGCCGATCCGACTGCAGATCGAAGCGGCCGTTCCGCACGGCGATCTCGGCAGCCCCAGGCACGGGCACGAGAAGGGCGGCTGGAAGAACCCCGATGAACGCGCGCGGCAGGCCTGGCGTCAACTCGCCGCCGTCCACGATCGCATCGCACAGAAGCACGCCGCTGCGCTCAACGGCACGCGCCCGCTCCAGCAGCTCGGCACTCTCGGGGGAGGCAACCACTTCATCGAACTGTGCCTCGACGAACGCGGGGTGGTGTGGGTCATGCTGCACTCCGGCTCGCGCGGCGTCGGCAACCGTCTCGGACAGTACTTCATCCAGCTCGCGCGCGAGGACATGCAGCGCCACGAGATCAACCTGCCCGACCGCGATCTGGCGTACTTCAACGAGGGAACAGGGCACTTCGAGGACTACTTCGAGGCCGTCGACTGGGCGCAGAACTACGCCCGGCTCAACCGCGAGCTGATGATGGCGCGCATTCTGCGCGTGCTGACCTTGGAGGCCGGACTGCCGCCCTTCGAGCTCGGCGCGCAGGCCGTCAACTGTCACCACAACTACGTGGCGCGCGAGGAGCACTTCGGCGAGCGCATCCTCGTGACGCGCAAGGGCGCTGTCCGCGCCGGCGCGGGCGAGCTGGGCATCATCCCCGGTTCGATGGGCGCACGCTCGTTCATCGTGCGCGGCAAGGGCAACGCAGAGGCGTTCCACTCCTGCTCGCACGGTGCCGGCCGGGTGATGAGCCGCGGCGAAGCCAAGCAGCGCTTCACGGTGGAGGAACACGCGGAAGCGACCGCGGGCGTTGAATGCAGAAAGGACGCCGGGGTGCTCGACGAGACACCGCGCGCGTACAAGGACATCGATGCCGTGATGGCGGCGCAGCGCGACCTCGTCGAGGTCGTCCACACGCTCAAGCAGGTCGTCTGCGTCAAGGGGTGAGCGCGGCCCGCTGCGCGGCTACTTGCCCCTACTTGCCCTTGGGCGAGGGCTCCAGAACGAAACGATCCAGCCAGCTCTTGACCTCGCGATACCACAGCAGCGAGTTGTTGGGCTTGAGGATCCAGTGGTTCTCGTCGGGGAAGTACACAAAGCGCGTCGGCACGCCGCGCTGGATCAGCGCGTGGTACAGCTCCAGTCCGTGGTTGACCGGCACGCGGTAGTCCTTCTGTCCGTGCAGCACGAGCGTGGGCGTGCGGAAGTTGGCCGCGCCGAAGTGCGGTGAGCCCTTGGCGATGACCTTGGACTGGTTCTCGGTCCAGAAACCGCCGAAGCGGCCCACTTCGGTGGCGTAGTCGGCTCCGACTTGGGTGTACCAGTTGTAAACCGCCGCGTGCGCGATCAACGCGCGGAAGGGATGCTCGCGACCCAGCAGAATCGTCGTGAGATAACCGCCGTAGCTGCCTCCGCCCGCTGCCATGCGCTCGCTGTCGATCCAGAGCTGCTGCGAGAACCACTTGGCCGCGCCGAGCACATCCTGATAGGGCAACTCGTCCTGCTGCGGGTTGATGGAGTCGGTGAACTCCTGACCGAATCCGCTGGAGCCGTGGAAGTTCGGCCAGCCCGTGACGAAGCCCCATGAGCCGAAGACCTGCGCGTTCCAGCGGAACTGCATGCCGTTGGTGATCGCGTTGTGCGGACCGCCATGGATCAGGAGGAAGAGCGGATGCTTCTTCGACTTGTCGAAGCCGGGCGGGTAGTTGACCCACATCTGGATCGGACGGCCGCCGGCGCCGGGATAGGTGACGCTCTCGAAGGTGCCAAGACTGCTGCCCGCGAGCAGCGCATCGTTGACCTTGCTCAGCTGGGTAGCGGCGCCCGTGCGGCTGTCGATGCGCACGAGTGTCGGCGGTTCCAGGAAGCTCTGGCGCAGGCCGACGAGCGTGTCATTGCGGCTCGAGAGCGCCAGACCGGAGAAGCTCGACTCACCCGTGACGGCGCGCGGTGCGCCGTCGACGGGCAGCTGGTAGATGCGCACGGTGCCGGCATCATCGATCGCGCCGAACAGGCTGCGGGAGTCATTGGCCCAGACCAGTCCGTCGGCGCTGCGGTCCCAGTTCGGCGCAACGGTGGTGCGCGCATCGCTTGCCCGATCGATCAGCGTCAGCTTGCGCGTGTCGGCGTAGAAGCGCAGCGTCTTCTGCCGCAGGTAAGCCAGAGTGCGGCCATCCGGGCTGTAGAGCGGCTGCGTGTCCGAAGCAGGGTTGTCAGCGGTGCGGTTGCGGGCCTCCTTGGAGCCGATGGCGAGCGTATAGACATCGATGTTCGTGTCGTTTGCGGCAGGATTGGAGTCGGCGGTGAAGGCGATTTCGCCGCCGTCGGGTGCGATGTCGTAGAGAGCGCTTTCCAGCGGCACGGAACGGCGCGGCAGCTCGAGTCCCGTGCCTGATGTCAGCGGCTGCGGCGTGGCGCCTTCGATATCCGTGTTGAAGATGTGCAGCTGACGATCGTCGACGAAGACATCCCAGGCCGTGACGATGTTGTTCTCGAAGACCTGCGCCTTGCTCTTGGCATCCTCGCGCTCCTGCAGGCGCTTGCCTTGAGCCTCGAAGGTCTCGAGATCGATCCAGATGCGCGAGAGGAACGCGATGCGCCGTCCGTCGGGGAACCACTTGGGCTGCGCAACGCCTGTGGGCACACTGGTGAGTCGGCGCGCTTCGCCGCCGGCAAGCTCCATGAGATAGAGCTGCGGGGCCTTGTCGCCCTCGCGCTGCGCCACGAAGACGAGACGTGAGCCGTCCGGGCTGATGAGAGGCGAGCCTTCACTGGCCGGGTGACTGGTGAGCTGACGGGTCTGGCTGCCGTCGGTGCGCAGCAGCCACAGGTCGGCGACGCTCTTGTCGGCCGCCATGTCCGTGCGTGAGATCGCCACGACGGCGAAAGACCCATCCGGCGCGATGGTCGGCGCGCCGACGCGCTGGATCTCCCATGACCGCTCGACGCTGAAGGGAGCGCGCTCCTGCAGGGCCGGATCGGTGGTGAGGGTTAGGGACGCAAGCAGCAGGGGGGTGATTTGCATGGGTGTCTGGCTGGAAAGGCCCATGTCTCGGGCCTTTCCGGTTCATTCCCAGAGATGAAACCAAGCCGGGACGCTCGGATCCATGCGTTCAACACGATTTTTCCCGCTCCAAACGCAACCGTCCCGATGAGCAGCTTCGGATAACGCGAGCCGCAGGGCAGGAAGTCCTCAACCCGCCCCGCGGCCGACCCGATGAGAACCAAGCCGGAGCCCCCGCCAAGGGGGCCTGAGCCTCACAGAAGACCGTCCCCTACCTCAAGAACGCAGTCGTCATGATCAAGCTGGAAGCAGGCGAGCGCATCGGCGCCTACCGCGTGGTCGAGTTCCTCGCCCGCGGCGGCTTCTCTCTCATTTACCTCGCCGAGGACAAGAACGGCGACCGCGTTGCGCTGAAGATCGGCGACATCGCGGGTGGCGGGCGCTATGTGACGCGCTTCCTCGAGATCACCAACCAGCGCCGACCCGAGGGCATCTCCCCGGACGAAACCCCGGCCGAGGCGATCTTCTTCCGTCAGGACGGCGTCCGCATCGACTTCCTCGATGTGCATGAGATCGATGATCTGCTGCGCGCCGAAGTGGACCTGCTCAAGAGCATCAAGAGCCCCAACCTCGTCAGCGTGAAGGACAGCTTCCTTCACGAAGGCCGCCCCGTCGTGGCCTACGAGTACATCCGCGGCAAGACGCTGCGCGAGAAGATCCGCGCGCTGGAAGGCATCCGCCTCAACTGGTTCCTGACGATCGTGCGCACGCTGCAGAAGCTGCAGCGCTCCAACACGCTCGCCTACCACGGCGACCTGAAGCCCGAGAACATCCTCATCAAGCCTTCCGGTTCGGTCGTGATGATCGATCCGGCCCTGCGACAGGACGAGCGGGGCGTGATCACCACGACTCCGCACTACAACCCGCTGCTGCTGCGCGACAGCAAGGCCGATGTCATGGCGATCGGCGTCATGCTCTACGAGATCCTCACGGGCGTGCTGCCCTTCGACGAGGTTCCCTGGCAGTACGCCGGCCGCGAGCAGGGCGGTGAAGTCGAGCGCATGAGCCTCTCGTACTTCCTGTCCTATCCCCCGCCGAAGGACCTCAACCCGAACACGCCGGAGCCGCTGGCGAAGATCGTCTACCGCTGCCTCACCGTCCAAGAGTACGGATTGGCCGAGCTGGAGCGCGATCTCGTCGACTTCCTCCGCAAGGAATAGGACCCGAGTGGTCCCAGCCCCGCCGCTGGCGGGCGCGAAGGCCGCGGACGCGTTCCGCGGCCTTGCTTTTTTTCATGCGCGACTCAGGGCTTGAGGTTGCGCTCGTTGAGTCCCTCTTCCAACTCCTGCACCAGCTCCATCCGCTCGCCGCTCTCGAAGCGCACAACGATCTCCGCGCGCATCGGCGGCAGTGCATCGACGCTGAGCTCGCCGCCCTCAAAACTGCCCTCCCAGCGCAGCGCCTCGCCGAGGAACCCGATCGGCAGCGCCTGCCGCGGACGGCCGACGATGCTGTAGGTGCCGCCGGCCGGGGCGCTGCCATCGGCGCGGGTGCAGTGCAGCAAGAGGCGCGCCTTTGGCCGCGCAGACTCATCCAGCCCGGGCGGCGGGCCGCTGCTGACCGCATAGAACATCAGCACCGCCGGAAAAAGAAAGAACACCGCCAACGCAAGCAGGATGCGTCGGCGGTGTGCCATGGATGCGGGTTCGCGGCGCTCAGACGCCGACGCGCTTCTTGCCGGCGGCGAGACGCTCGCGGGCGAGGCGCAGTGCGGCCTCGTGCGTGCTGACATTGTCGCGGCGGGCGATCTCGAACACCTTCTTGAGGTTGGTGTAGATGTTCTCGATCTTCTTCAGCGAGACGGCCTCGTTGTAGCCGCCGGGCAGCAGCTCGACGGAAACGTTGATGATGCCGCCGGCGTTGATCACGAAATCGGGCGCGTAGAGGATGCCGCGCTTCTTGAGCTCGTCGCCGTGGCGCAGTTCGAGCAGCTGGTTGTTGGCCGCGCCGCCGATCGCCTTGCAGCGCAGCTTGGACAGCGTCTGGTCGTTGAGCGTCGCACCGCGCGCGCACGGTGCGTAGATGTCGCACTCCACTTCGAGGTGGCGGGCATCGGCGATCTTGCCGAAACCGTGCTTCGCGGCGAGCTCATCGACGCGCGCTTCGTTGATGTCGCAGATCGTGACCTTGGCGCCCTGTTCCTTGAGCAGCACGGCAAGGCGTCCGCCGACGGCGCCCACGCCCTGAATCAGGACATGCTTGCCGGCGAAGGAGTTGGTCTTGAAGCCCTCCTCGAGCACCGCGCGCAGACCGACGAGCACGCCTTGTGCCGTGTACGGGCTGGGGTTGCCGGAGGAGCCGACTTCGCGCGAGAGACCCGTGACCCAGCGCGTCTGGGTCTTGACCGTCTCGAGGTCGGAGATGCCGATGTTCATGTCCTCGGCCGTGATGTACTTGCCGCCGAGGCTGTCGACGAAGCGACCCATGGCCTTGAGCAGCTCGGGCGTCTTCATCTTGGGGTCGCCGATGATGACCGACTTGCCGCCACCCAGGCCCGTCTCCGCGCAGGCGGACTTGTAGGTCATGCCTTCGGACAGGCGCAGCACGTCGAACAGCGCCTCGTCTTCCGATGTGTAGGGCAGCATGCGCATGCCGCCGAGCGCCGGTCCCAGGGTGGTGTCGTGCACGGCGATCAGCGCGTGCAGCCCCGATGCCTGATCACGGCAGCGGACGACCTTCTCGTAGCCTTGGCATTGAAGCGTGGTGATTTCCATCGCGGTACGACTTGCCTTCAGAAAATTGTCTTCAGAACGACCCTGGGGGGCGGGGCTGTGGGTGTTTTTCCAGAAAAGGGGCAGCAGTGTACGGGGTCGGGCACCGTCCGTCGAGATGCGGGGGCTTTCCTTGCACCCCGGGTGGCCGGAAGGGCCCGGGAAAGGAGATGATGGCGGCTCTGCCCGCCCCCGCGATCCGCACCATGACCCGACCGAGAGAAGCCCGACACCGCGTGCTTGTGCGCTGGCATGCCAGCGGGCCGGATCCTGCCCAGGACTGCCTGCTGCGCGTGGAGGCGGGCGAATTGCCGGGCAGTGAGCACCTGAGCCTCAGCGTGCGGCCCCCGAAGGCCGAGTGGGCCGATGCACGCTTCCGCGAGCGCGTGGAGCATGAGTACGGCTTCACGCAGGCTGAGTTCGAGCAAGCCGTCAGCCCGGAGGAGGCCTGGCGCGCGCTGGAGCAGTTCTGCTTCGGTGCGGAGGTGCTCGTCGCCGATTCGGAGAGCTTCGAGACCTGGCGGGCGCACTTCGGCGGGCCGGAGCATGGTCAGGTGCTCTCGCTGGGCGAGCTGGCCGCTCTGTTTCTTCCGGGCCGCTGGACCGCACGCGCCGAGGAGCTGATCCCGAACCTTTGCGTGGAACCCTGCGCACGCGGCACCCGCGGATACGAAGCGGGTCACCTCGGCCTCGCACTCAAGGAGCTGCTGCGCCGCATCGCCGCGCTGGATCCCGAAGCGCTCGCGATCGGCGAGCTGGCACTGGGGCTGGCTGCGGAAGGGCTGCGCGATGAGGAGCCGCTCGTGGCACGCAAGATCGAGGCCGCGCTGCGTCTGCTGCGCGAGTCCGATCAGCTCGAGCTCGGGCTGGAGCGCATCCTGAGTCTCAAATCGCCGCATGGCGAGCGTCATGAGCTGCTGCAGGATCTGCTGCTGAGTGCGCGCACGCGCAGCGAGCTCGATGGCGAGCGCTGGCGCGAGATCGAGCCGCTGAAGCCCGTGCGCGAAGAAGAGGAGCAGGCCTTCCCAGAGGAGGACATGCAGCGGCTGGACCGCATCTTTGAGCAGCATCTGGCGCGCGGTTTCGCCCGCGACGGCGCCGGCGGCGGTTATCGCGCGGGTCAGCACCAGGTGGCACGCGAGGTTGCGCGCACGCTCGGTTCGCAGGAACTGCTGCTGGTCCACGCGCCCACGGGCACCGGCAAGACGCTGGCGTATCTGGTTCCGCTGCTGCTGTGGGCGAGGCGCCATGAGGTGCGCACGGCCGTGGCCACCTTCACGCGGGCGCTGCAGGAACAGGCCTTCGATCGCGAAGTTCCGCGCGCGCTGGCGGCCCTGTCGCAGGAGGGCGCGGGCAGCGGCCTGCGCGTGGCACTGCTCAAGGGGCGCGAGAACTACTGCTGCTGGCGTGCGCTCAAGCTTGCGCTGCCGCAGGAGCGCGATGACGGCCCCGCATGGCTGGCCTGGGCGCAGATGACGCTGTTCGCGCTGATCGACACCGAGGCGGATCTCGACCGGCTGCCGCTGCGCATGCCTCTGCAGGCCGAGTCCGCCACCCGGCTGATGAACGCGGCGCACGAACTGCGCCGCAGCGCGCGCGCACAGACCTCCTGCTGCAAGCACGTCGAGGATCGCGCCACCTGCGGCGCGGAGCTGGCACGCCTGCGCGCGGAGCGCAGTCATGTCGTGATCATCAATCAGGCCTTCGCGCTGGCGCGGCCCGAGTTCTTCCGCACGCTGATCTTCGACGAGTGCGAGCACCTTCACGATCAGGCCCACAGCGCCTGGTCGCGCTCACTGGGGCTCTCCAGCCTAAAGAATCAGCTGGCGCGCATCGGACAGCCCGAGAAGAGCGGGGCCCGCGGCCCGCTCGATCGCGCGCGACGGCTGCTCGTCGAGGGCACGCCAAGCCACGACTCGCTGGAGCAGGCCGAGAGCACGCTGATGGCGACGCGCTCGGCGGTGGAGTACCTGCGCGCGGAGGCGGAACTGTTCCTCACCTGGCGCGAAGAGGAGGAGCGCAGCAGCCACAAGCCCGAAACGCATGCCCTGCTGGCGAACTTTCTGGCTCGCGAGGACAGTCTGGGGCTGATTCAGGCGCGTCTGGAACTCGGCGCCAAGCTGTGCGAGCTGGAGGCTGATCTGGCGGAACTGGTGGCGCGCCTTGCCGCCATGCCGATGCGTCAGGCCGACATCGTGAGGCGGGGACTGGAACTCTCGCGCACGGACCTGGTCGATGCGCGCGATGCGCTGGAATCGTGGCTGCCGCTGGAGGAGGGTGCTCCCAACTTCCTTCCGCGCATCTTCTACGATGTCGAGCGCGACCCGCGCGGGCAGGAACTGTCGCTCGTTTCGCGCGTTCTGCTGCCCAACGAGTTCCTGGGGCGCAACTACTACCCGACGTTGCGCAATGCGGCCTTCGTCTCCGCCACGACGTGGCTGCACGGGGGCTTTGATTCCGCGCTCTCCTATCTGGGTCTGGAGCGCGCCGCGCATCCGGCGGAAGAAGAAGAGCGTCCGCCCGTGCGCGTGCGCAGCATGCGCGCGCCCGATCCCTTTGACTACAGCCGCGTGATGGTCTGCGTCCCGCGCGATGCCCCGAGTCCCAAGGCTTTCGAAAAGCAGCGTTTTCTCGCCTACGTGCGCCAGTTCATCGCGCATCTGGGCGAGCGCACGCGCGGACGCATGCTCGTCCTGTTCACCAACGCGGCCGATGCGCGGCAGGTGGGCGAGGAGCTGCGCGGCTTCTTCCGCGCGCGCCGCATCCCATTGTGGTACCAGAATCAGGAAGGCACCGTGAAGGAGGAGCTCTCGGAGCTCTTCCGCTCGCGCGTCGACTCGATTCTGCTCGGTGTTGACACCTTCTGGTACGGCGCGGACTTCCCGGGCGAGACGCTGGAGTATCTCGTGATCGTCAAGCTGCCCTACGGAGTGCCGGATCGCTATCACGAGGCGCAATGCGCGGCGATCGGCACCGGTGCACAGCGCAACCAGATCTACATGCCGCGCGCGCTCGCCAAGTTCCGCCAGGGCTTCGGGCGTCTGATGCGGCGCGAGAGCGACCGCGGCTGCGTCTTCATCCTCGATGGACGCGTGCTGGAAGCGCAGCACCGCGTGTTCCTGCGCGAGCTGCCGGTCGAGAACGCCCTCGCGCAGCTCAAGGGCGAGGAGACGGGCGAACCGCGTGCGCGACTCGTGCGGGGCGACACGGAACACTGCATTCGCGAGGCGCTGACGCACATGGGCCGGCTCGAGGAAGTGCAGAACCGCGGACTGGGCTGGACATTTCAGGGCAAGAGCTAGCATCCTGTCCGATCGAGACAACCATGAGCGATCACGAATGGGTGGAAGTGCGCGTGCTGGTGCCCGAGGGCTGGCAGGAACTCGTCGCAGAGAGCCTAGCCCTGGGTCCGTGCACCTCGGTGGCCTTCGGCCGCTCGTCGCTCGCCAGCGATCCGCTTCCGGAAGGTTTAGAGTGCGTGCGGACCTTCGTGCATGTGCGCGAGGACACACCGCAACTGCGTAATGAGATCGCGGCCGCCCTGCGGCAGCTGGCGCAGAACACCGGTGCGGAGGAGCTGCTGGGGCTCGCGCCCGAGTTCAAGGAACTGCCGCGCGAGGACTACGCCCGCTCCTGGATGAAGGTCTGGAAGCCCTTCCGCGCCGGTCGCCTGGCCGTTGTCTCGCCGTGGAAGGAGAGTCATCCCCGCGTGGACGATGTGCGCCTCGAGATCGAACCCGGCGCGGCCTTCGGCTCCGGTCGGCATGCCACCACGCGAACCTGCCTGCGCGTGCTCCAGGAACGCATTCGACCCGGCCAGCGCATCCTCGATGCAGGCTCAGGCTCCGGAATTCTGGCCGTCGCCGCGGCCCTGTTCGGCGCGCGCGAGGCCATCGGCTTCGACATCGATCCGAACGCGGAACCCTACGCCACCAAGCTCGCGGCCGTGAACGGCGTCAGCGCGCGGGCACGCTTCCTCACTGCGGGCTTCGAATGCGTGCCACCACTCGGGCAGTTCGACGGTCTGTTCGCAAACATCTACTCCGATGTCGTGCAGGAGGAGATCGGGACGCTTCGCGATGTGCTGCTGCCCGGCGGATGGTTCATCTTCAGCGGTTGTCCTGCTCATCACGCCGAAGCGACGATGCAGGTGATTCGGGGATCGGGGCTGAAGCTGGAGGAGCAGCGCCCGCGCGGACGCTGGCACACGTTTGTCGGGTCACGCTAGGATACTGCTCCCTTTGCCGGGACTCGCCCAATCCGCATTCCTTCAAAGGGAGCGTACTTGCGGGCCTCAGATCGCCAGTCGCCCTCGCCAGGCGATCGCCTCCTCGAGCGTGTACAGCCGCGGCACCAGCCCCAGCCGACTCGCCGGCGTCTCATCCACGCAGCGATTGGTGATCGGCCGCACGAAGTTTCGATAGCCGGTGTAGATCCAGTTGTGATCGGCCTGGCGCGCCGCCAGTTTCGAATGGCCCCAGTTGCGCCGCACAAGCCGCGAGATGTTGTCGCGCATCATCGCAAACGTGTGGTTGATGCGAAAAAGCGGGTTGGCGCAGGTGCGCGGCTCATCCGAAGCGACGCGACGGTGGAACACGCCTTGCGGAAAGACGAGCTCGAGCGCCTTCAGATACACGGACTTCTTGTCGCTCACGAAGTACGGCTTGGACTGCGGAAGCAGATGCTTTGCGACCGCCTGCAGACAGCGCAGCACGACCTGCGGTGACTCGTTCTT
>SYGM01000198.1 GCA_005799545.1 Planctomycetia bacterium | reverse complement strand
CCGATCGAACCGTCCAAGGCGGCCGCGGCGCTGGAGCTGCACGACGAGTTCCAGCTCTCTCTGGCAGCAGCCGAGCCGATCGTGGTCAAGCCGATCTCGATCGACTGGGATGCGAAGGGCCGCATGTGGGTGGCGGAAACCGTGGGCTATCCGGAGAAGTCGAAGTTCTCCGGCAAGGCCCCCGCGGACATGATCTCGATCCTCAAGGACACCGACGGCGACGGTCGCATGGATGAGAAGCGGGTCTTCTTCGAGGACCTCGATCTGGTGACGAGCCTCGTCATGCACAAGGACGGCGTGATCGTGGCGCAGGCGCCGGAGATTCTCTTCCTGCGCGACACCGACGGCGACGCTCGCTGCGAGGAGCGCGTCGTGCTGTACTCGGGCTTCGGCTACGGGGACACGCACGCGACCTTCAGCAATATGCGCTGGGGTCTCGACGGCTGGATCTACGCCACGCAGGGTTACAGCGGCGGCGGCTCGCGCAACATCCGGAATGCTGCGGGCAAGGACTTCGGCTACATCGGCAACGGCCTGTTCCGCTTCCGTCCCGACGGCAGCGCGATCGAGATGGTCTCCAACTACGGCTCCAACACCTGGGGCATGGACTTCTCGGATGAGGATGAGCTCTTCTTCACGATGGCGAACGGAGCGCACCTGCGCCATGTCGTGGTGCCCGAGCGCGTCTTCGCCGACGGCCGCATGGGCGATGTCGAGAGCTGGACGGACTGCCCGGATCACGATCGAGTCGAGCCGCTGATCACGCACACCGATCCCGCCTACGCGCAGATCGACTTCGTCGGCGGATTCACGGCGGCATCCGGCGGCATGCTCTACACCGGCGGCGCCTGGCCGGCGAAGGACTGGCGCAATGCGCACTTCGTCGCCGAACCCAGCGTTCACATCGTCCACCACGACGTGCTCACGCGCGATGGGGTCCAGTTCAAGGCACGCAAGGCGCGCAGCGGCGAGTTCTTCGCCGGTCGCGATCTGTGGTTCCGTCCGGTGCACATGCGCGTCGGCCCCGATGGCGCCATGTATGTGCTCGACTTCTACAACCAGGCGGTCGTGCACAACGACACGCGCGGGCCCGAGCACGGGCCGACCAACGCCGCCAAGCGTCCGGACCGCGACCACATGCACGGCCGCATCTGGCGCGTGCAGCACAAGCAGGCCCAGCGCGATCCGGGCACGGGGCTTGCGAGCGCCAACTCCGTGGTGCGCGGCAACGCGCTGCGTCTGCTGGCGGAAGCCGGCGGGGAAAAGGCACGCCCGGAAGCGCATCAGGCACTCGGCTCACGCGAAATGACCACGCGTCTCGCCGGTGCGTGGCTGCTGGCCCGCACGGGCGGTCTCGAGGCAGCGGACTGGAAGCAGGTCTTCCAGGACAAGGAGCCTGCCGTGCGTGTGGCCGCCGCGCGCATCGCCGGCGAGCTGCGCAGTACCGACCCGCAGGTGCGCAGGGAACTGCTGGCGCAGCTCGACGCGCGCGAGCCGCAGGTGCGCCTGCATGCGCTGGTCGCGCTGGGGGATCTGGAGCCGAATGAGGAGACGGCCAAGTCGATCGCCGCTCACTGGAGCCAGTTCAACGATCGCTACTCGAAGAACGCCGCACTGCGGATCGCCGGACGCGCGCCGCTGAGCTCCTTCCGCGCGCTGGTGCAGGCCAACGGAGCCGATGCGGCTTCGCTGGGGGCCGAGTTGGCGCGCCGCGCCGCTCGCCAGAAGGACTCCACCGCCGCCGCGGGCATCGTCGAGGCCATCGCCGCGACGAACAACCTCAACGGCACCGTCAGCGTGCCGGTGCTGGATGTGCTGTCGCGCGAGCTCGCGGCGGGAGCCCGCCCCAGGCTCGAAGGTTCGCTGCAGGCGGCCATCGTCAAGCTGCTCAACGATGCACAGATCGAAGTCGCGGCCGCGGCGATGCGGCTGGTTTCGGCCTGGGACACGACGGGTGTGCTGAACAGCAGCACGGGCGAGCTCGGCAATCGCCTTGCCAAGCTGCTCGGCGACGAGCGGGTGGAGCGCGGCACGCGCCGCTTTGCCCTGAGCACTCTGCTGACGATGCCCAATCGCCGTGCGGCCGCGATCACGCAGGCGCAGGGCATGTTCAGCCTCAGCGCGCCGCTGCAGGATCAACTGGCGCTGGTGGAAACGCTGGGAGCATCGGATTCTCCGGAAGCGGTGCAAGCGCTTGTTGCGGCCTGGCCGAATGTCTCCGGTCAGGTTCAGGACCAGATCTTCGCCAAGCTCGTGGCCCGCGCGTCGGCGGCCGATGCGCTGCTCGGTGCCGTGGAAGCGAATCAGATCGCTGCACGGGCGCTGGGCACCCAGAAGATGCACCGGCTGCGCACGCACCCGGATGCTGCGGTCGCCAAGCGTGCGCAGACGCTGTTTGAAAAGGTGGGCGCAGGAACCTCTGAAGTGCAGGCACTGATTGCCGCGCTGCTGCCCGAAGTGGACCAGCCCGGGGGTGACCCCGTGCACGGCAAGCAGCTCTTCGAAGCCAACTGCGCCGCCTGCCACATGGTCAACGGGAAGGGCGGCAAGGTCGGTCCCGACATCACCGGCATGGGTGCACACGGTGCCAAGGACCTGCTGCCTGTGATTCTGGATCCCAACCGCGCGGTGGAAGAGGCCTACACCGAGTGGACTTGCCAGACGGTCGATGAGGAGCTTTTCGCCGGCGTTCTGGCCCGCGAAAGCGCCGACTCGATCCTGCTGCGCTGGAACGGCGGCGAGAAGGAAATTCCGCGCAACGAGATTGCCGTGCTGAAGAACACCGGCCGCTCGCCGATGCCGGCAGGCTTCGAGAGCCTTGGCGCCAAGGGACTGCGCGACCTGATCGCGTATCTCGCCAGCGGCACGGAGGGCTTCCGTGTGCTCGATCTGGCCGGCGCGGTCTCGCGCAACTCGCTGGCGGGCATCTACGACCGCCGTCAGAGCGGCGAAATCCTCAAGCCGAAGAAGTTCGGCATGAACACGGTCTTCGAGGTGCCCTTCGACCTGCTGGACCCCGTGCGGACCAGCTCGGGCAACAATGTGATCGTGCTCAAGGGCGGCACGGCCGGCGACTGGGAGTGCAAGCGGCTTGCCCCGCAGAGCGTCGAGGTGCCGGTGGGCTTCGAAGTGCAGGCCGTCCACATCCTCGGCGGCATCGCGGCCTGGGGCCATCCCTTCCACCGCAAAAAGACCGAGATCCTCAAGTGGACCTGGAATTACGCGGATGGCACGACAGAAGAGCACGTGATGCGCAACGGCGTGGAATTCGGCGACTGGATCGGGCGCAACGACGTGCCTGGATCGAAGTACGTCGAGAATTTCCTCGCTCCCGACAGCTGGGGGCAGGTGCGCTTCCACAGCGTCATCCCGTCACGCAAGTCCGTGGTGCGCTCGATCACGCTGGCGAGCTACGACAATCTGTTTGCGCCGACGATCGTGGCTCTGACCGCGGAGCTGCCGGGCACGCCGAGCAAGGCCTTCGTGCACGTTCCCGACGGCGCGCGCAAAGCACAGCCCGCCGATGTGCTCGTCTTCGGCGGCGGTTCAAGTCACGACTTCCGACGCTGGTTCGGCGAAGCCGATCTGGGCACGCTCAAGGCCGCCGACATCACGAAGACCTTCTTCACGGAGGAAATCGAGGAGTTCGAAGCCCAGCTGCCGCTGGCGAAGCTGCTTGTTCTGACCAACAACCAGCCGATCGAGAGCCCCGTGCTGCGCCAGCGCATCTTCGACTTCGTCGCCAAGGGCGGCGGTCTGTTCCTGGTGCACCCGGCTGTCTGGTTCAACTGGGGCGACTGGCCCGAGTTCAACGCTCGGCTGGTCGGCGGCGGCTCGCGCAGCCACGAGAACTACGGCGAGTTCGAGGTTCGCGCGCTCGTTCCGGGCCACGAACTGCTCAAGAACGTTCCGGAGACCTTCCGCATCCGCGACGAGCTCTACCGAGTGGAGCTCGATCCGGCGGCAAAGAGCGAAGTGCTGCTGCAGGGCCAATCGCTAAGCAGCGGCAAGGATTACCCTGTGCTGTGGCTGCGCACGCACGGTGAGGGCCGCATCGTCGGCCTCTCGCTGGGCCACGATGGCGCCGCCCACGAGCATGCTGCCTACCAGAACCTCTACACCAACATCGTCCGCTGGCTTCTGCCCCGCTACTGAGCACTCATGGCCAAGAACACGACCAACGACAACTCCCGCCAAGGCATCATCAAGCGTTTCCGCGCGCAGATCGCGCGCGGTGAACCGATCATCGGCGGGGGAGCGGGCACCGGCATCTCCGCGAAGAGCGAGGAGGCCGGCGGAATCGAT
>SYGM01000197.1 GCA_005799545.1 Planctomycetia bacterium | reverse complement strand
GCGGATCTAGTTGCGCCGCCCCCTGCACGAAGAGTTCAATCCGCGTCTCGTTCCCCCGACCACTTTCCCGCCTGCTTCCGGGGTCGCTGACCCCGGCGGACCGCCGCAGGCCAGTTTTCTCAGGCCGATTTTTCCAGTTTTTTTGGTTCCATCGGGCTCGGCAATAGGGCAAGTTCCGCCCATCGCTGGCACGATCGGCCCTTGGGGCTGGTGATCGTGGCCTTCCGCGCGGTGGGAGTACCTGCGCACGCGCACCTCCCGCCCAACCGCGCACCGCAGTGTCCGGGGACACCCTCCCCACCGCTGCCGTTTTTTTCGCGTACTCGAGGGTTTTCATGGCCTCCGAAGAATCTGAATCCACACCGCGGCGCTCCCGCACCGCAGGCAGCACACGCACCCGCCGGACGAAGGCGGCTCCTGAGGCATCGGCCAAGTCCGAGGTCAAGGCAGCGGCCAAGGCAGCGGCCAAGGCAACGGTGAAGGCAACGGTGAAGGCGCCAGCCAAGGCCTCCTCCAAGGCTGCGGCCAAGGTTGCAGCCAAGGTCGCGGCCAAGGCACCCCCGAAGGCGGAGGCGGCACCCGCGGAGGCAGAGCCCAAGCTCAAGGCCAAGAGCCGCGCCAAGCCGGCAGCCAAAGCTGCTGCAGAGCCCACACCGCAGCCCACACCGCAGCCCACACCGCAGCCCGCATTGGAACCGGTGGCATTGCCCGCGGCCCAACCCCGTGCCGCGGCCGCGCCCGCACCCAAGCCCGCTCCCAAATCTCCGCGCGAAGTCTCGGAAGCCTTCGGCGCCGGACTCGACCTCGAGGTGAGCCCCGCTCCCCGGAACGCACCCAAGCCGGCACCCAAGCCGGCTTCTCAACCCGCTGCCAGACCCGCTCCCAAGCCGGCGGAGTACGTCGAGGGCTCCTCGTCCTATTCCTCCGGCCCGGATGACGACTATGACGATTTTGAGGACGACGACGAGTCGGACATCCCGCTCCCGCCGGTGAAGACCCAGCGTCCGCAGTCTCCGGCGCAGCCGCAGCGTTCTGCCCACGCACAGAACCAGCCTACCCGCCCGTCGGTCGTGATTCCGCCCGGCCCGCTGACGCCTGAGCAGATTGCAGAACTGCTGCAGCAGCCTGGCATCAAGCTCGGCCCGGATGGTCTCCCGCGCCGCAAGCGCCGCGGAGGTCGTCGCCGTCGCAAGAAGAGCCAGTTCCCTGAGGGCCAACCTCAACACGGCCAACCTCAACAGCGCTCCCAACAGTCGCAGCAGCAGCACCCGCAGCAGCGGACTCACGCACAGCCGCAACCGCGCGAGCAACATCCGCGCGAGCAACATCCGCGCGAGCAACATCCGCGCGAGCAGCCGCCGCGCGAGCAGCCGCCGCGCGAGCAGCCGCCGCGCGAGCAGCCGCCGCACCGTGAGCAGCACCGTGAGCAGCACCGTGAGCAGCACCAGGAGCCGCATGCGCGCGAGCCGGTCGAGCTGGAGCCGATTCCGCTCGAGGGCGAGGGCATTCTCGTCAAGGAAATGGGCGGGTTCGGCACGCTGCGCCAGAAGGCGACGCGCTATCTGCCTTCCAAGAGCGACATCTTCGTGCCCGAGCGCTTCATCCAGCAGTTCAAGCTGCGCGATGGCAGTCTGATCAAGGGCAAGCTCGGGCGCGGACACAAGCACAAGTACGCGCTCAACGAGATCTACACCGTCGACGGCAAGCCGCCGATGGAGCTGCGCAACTTGCCCGAGTTTCGCACGCTGACCTCGGTCGACCCGGACTTCCACTATGCCGTGGGTGATGTGACGGACGAAGTCTCGATGCGCATTCTGGATCTGTTGTGCCCGGTGGGACGCGGGCAGCGCGGACTGATCGTCGCGCCGCCGCGTTCCGGAAAGACCACGATCCTCAGGCAGTTCGCCAAGGGCATCGAGGTCGGTTATCCCGATGTGCACCTGATGGTGCTGCTGGTGGACGAGCGTCCGGAAGAAGCAACGGAATGGCTGCGCTCGACCAAGGGCGAGGTCTTCGTCAGCACGTCGGATGAATCGCCGAAGAATCACGTGCAGGTGGCCGAGTTCGTCTGGAGGCGCGCCATGCGCCTCGTGGAGACCGGTCAGGACGTGGTGCTGCTGCTCGATTCGATCACGCGCCTGGCTCGCGCCTACAACAACCTGCACGGCGGATCCGGCAAGACCATGTCCGGCGGTCTGGATTCCAAGGCCATGGAGCGTCCGCGTCAGTTCTTCGGCAGCGCGCGCAACACGGAAAAGGCGGGTTCGCTGACGATTCTGGGCACGACGCTGGTGGACACCGGCTCGCGCATGGATCAGCTGATCTTCGAAGAGTTCAAGGGCACGGGCAACATGGAACTGGTCTTGAGCCGCAGGCTCGCGGACCGTCGCATTTTTCCGGCGATCGATGTCGAAAAATCGGGCACGCGCAAGGAGGAGAAGCTGATCTCCTCGAAGAAGCTGCGCCAGCTGCAGATCCTGCGCCGCGTCCTGAGCCGCATGCACTGGGCCGAGGCCATGGATCTTCTGATCACGCGTCTGTCGGATGTCGAGAAGACGGACGACTTCCTGAAGCGATTCGAAGTCGACCCTGAAGCCTGAGCGAGCCATGGGCAAGAGCCTTGCGGCGCTGCTGTTGTTGCTGGTCTTGCCGCTGTTCCTGCGGCTGGCCCCGATTTCCCACGGGGAAGGGCGCAACTACGTGCCCGACACGCACATCGTGCGATCGGCGCTGGGCATGGCCCAGGACAAGGACCTCGCCCCGCCGGCGGGCAAGTACTCGAACTATCCCTACTTCCTGCCGTACCTGCTGCTGCCCGTGTATGCGGCGGAGTACGCGCTCGGCAAGTCGAGCGGAGAGTGGAGCGATCCGGCGGGATTCGCCGCAGCCGTCGCCACCGAACCAGGACGCGTGCACCTGCCCGCACGGGTGCTGGTCGCCCTGTTCGGCGCGGCGAGCGCCTGGGTGGCCTTCCGCGCTGCGCGCGCGATGGGACTCTCCGCCGGTGCGTGGGTGGCGGCTTTCCTCGTCGCCACAAGCCTGCTGCAACTGCAGTTCTCCGTGCAGGAGCGACCGTGGGTGCCGGTGGGCTTCTTCATGCTGTGCAGTGCCTGGGCCTGTGCCCTTTGGATGCAATCCGCGCGTGTGCGGCATCTGGTGCTGGCCTGCATCGCCGCCGGACTTTCCTTCGCCTGCCACCAGAGCGGTCTGGCGGTGTTCGCCCTGCCGGGACTGGCCTGGCTACTGGGCGCCCGGGGCGGCATTGCGCGACGTGTCGGTCAAGGTGCGTTGGCCTTGGGAGTTGGATTGCTTGTCGCGCTGCTGGCCGGTCATGCCTACTACCTGACGCACGGCGCGCCCGAGCGGGTGATCCTTGCCGACAAGCTGGCGAATTCCAGCGGTTTTGATGTCGGTGGGGTTGGCGTCGTGTTCGGCCTGCGCACGGAGTCCGCGCTGCGGCTCTCGCGCGCACTGGCGGGCTACGATCCGCTGATCATGATTCTGGGCCTGTGCGGCCTCGTCGCAGCACTGCGCATGCGCATGATGCGCCCTGCCGTGATCTTTGCGCTGCTGTGGGCGGGGTTCTTCCTGTTCTACGAGAGCGACCATGTGCGCTATCTGCTGCCCCTGGTGCTGCTGCTGGTGTTCCCTGCCGGCCTCGTGACCGAGCGCTGGCTCGCTACCCGAACCGGTCTGGCTGTTTTCGCGCTGCTGGCGATCGTGCCGCTGGCGCAGTGTCTGCGCTTCGTGCACCTCTTGCGCCAGACCGACACGCGCACGCTGGCGGAGCAGCGGCTTGAAGCCGAAGCGTCCCAGAGCACGATTGCGATCGATCGCTACGGACCGGACCCTGCGCTCTCGTATCAGGCCCTGACCCGACTCTCCACGTTGCGCAACTCGCTCGTGCCTCCCGAGGGGCTGCGTCCGCGCGAGGAGCGACGCAAGCGACGCTTCGAGCGCCGGGAACTGCCGGTCGGCAGCGGTGTCGACGGCATTGCCGTGGGTGAACTGTTCGAGATCGACGAGCGCGCACACACCATCGTGGTGCGCAAGGGACTGGAAAGTCTGGGGGGCGATGCGCCGGCGGTGCTGCGTGCCGTCGGTGCCGGACAGCTGCTGCATGTTCGTCGCCGTCTGCGAGCGGAGGATTACGACGCCTTTGCCACGCTCGCACGCTCCGCACAGGTGGTGTGGACCATCGATCCGCGCCCCGACGGCGTCGGCGACGAGGCTCTGCTACCGGGGGAAATGGAGTTTCCGCTGACGGCCCTGTGGCAGGTGGAGCGGCCCGGGCCGGTGCTGCAGCTGATCCGCTACTGAGTCGGCGCCTCTAGTTCCACAGCCGGCGCGCCAGCCGCGCGCCCAGCAGTGGGCCACGCTGGTTGGACTCGAGCGACTGACGCTGTGTGACACGCGCTTCGTTGCCGCGCTGCATGCAACTGCCGCCGCGGATCACGCGTCGCTCCGGATCGCCGCCCATGCGCGCGCCATCCACCGGGTCCATCGAGAAATCCAGCGGACCGTCTGCGTCCCGGCACCATTCCGCGACATTGCCCAGCATGTCGTGCATTCCCCAGGGATTGGGGCTCAGCGAGGCGATCGGCGCAGCGGCCTGGGCGCGCGCGGGGGGCAGCAGCACATTCTCCATCCCGCGCAGCGAATCCTCCTGGCGTCCGCTCCACCACGGCATCGGTCGCAGCGCGCGCGCGGCGTACTCCCACTGCGCTTCGGTGGGCAATTCCAGGTCCATGCGGCGCGCGAATTCCTGCAGCTCGGGCCAGGCGAGTTCAACAGCTGGCTCCATGGTGGCGCCGCTGCCTCCCATCACGCGCTGCCACTGAGCGCGCGTCAACTCGTGCTTGGCGATCAGGAAGGACTCCAGTCGCACTTCCTGCACGGGGCCCTCCTCCGCGCGCGCCAGCGGATCGCGGTTGCGCACCTCGCGTTCGGCGGCGCTGGCTCCCATCCAGAAGCGTCCGCCAGGCACAAGCACGAGCACGATCCCGTTCTCCGGCAGCAGCTCGAGCCGACCCGAGGCGTTGCGCAGCGGCGCCGTGCCGCTCGCCAGATGCGCGAATTCCAACAAGCCGCTGTGCGGATCACGACCCAGCGGCAGATAACCCAGAGTGCGCTGCAGCAGGATTTCGCCGTAGGGCGCGCGGCGTGCCGGATCGACCAGCTCTGCGCGCAGGGCCTCCCAGGCGGCGCGGGCCGCATCGCTTTCGATGCTGCGATATTCCATCTCGCGCGCCTGAGCGAGCCGCGCTTCGACGGCGCGCACGCGCGAGTCCTGGCTCTCGCGATCCACCAGACCTTCGATGGCACGCACCAGCTCGTCGAACTGTGCGCCCAACCAGCGGTTGGAGACACCGCTGGCAAGCACCGTCGACTGCGGCGAGCTCGTGCGCAGGGTGTCGCGCTGCAGGCGGTGCTGGGGCAGGCGGGCTGCCAGTTCCTCCGTGTCCGCAAGCCAGCGCTGCATGCGCGGGATCAGCGCGGGATAGGGCGGCCAGAGATCGCGCTCCTCGGCCGAGAGCTCCGCCCAGCGACCCAGATCCGAAAGACCCAGAATACGGTCACGTTCGGTCTCGGTGCTCTGCAGCTGCGCAGAGAGCGCGTCGGCAGTCTCATCGGCCTCGCGCTTGAGCTCCAGCACGACGGCCAGCACCACGACCAGTCCCAGCACCGAACCCACCAGCAGGGCCGCGATCCGCGGATGCCGCCGGATCCACTTGCGGGATTCGGCCAGCGCTCCGGTCTCATAGGCCTGCACCACCCGTCCATCGAGGAAGGCCTCGATGTCGCGCGCGAACTCGCTGACCTCCGCGTAGCGCTCGGCCGGGTCACGGGCCATGGCCTTCTCAGCGATCGCGATCAGCTCGGGCGGTACGGATCGTGTGCGCGTGCCGAGCGGGGTCGGCGGACCGGAGATGACCTGCGCGATCACGGCGTGCGCGGCGCGCGAGCCGCGGTCCTCGTAGGGCATGTGACCTGCGAGCAGGTGGTAGAGGATCGCGCCCAGAGCGTAGATGTCCGAGCGCGGTCCGATGTTCGCGATCTCGCCCTTGGCCTGTTCGGGCGGCATGTAGGCCGGAGTGCCGATCACCGTGCCGTCGAGCGTGGAGATGCTGGCCGAGTCATCCTCGCGCACGGCGAGACGCAGGTCGCGTCGATCCGGCTCCGAAAGCAGCCGCGCGAGACCCCAGTCCACGACGTACACTTCGCCGAAGGAACCGACCATCACGTTGCCGGGTTTGAGATCGCGGTGGATCACGCCCTTGGCATGCGCGTAGGCCAGTGCCTCGGCCGCGCGGAGCAGGATCGGCAGCAGCTTCGCCTGGGTCCAGTTGCCGCGGCCCGCGTGCAGTTCCTCCAGCAACTCGCGCAGAGTACGGCCCTCGACGAGCTTCATTGTGAAGTACAGCTTGCCGTCATCATCGATGCCAAGCTCGTGCACGGGCACGATGCCGGGGTGATCGAGCCTGCCGCTGAGTCGTGCTTCCTCGAGGAAGCGCGCCAGCAGCGCGCTGCGCTCCTTTTCATCCGATGGAGTGCGCGCCAGCACCTTCATCGCGAGCTCGCGCATCAAGGCATGGTCGCGCACGCGCCAGACCACGCCCATCGATCCGCGTCCCAGCTCGGCCAGACGCTCGTAGCGTGCGCCTGCCTGCGGCACGCGCAGCTCCGGTCTGGAAAGGTCGCCGGGTTCGCTCATGCTCAGAGACTAGCGTCCGCGCAGGCGCTCGATGTAGCGGTTGCGCGCTTCTCCCCACGCCCTGGAGGTCTCGACGTCCCGGGCGAAGTCCCAGGCCGCATCCATCAGCTGCCGGCGTCGGGTCTGGATCTCGGCACGGCGGTGCTCAGCAGTTCCCGCAGCGAATTCGAGTGTTGTGCGGCATTCGGCCAGGAAGCGGTAGACCGAGGAGGGGTACGAGCCGAAGTTCGCCAGAGGAGCATGGAATTCGATCCAGGGTCGATCATCGGTGTTGATGGTCGGTGCCCGTGCGGCCAGACGCTCCAGATCTTCGCGCAGTGCAAAACAGGAGCCGAGCAGGTCGTCGACGGACAGGATGCCGACATCCGTCGCCAGCGCGGCGATCTCAGGCTCCTTGAGGCGCCGCTCCCAGTGCGTCGGATCCAGCGTCAACGGACGCTGCGATCCCACCAGCACGAGGTCGTAGCCCGTGACCCAGCCCTGTGCGTGGGGGAAGACGGCGAGGAATGTGCGCACGATGCTGGCGATGTCTTCCTGCGCCAGATCGTAGAGCGGGATCCACTGACTCATCACGCCGTCAGTAGTGAGGTGACGCGCGCCGAGCCGGTAGTACTCCAGCGTGTAGAGATAAGCCGAACCCGCCACACAGGGATCGATGGGATCGGCGCTGATGCACTCGTAGCTCTGCGCGCGCTGCTCGAGGAAGGCCCGGCCGTCGTCGATGCGGATGCGCGTATTGGCCCGCTCGTGGATCGAGCCGTTCCAGACGCTGAAATAGGGCTGCATCGCGACCACGGCGGGGGAGAGCTCGATCACATCGAGTTCCCGGCTGCCTGCGGCCAGTGCACGCGCGCTCATGCCCGTTCCCAGCCCGATGCACAGCGTGCGCCGCGGATCGGGATGGCTCAGTGTCGTGATCAACCCGAGCATGTACTGCAGCCGCCGATCGATCAGGATCGAGCTTGCCACGGGCTTGCCGTTGACGCGCAGAATGCGCACGGGCTGTGGCTCGGCGGCATCGCGCACCTGCTCGACCTTGGCTCCGCATGCGGCCGATTCGCGGTAGGCTAGCGTCTCCAGACCGCGCGCGGTGCCCGGCGGAGCGCCCGGCTGCAGGGTCCAGACCGCGGCCACCGCCATCGGCAGCACCAGCAGACCGCTGCGCGCGACCAGCGCCAGCGCCAGCAGGCCCGGGATTGTCAGCAGCGCGGCGAACAGGCCGCGCAGGCCCAGCATCTCCAGCAGAAGATGCGCCGCGAGCAGTCCGCCGGCGAGCGCGCCGAGCGTGTTGACGAGGTAGAGCAGGCCCAGTGACCCCGCTGCCCGCTCGCGGCTGATGTACGCCGCGCATGCGGGCAGGAAGGCACCGAGCAGCAGCGTCGGCAGGGCCAGCAGGATCGCGGAGTACTCGACGCACAGCGCAAACCATGCGGAAGGAGGGAGTGCGTCGATCGGCTGCGTCGGCTCGTACAGCCCGATCTGAATCACGCCCGCAAACAGGTCCTCACCGCCGCAGCGCCATTGCAACGCGAGCAGCGACAGCAGCAGCGCAGGCGGAGCGCAGGCCGCGAGCCAACCCAACGCTGCACGCGGCGCGCTGCGTCCGTGCACCCAGCGCGCACCGACCCATGCACCCAGTCCTATCCCTGCCAGAAACACGAACAGGATGGAGGCGAAGGTGTACACCGTACCCGCGAGCAGTGAGCCCAGCAGCCGGTTGGCAAGCACCTGCAGCGCCAGCGACACCGCTCCGATCAATGCCGCGGCCCACAGCAGCCAGCCGGGCAGCAGCCTGATCGGCACCGTGGATGCCGCCCTGTGCTGTTCTGCCGGAGGAGCGGTCAACTGCCGGCGCTGCAGCCCTGCGGCACCGCCGGCGAGCAGCAGATTGCCGAGGATCGCGAGTCGCGTTGTGCCATCGAGACCCAGTGCCGGCAGGCTGGCGAACGCACACAGCAGAACGCCGGCTGCCGCTCCCAGCGTGTTCCAGCCGTAGACGCGCGCACCGGCCTTGGCTGCCGAGCCTTCCAGCCTCACCGCCGCGGCAGCCAGCAAGGGGAAGCTCGCTCCCATCAGCATCGCCGGCGGGAGGATCACGAGCCAGGCTGCCGCACCCAGCATCGGAATGGCCAGCGGACAGAGCCAGCCGAGCAGCGCCAAGCCCAGTTCCGCGAGCGCGTAGAACCGCAGCGGCCGCGCGGGCTCGCGCCAGCGGGTGCTGAGCCAGGCTCCCAATCCCAGACCCGTGAGGAACAGGCCGACGACCAGCGCGGCCGCCCACTCCGCGACGCCGAAAACCAACGCCAGTCGGCGGAAGAACAGCACTTCGTAGCTGATTCCGACCGCACCGGAAGCGCAGGCGAGAGCATAGAGCAGGATGCGCTGCATGGCGGGGGCGGGTTGTCGGCGGGCGTCAGTTCATGGCGGACACTGGGATTCGACTCGTCCCTCAGGCTAGCATCGGCCCTTGCATGGGACACGCGGAACCCTCCAGCCACTCTTCCAAGCCCGGTGGTCCGGTCGCGGAACACAAGCCCTTCATCGCTCCCGAACAAGAGGTGCCTGAATTCACATTCAAGGCCATCCTGTTCGGATCGCTGTTCGGGATTCTGTTCGGCGCCTCGACGGTCTATCTCGCTCTCAAGGCGGGTCTCACCGTCTCGGCTTCGATTCCGATTGCGGTGCTGTCGATCAGTCTCTTGCGCATCTTCAAGCGCGCGACGATTCTCGAGAACAACATCGTGCAGACGATCGGTTCGGCGGGGGAGTCCGTCGCGGCGGGAGTCGCCTTCACGATTCCGGCGATGCTGTTCCTCTCACCCGGAGCCGGCGGCGAAGCGTACTTCACCTACGCCTCGATCATGACGCTGGCGGCGGTGGGCGGCATCCTCGGGGTGCTGTTCATGGTGCCGCTGCGCCGTTCCTTGATCGTCAAGGAGCACGGCACGCTGCCCTATCCGGAAGGCACGGCCTGCGCGGACGTTCTGATCGCGGGCGAAAAGGGCGGCAAGATGGCCGGCCTGGTGTTCGGCGGCGTGGCGGTGGCTTTCGTCTACAAGCTGCTCAACAGCGTGTTCGCGATGTGGCATGAGGCCGTGGCGTGGGTTTCGAAGAAGACAGCGGTGCTGCCCAACGCCAAGGTCGAAAACGAGCTCAGCCCGGAGTTCCTCGGGGTGGGCTACATCCTCGGTCCCAAGATCGGCGGCATCATGGTGTCGGGCAGCGTGCTGACCTTCCTCGTGATCATTCCGCTGCTGTCGATGCTTGTCGCCGACACGCGCGTGATGGAGGACCTGCTCGCGCTCGGCTACACGCAGGCCAAGATCGACGGCATGAGCGAGGTGACGCGCTACCGCGAGGCCTACACGCGCTACATCGGCGCGGGCGCCGTGACGATGGCGGGCATCATCACGCTGATCAAGACCATGCCGACGATCGTGCGTTCGCTGCGTGAGTCGATGGGTGCTCTGAGCGGCTCAAAGGCCGGTGCGGGAGCGGCTCAACTGCGTACCGAGCGCGACATGCCGATCGCCTGGGTCGCGATCGGCGCCGTGGCGCTGGCAGGCATCCTCGCGGCGCTGCCGATCCTGCCCGGCGGTCTGATGGGCAAGCTGATGATGGCCGTGCTGATGCTCGTCTTCGGCTTCCTGTTCGTCACCGTCTCATCGCGCATCGTGGGATTGATCGGTTCGAGCTCCAACCCGATCTCCGGCATGACCATCGCCACGCTGCTCGGCACCGCGCTGGTGTTCGTCAGCATGGGCATGGGCGGGGAGGCCTACCAGCCGGTGGCGCTCTCGGTCGGTGCGATCGTCTGCATCGCCGCCGCCAACGCGGGGGCCACCAGTCAGGACCTCAAGACCGGCTATCTGGTCGGTGCCACGCCCATCCGCCAGCAGTGGGGTCTGGTGATCGGAGTGGTTGTCAGCACCTTCGTGATCGGCCTGACGCTGCAGTTCCTGCACGGCAGCTTCGGGATCGGTTCGGACAAGTTCCCCGCACCGCAGGCCACGCTGATGGCCACGGTGGTCAAGGGCGTCATGTCGCAGAACCTGCCCTGGGGCTACATCCTCGTCGGCGCGGGGCTGGCGCTGATGATCTACATGTGCGGCGTCTCGCCGCTGGCCTGGGCCGTCGGCGCATACCTGCCGATGGGAGCGACGCTGCCGATCTTCATCGGCGGCTGCCTGCGCTGGGTGGCCGACAAGTGGCGCGGCGAGAAGGACGAGAGCGAACTCTCCCCCGGCATGCTCTTCGCGACCGGTCTGGTGGCGGGCGGCACGCTGACGGGCGTTGCCACCAGCGTCTTCAAGGCTGTTCCGACCGATGGGGGCAACAGCGATCTCTTGACCGATGCCCAGGGCTTGGGCGCGAGCTTCCAGGCCCTGCTGCCGATCGATCTGAGCCTGTGGGCGCTGATTCCCTATCTGCTCCTCGCCGCTCTGGTCATCTACATGGGCAAGAAGAAGACGCAGATCTGAGCCGTGATCGCGGTCCTGATCCCCACGCGCAACGGCGCGGCGCAGCTGCCGCCGCTGCTCGCTGCACTGGAGCGCCAGAGCGTGCCTCAGGATCGCATCGCGATCGACACCAGCTCGCACGATGGCACGCGCGAGTTGTTGCAGCGGCATCGCTTTCGCGTCACCGGCATCGAGCCGCAGGAGTTCGGCCACGGCCGCACTCGCCAGCGGCTCGTCGAGCAGGCCTCGAGCGAGTTCGTGGTGTTCTTCTCGCAGGATGCCCAGCCGCAGGGTGATGACTTTCTGGAGCGCCTGATCGCGCCGTTGCGCGCGGATCCGCGGCTGGCGGGGGTCTGCGCGCGCGTCCTGCCGCGCGTCGATGACGATCCGCTGACGGCGCGCAGCGTGCTCGCGGCGCCAGAGAGCTCGGCGCTGGCGCTGGAAGGGAGCGCTGCCGCGGCTGCGTTTCACAATGTTGCGGCGGCCTATCGGCGCAGCGCACTGCTGCGCGCTCCGTTTCCGGAGCTGGCCTTCGGCGAGGATCAGGCCTGGGCGCGCGCTCGCGTCGGCGCCGGAGAGTCCGTGCGCCTGGAACCCGCGGCGGTTGTCCGGCACTCGCATCGCTATGGGTTGCGCGAGGCCTACCAGCGCTTCCGCATCGACGCCGAGTTCCACCGCACGCAGCGCGGCGTGCGCGTGCGTCCTGATCTTTGGAGCGTGCTGCGCGGCCTGGCCTACGAGCTGCGAGCAGACTGGCGCTTCCCGCAGAGCAGTCCCGGCGGGCTTGCACGCGCGCCCCTGCTGCGGGCGGCGCAGATCTGGGGGCAGTACCGGGGCAGCCGCGGGAAGCTCGGGGCAGGCTAGGAAATTTCTTCCCGCTGCACGGCCTGCGGGCCTACTCTGAAGCGCAGTTCCAGGCCGATAAGCCCGGACTCCCCACCTCAACGCCATGAGCCTGCCCCGTTCGATTTCCGTACTGATGCCGACCTGGCAAGGTCTGGAGTTTCTCGAACGTGTGCTGACGAGCCTCGCGGCGCAGCGTTGCACCATTCCGTGGGATTTCCGGGCCATTGACTCCGGTTCGAGCGATGGCACCTGGGAACTGCTGGGACGCTTCGCGGAGCGCTTCCCCGTACCCTTCGTGCGCGAGCGCATCGACAAGCTCGAGTTCGATCACGGCGACACGCGCAATCTGCTCGCCGCCCGCTCGCAGGGCGAACTGCTCGTGTTTCTTACGCAGGATGCGATTCCCGGCTCGCCGGACTGGCTCGCCACGCTGGCTGCGAACTTCGCCGATCCGGCCGTGGGCGCAGCCTACTGCCGCAACACGCCGCGGCCGGATGCGCAGCTCCTGACGCGCGTCTTCAGCGAGGGCGATCCGGGCTACGCGCTGGGACGCAAGGAAACGCGCATCACCGACGCAGATGCCTATCGCCGGCTCTCGACCCACGAAAAACGGCTGCTCTGGAATTTCAATGATGTCGCCAGCGCCATCCGCCGCAGCTTGTGGGAGCGGCACCCCTTCCCGCGCACCTGGTTCGGCGAAGATGTGCTGATGGCACGTGCCCTGCTAGAAGCCGGGCATACGATCGTCTACGACGACGCTGCTGCGGTGGAGCACAGCCACGACTACTCCGCGAAGGAGTGGCGCGAGCGCGCGATCATCGACGCACGCTTCAACGCCGAGTGGCTCGATCGCATCTGCGTGGGCACCCGCAACGACGCGCGCATTCTGGCCGAGCGCCAGCTGGCGCGCGACCGCGAGGCGCTGCGCGCCGCACGCTTGAGCGACGCCGAATACGGTGAGCAGCTCAAGCTCGCCGCCGAACTGCGCAGCGCCACATTCGAAGGCCTGCACGAAGGCGGCCTGAGTGAGGTGCGCCACGGGCCGACGCGCGTGCTTGAGCGCTCGCGGCTCAAGCTGCTGTATGTGGTGCATGGATTTCCGCCCGAAACCTGGGCGGGCACCGAGATCTACACGCTCAACCTGGCGCGGCAGATGCAGGCGCGCGGCCACGATGTGCTCGTGCTCGCCCGTACGGCGCGTGGCGAAGGGCCGGATTTCGGAATCCGCGAAGAGCAATTCGAAGGCCTGCGCGTGCTGCGCATGCTGCGGCGCGAGCCCGATGTGCGGCTTGCCGACAGCTACCGCCATGCCGGAGCGGAGGCTGCCTTCGCTCGACTGTTGTTGGCTGAGAAGCCGGATCTCGTGCACTTCCAGCACCTGATCCATCTCTCAGCGGGTCTGGTGGAAGTGGCGCGCGAGCTCGATCTGCCGACCGTGCTGACCTGCCACGACTATTGGGCGCTGTGTCCGCGCGTGCAGCTGATACGCCCCGATGGCGTGCGTTGCGAGGACGGGATGGACGCAGGCTGCTTCCTGTGCATCAAGGAGCAGAGCCTTGATCAGATCCCCAGGCTCAAGGCGACCGGGCACGCGACGGGTCCGTTCCTCGATGCGCTGGAGAAGGGCATCGGCAAGGGGCGCATGCTGCCCGAAGGCCTGCGCCGTCGCTGGGAAGGCATCAGCGACCTGCGTGCGCGCCGGCCCTTCGTGAGCGGTGCCTACAAGGCGGCGGATCTGCGCATCTCCCCGAGCCGTTTTCTGCGCAAGGTCCTGATCGACAAGGCCGGCATGCCCGCGCACACCACGCTGTTCTCCGACAACGGACTGCGCGTGGGCGAGGCAGGGGCACTCGCCAAGCGGCCCTCCGGCAACGGCAAGCTGCGCCTGGGTTTCGTAGGCTCGCTGGTCTGGTACAAGGGCGGCGAGGTGCTCGTGCGTGCGATGCAGGAACTCGATCCGGCGCATTTTGAATTGCATGTGCACGGCGACTTCAAGCCGGACAACGACCCGCACCATGCCGAGCTCCGACGACTTGCTCCCGAGCATGTGCACTTCCACGGGCGCTTTGACAACGCACGCATCGCGGAAGTCTATGCGGGCCTCGACGCGCTGATCGTGCCCTCGATCTGGTGGGAGAACTCACCGCTGACGATTCACGAGGCGCACATCTTCGGCACACCCGTGATCGCCAGCAACATCGGCGGAATGGCCGAGTTCGTCCGCGACGGCATCGACGGTCTGCACTTCGAGGTCGGCGATGCGCAGGATCTCGCGCGCGTGCTGCGTCGGCTCGCGAATGAGCCGGAGCTGCTCGGACACCTCAGTCGCGATTTCCCGCCCATCAAGTCCATCGAGGACGATGCGGCGACCATGGAGTTCCGCTACCGCGGCCTGTGCGCGAGGAAGAGCGCTTTCGGTCCGCGTGCCGCGCGCCCTCGCCTGATCTGGGAGCGCACCGGCAAGCAGAGCCTGCGGCGCGAAGCCGGAGCCGAGGAACAGGGTGCCAGCTATCTGCTGTTGCGCCCCGGTTCGGCGGCCGAATACGCGCTCGATGGCGCGGGCGGTGGCGCGGGCGGTGGCCTGCGTACGCTGATCGTGAGCCAGTTTGCGCTGGCTGCCGAGCGGCAACTGGGGCTGGGCGTGCGCGTGCTGGTCGATGGTGTCGAGGCGGGACGCGGAGTCCTGCAGACTTCCGGCGGCCATGACGGCGAGCTGGAGACCCGCCTGGAGCTGAACCTGTCACACGAGGCGCAGACGCTGCGCATCGAACCCCTGCCGCAGCCCGGCGTGCATGCCCGGTTGTCGAGCCTTCGCCTGTTGACCGTGCCCGGGAGCACTGCGTGAGCGGATTTCTGAATCGCCTGTTCGGCAAGCCCAAGCCCCCCCCGGTCCCCCCGGCCTCTTCCGGCGGATTTCCCTACGAATTGCAGGTTCGACCGGGCGGCCCGGTGACGGACGAACAGCTGCCGCGCGTCAGCATCGTGATCCTGAACCTCAACGGCAAACACCACCTGCAGGGCTGCTTCGAGTCGTTGTCCGCACTGAACTATCCGAAGGATCGCCTGGAGGTGATCCTCGTCGACAACGGATCCAGCGACGGCTCGGTGGAGGAGATGCGCTCCCGCCACGGCTGGGTGCGGCTGTTCGTCAACGATCGCAATGTCGGCTTTGCCGCCGGCTGCAATCAGGGCGCCCGCGAGGCGCGCGATGCGCAGGTGCTGGTGTTCCTCAACAACGACATGCGCGTCGCCGCTGACTGGCTGCGCGAGCTCGTCGCCCCGCTGGTGCGCGGGGAGTGTCAGGCCACGACTTCCAAGATGTACTCGTGGGACGGGAAGGTGCTCAACTCCGCCGGCGGCGCAATGAACTTCCACGGCCTGGGCATTCAGGTAGGCATCGATGAGCTGCCGAGTGCCCACTTCGACATCCCGCGCAAGACGCTGTTTCCATGCGGCGGCGCGATGGCAATCGACGCGCGCGTCTACTTCGAGGCGGGGGGCTTTGATGATGAGTTCTTCGCCTACTACGAAGATGTCGATCTGGGCTGGCGGCTGTGGGTGCAGGGCCATGAGTGCCACTATGTGCCCTCCTCGGAGTGCTGGCACCACCACTCGGCGACTTCGCGGCGTCTGCCGATGGAGATGGTGCGCCTGATCCAGGTGCGCAACCCGCTGCTGGCCTGCTTCAAGAACTACGACGAGGAGAACCTCAAGCGCATTCTGGCGCCGATGCTGGCGCTCGCGGTGCGCCGCACCTGGATGATGATGGGCGTGCACGAGGACAAGAGCTTCCGCATCGAACATGCCGAGGATCCTGCGCGCGGCGGCGTCATGAAGCTGCTCGAGAAGGCCCGTCAGGCGGCCTTCGAGGAGAAGATCGAGGTGCGCCGGGTGGGCATGGCGGACCTGCTGGCGATCAATGACCTGTTGGGCAATTATCCGCACTGGCAACGGCGCCGGGCTGCGGTGCAGGCCCGCCGGCGCCGCAGTGATGCGGAGATCTTCGCCCTGTTCCTCAAGCCGCACTGGTGCATCGAGGGGGAGAAAGGCTACATGGAGCTGCAGCAGGGCCTCAGCGAACTGTACGACCTCAACGCCTTGTTCGGCGGCGATCGACTTCCGGAAGCGCGCAAGCCTTGAAGCTCTCGATCGTCATCCCGGTCTACAACGAGGAGGCCACGCTGCGCGCGATCGTCGAGCGCGTGCTGGCGACCCCCTTCGAGAAGGAACTGCTGCTCGTGGATGACGGCTCGCGTGACCGCTCCCGCGAGATCATGGCGGAACTGCAGCGGGAGCATCCGCAGGTGCGCTGTCTGTACCATGAGCGCAACCGCGGCAAGGGTGCAGCGCTCTCGAGCGGCTTCCGCGAGGTGCAGGGCGATGTGGTGATCATTCAGGATGCCGATCTGGAGTACGACCCGAACGACTACGCCGCGCTGCTGAGGCCGATCCTCGAAGGCAAGGCCGATGTGGTCTACGGCAGCCGCTTTCTCGGCGGTGCCTATGCCCGCGTGCATCTGTTCTGGCACTACGTGGGCAACCGCATGCTGACGCTGGCGAGCAACATGTTCACCAACCTCAACCTCACGGACATGGAAACCTGTTACAAGGTCATGCGCCGCGATGTGGTGGAACGCATCGAGATCCGCTCGCGCACCTTCGCCGTGGAGCCCGAGTTGACAGCCAAGATCGCACGCCTGCGGGTGCGCGTCTACGAGGTGCCGATCTCGTATGCAGGTCGCGACTACAGCGAAGGGAAGAAGATCGGACTCAAGGACGCCTTCATCGCACTTTGGGCCATCGTGCGCTGGTCCGCCCTGCCCTATGCCAAGCCGAGCGGCCGCGCTCGCGGGGCGAGCACGGCCGCTGGCAGAGCTCAGGGCTGAATGGATCAGACCTGAGGCGTTCCGGCGTGGATCACTTCTTCTCGCCGTTCCAGAACTCGATCGAGTTGAAGACCACCAGGTCAGCCAGGTAGCACAGCCCGTAGACCGGGATGATGTTCAGGCCGAGGAAGATGCCCTCGTTGACCCACTTGTTCTCCGTGGCGGTGGTGTTCCAGTCACGCAGGCCCTGGAAGGTCTTGTTGGGGCCGAGGCAGCCGGTGGCGAAAACGCTGAGCGCGAGGGCGCAGGCGAGGACGGACTTCTTCATGGTGCGGTGTGTGCGATTCGAAAATGGGGGAGAACCGATCCGCAAAGCGCGAATCGGCGCGCGAAAGTATAATGGTCGGACCCGTGCCTTTCCAGCGTGCGCAGACTTCCTGCGCACGCTAGTCGCGCTCGATTTTCCGGATGCGGATGTTCCTGAATTGGATCACGGCACCCTCGCTCTGCAGGCAGATCTTGCCGGGGAGCTCCTCGCACCAATGCGCGGCGTTCTGGAGTTCACCGTTGACATACAGGCGCAACTCTCCGCCATCGAGCGTGATGTCGTAGCGGTTCCACTCGCCCAACGGTTTTTCGTTGCACGGCTGTGCCTTGCCGGTCCACCGGCCCTCGGTGCGGCTCGCTTCGGTCTGCATCGGGAACTCGTCGATGTTCCAGATGTCGCCGGCATTGCGGTGCTGCAGCTGTGCCTCGATGCTCTTCGGCCAGACCTTGTCGGCACCGTGCATCCGCATCAGCACGCCGGAGTTCCCGGGTGAGAAGCGCGGGTCATGACGCCATTCCAGGCTGAGCTCGAAGTTCGTGTAGTCCTCGGTCGTGCGAAGGTAGCCGATCGGGTTGCCCTTGCAGACCAGCACGCTGTTCTCGATGGTGAAGACCTCTTCGAGCTTCGCGCCCTGCGTGTCGCTGTGGAAGGTCCAGCCCGTGAAGTCCTGTCCGTTGAACAGCGCCTGCTCCGAGAGCCGGCGTCCCGGCACGCGCGGATTGCTGCGCAGGAACTCCAGCAGATCCGCCAGTTCCTGCTCGCTTAGACCCATGGCTGCGTTGTCGGGCATCACGGAAAGCTTCTGCTTGGTCTTTGTCTCCACTTCGGCGCTCGGAAGCACCTCCAGGCGTCCGGTCGTGTCCTTGAGCACCAGCTGCTTGCCGTTGTCCGAGGTGATGAAGCCCGTGTAGAGAGATCCGTCCGTGGTCTCGACCATCCAGGCGTCGTAGCCGAAGGCGATCGCGGCGCTGGGGTTGAGGATCGACTCCAGCAACTCACCGCGACCGTACTTGAGTGCCACGGCGCTGAGATCGGGGCCGATCTCGCCGCCACGCTCGTAGAAGCGGTGACAGCTGTAGCAGCGTGCTCGCTCGCCGAAGAACAGCTTCTGCCCGTTGCGCGCGTCGCCCTGCAGCGCCAGCACCGAGGACTTGCGCTCGCTGCCGGGCGCATCGGATGCGGCCGGGAACTGCGCACGGGCGAGCGCCCGCACCGCCAGATCGGGGCACTGCTCGATCTGCGTCGCCGCCAGTGCGCGGGCCGCCGCGCTGAGCTGCTGCTGCTGCGCCATGCGCACCAGCAGCATGCCGCCCTCGCTGCTCGCGGCGAAGTGCCGTACAGCAGCCTCGAGCACCTTGGGGTCGGCATCGGCGCGCGTCAGCAGTTCCAGACGAGCCTTCTCGGCCGCCTTGTCGACCGGCCGCTCCAGCAGGATCTCGAACTCGACGCCGTCGCCGTTGCGCTGCGCGGTGCCGCCGTGATCCATGCCGACCAGACCGACCAGTCGCGCAGCACCCTTCGGCAGCGCGTACACGATGCGGCTCTCCGCGTGTGTGCCGATGCCGCTTGTGTAACGCTGCTCGCCGACGCGCAGCGGGCCGCCGTTGCAGTTCTTGCCCACCTGCACGCTGCCCCACTCGGTGCTTGCGGATTCATGGCCGCCGAGGCTGAAGGGCAAGGCCTTGCCGTTCTCGTCAAGCACGCTGAGATCCAGCCAATCCACCCAGTCGCAGGAATTGCTGCCACCCGGCAGCGCCACGAGATGCGTGCGAACCGCGCCGCGGACATCGAGATCGAAGGCCTCCACGCCCTCGCGCAGTCGGCCGCTGGCCCACACGCGCGTCGCATCTCCGCCACCCCGCGGCTTGAGCTGCTCGGCGAGGTTGTAGTCAGCCCAGTCATTGGTGGAGCGGTGCTGAACCCACCAGCGCGCCAGCGGTCTCAGGTCCTCCGGACCGCCCAGTGCAATCGTCAGCATCGCTTCGGCTGCTGCGCGGACCTTCAAAAACGCAAGGCTCTCGATCGCCAGATTGCGCTGCTCCTTGGAGAGCTCGGCGCTCATGGCGCGAGCGGTGAAGTCCGCGACCAATTCCGGCGGGCGAATGCGCCACGCCAGACGCGCCGTGCGATCCGTCCAGCGCAGCGGATCCTTCTCCTCTGCGCTGCGCTGCGTGTAGAACATCTCCGGCAGCTCGTTGTAAGCCTGAGCCAGCGCCTCAAGCATCCACGGATCGCGGCCATCCCAGCCATCGAGCAGCTTGCGCACATCCAGACCGTGGAACGCGCGCCAGCGGCCGCTCTTGTCGATGTTCCAGCGCATGGCCAGCGCCAGCTCGCGCAGCACCATGGGATGCTGCTCGCTGAGCTGGTTGGGATCCTCGAACAGCCGCGCCGGAGGATCCGTCTGCGTGCGACGCGAGAGCTCGTAGACATGACGCCAGGCGCGCAGTGCCGTGATGCGCAGGTTGGGGTCCGAGGACTTGAGGTACTGCAGCGCGGCGGCGAGGCCTTCGGGCGACAGCACGGCGGCGATCCAGATGCCGCGTGCCGTCAGCACCGGATCCTTGCCTTCCATCCAGCGGCGCAGCGGCTCCAGCGCCGCGGCTCCCTCGCGCACAATGCGCGCGCGGGCCTGACCGCGCACCTGCACGGCGGGGGAAGCCAGTGCGGCGAGCGCGCCCTCGAGCGTGGCCGTGTTCACTGCGGGCGCGCGCGTGCGGTCGCCCTTGGGCGCGATGCGCAGGATGCGGCCGTACGCTTCCCGGTCGCCCGCAGCATGTCCGCCGACACCCGGGTCGTACCAGTCGGCGACATACACGGCGCCATCGGTGCCGACGCAGACATCTGAGGGGCGGAACCAGCGCTCGCGCTCGTTGCCCGTGCCCATGCGTGCGGCGATCAGCGCGCCACTCTGCATGTCCCAACCGGCTCCGTTGGCCGTGGGGCGATGCGCGTAGACCACATTGCGACCGGCATCGCAGTTGAGCACCAGACCGCTGAAGTCCGCGGGCAGCAGTCCGTTTTCGTAGACGGCGACACCGGTGGGGCCGCCGGCACCGTTGATGCAACCGGCGGGCAGCACTCCGGGATCCTCCTGGTGCCAGTGCGCGCTGGGCACGCTTTGGCCGGGCCGCCGGTCGCTGTTCCAGTAGCGCGATCCATCCGCGGAGAAGTAGCCGTAGTTGCCACCCTCCATGACCCACATCGTACGGCAGCCCTGATTGCCGTCGTCATCGTTGTCGGACTGATAGAAGTTGCCGTAGGAATCGAGCGCGAGCTCGTAGTTGTTGCGGAAATTGTGCGCCAGCACACGCAGCGGGGAGCCGTTCGATCCCACGCGCAGTGCCAGTCCGCCCACATAGACGCGGTTGTCATCCGAAACCAGCCCGGGCCTGTTGTCGGCTGCGAACTCGCCTCCGTCGCGGTAGAGCGAGCCCGAGCGCAGATTCCAGCCGCTGGCATCCTGCACCAGATGCGGTCCTGCGTTGCCGGTGTTGAAGTACCACTCGCCGTCGGGGCCGACCACGAAGCTGTGCAGGCCGTGATCGTGGTTGGGCCCGCCGAAGCCGCTGAGGAATACCTCGCGCTTGTCCGCGACGTCATCACCGTCCGTGTCGGTGTACAGGATCGCATCCGGCGAGCAGGAGACCAGCACGCGGTTGTCGATGACGCAGATGCCCAGCGGGGAAACCAGCCCCTTTTCCTGCGCAAAGACCTTGGAGCTCTCGGCAAAGCCGTCCCCGTCCTTGTCCTCGAGGATCACGATGCGGTCGCCCTCGTCAAAGTGCTTGCCGGGGTTGCGGCCGTTCCACTGGCGATAGTTGACCGCTTCTGCGACCCAGATCCGGCCGCGTGCATCGACATCGATCGCCGTGGGGTTGTAGAGCTGCGGCGATTCCGCCCACAGGCGCGCTTCGAGGCGTGCATCGAGCTCGAATTGCGCACTCAGGTCCTGTGCGGATCCCTGAGAAGCGGATAGGGCCGGGAGCATGACAAGCAGGTAAGCGTGGATCATGGCAGGTCAGACTTCGATGGCAGGCAGGATCCTGTGCTGCTCGGTGAGCAGCACGCGAACATGGTGAAGACCCAGCCGCTGGAGCGTGCGCTGCGCGCACTCCAGAGCCAGCTGAGGCAGGTTGGTTTTTTGCGAGATGTGGGCGATCAGCAGCGTGTGCAGGTTGGGGCCCGCCAGACGCTCCAGCATCAGGCCGGCTTGTTCATTGGAAAGGTGCCCGCGGCCGCCCGTGATGCGGCGCTGCAGCATCGGCGGATAGGGGCCGCAGCGCATGCGCTCGGGATCCCAATTGAACTCCAGCACCAGCACATGCGGATCGTGCAGGCGCTTGGCGATGTCCGGATCGGGCCGTCCCATGTCCGTCAGGATCACGGCCTTGCGCCCGCCGTGCAGAAAGGCGAACGCAACCGTGGGATCGCAGTCATGGGGTAGCAGCACGGATTCGACTTCGATCGCATCCTGATGGGAGCGCGCTTGGAGCTCGAAGCGCGCATCGACGCGCAGGGACGCGAGTTGCTTGGCGCGCTTTGCCCAAGGGTGCGAGAGCTGGGCATCGGCGGCGTGCAGCGTGGCGCGCGAGCGGCGCGCGACGAGTCCCACGCTGCGGGCATGGTCCAGATGCCCATGCGTCACCAGCACATGGTCGAACGGTTCGTGGCCCAGGCCTGCTGCGGCAAAGCGCTCCTCAAGGGCGATGCGCGGCAGGCCGGCATCCACCAGCAGCGTGCAGTCGCCGCCGCGCACCAGCGTCGAATTGCCCTCGCTGCCGGAAGAAAGCACCTGCAGATGCATCGGGGAAGAGTCTAATCCCGTCCGCGCGCGCTGTCTTGCTATCCTTTCCAGCCTCAACCGTCATGCAATACCGACTTCTGACCTGCCTGCCCGTTCTGGCTCTGCTCGGGGCCTGCCAGACTTCTTCGCCCACCGCCGGGCCCGCGGTCTCCGCAAGCACCGCTTCTGCAAGTGCCGCCGAGCAGCGGCTGCTCGAGGACGTGCGCTGGCTCGCGGACGATGCGCGCATGGGGCGACGGGCGGGCACGCCCGCCGGCCTCGAAAGCGCTGACTGGCTCGCGGCCCGCTTGGAGGCGATCGGTCTTTCCCCCGCGGGCACGCAGGGCTGGTTCCATGACTTTTCCGTGCCGCTGCAGGCTGCCGATGGCGGCGGCTCGTTCCTCAGCACTGAGGCCACGCGCATCGATGCTCCCGCCGACATCGCGCCCCTGTACTGCTCGGAGGGCGGCCGGTTCACAGGCGAAACGGTCTTCTGCGGTTACGGCATCGAGAGCGAAGCGCTCGGACGCAACGACTTCGAAGGACTGGAGCTCACGGGCAAGGTTGCGCTGATCCTGCGCGGCACTCCGCCCGATGCCGAAGCGGCTGCCACCGCGGCCGCCGCCAAGGCCCCGCCCAAGGAAGCGAGCCCGCACGGCGGGGGAGTCGAGCCGCTGTTTGCCGCAAGCAGCGCCTTCACCAAGGTGATGAACGCCAAGCGCCGCGGCGCCAAGGCCGCCGTGCTACTGACGCCGGCCGAAGGACCGGCCCTGCCGGCCTTTGATGCGGCCAGCAGCGCGCGCGCGGGCATTCCCGCGCTGGCGCTCTCGGAGGATGCGACGCGGCGTCTGTACCCGGTGATCGAAAGTGCTCCACCTGCTGCCGGCACCCTCGAGCTGCATGCGGACGTGCGCCGAGGAGAGGGCCCGGCGCGCAATGTGCTCGGTCGGCTCAAGGGACGCGACTCCTCGCGCGCACTCGTCATCGGAGCCCACTACGACCACCTCGGCCATGGTGGCGATGGCTCACTTGCACCGGACAAGACCGGCGAGATCCACAACGGAGCGGACGACAACGCCAGCGGCACAGCCGTCGTGCTCGAGGTCGCGCGCGCGCTGTCAGCCGGTCCGCAGCCTGATTGTGATGTGATCTTCGCGCTCTGGTCGGGTGAGGAACTCGGACTCATCGGCAGTGAGCGTTGGGCGGCTTCGCCCGAATTCGCCCGTCAGCGCATCGTCGCCAAACTCAATCTCGACATGGTCGGGCGTGCAGGCTCGGGCAAGCTTCAGGTGCTCGGTGCGGGAACAGGCCAGGGCTTCCCGGAACTGCTCGCGCGCGTGGGTCCGCAGGCTGGACTTGAGCTCGCCGTGAGCACGCAAGGTGGCGCGATGGGTGGTTCCAGCGACCACCAGAGCTTCCTCAAGCGTCAGGTGCCCGCACTGCACCTTTTCAGCGGCCTGCACACCGACTATCACAAGCCCAGCGATGACACGGAACGCTTCGAGGCTGACGGTGCCGCCAAGGTCGCCGTGCTGACGACCTTGCTCGCTCGCGAACTTGCCGGCCGCGAGCGCGTCGCGTTCGTGCAGCCTGCGATCGAAGCGGGCCGCGAGCGCGGTGAGGGCGGTTTCCGTGCCTGGTTCGGCTCGGTTCCCAACTACACCTACGGCGAGAAGGGCGTCCTGATCGACGGTACCTCCAAGGGCAGCCCCGCCGAGCGCGCGGGCTTCCTCGCCGGAGATGTGCTGCAGTGGATCGGCGACGTGGAACTCTCCACGGTCAGCGACATGGTCTACGCGCTGCAGCGCTACAAGCCGGGCGATGTCGTGCCGGTGAAATACCTGCGCGACGGGAAGCAGGCCGAGGTGCGCGTGACGCTGGCGATGCGCGGCGCGCTCGTGCAGTAGCGGCTGCCGGAGATCAATCCTTCCAGCGCGCGACGAACAGGTTCGTCTCGCGGGCGTGCGTTCCGCCGCGGTTGGAGGCGAACACCAGCCACTTGCCGTCCGGCGAGAACATCGGGAAGCCGTCAAAGCCCGCAAAGTGCGTGATGCGCTCAGGTGCTCCGCCTTCGACCGGCACGCTGGCAAGATCGAAGTCGCGGCCTTCGCGCGTGGGGTCGAAGGCGTTGGTGGAGAAGATCACGCGGTCATCCTCGGGATGGAAGAAGGGCGCGAAGCTGGCACGACCCAGATGGGTCAGCTGGCGGCGCTCGCTGCCGTCGGGGCGAATCAGCATGATCTCCATGCGCGAGGGACGCACGAGCCACTGCGCCAGCAGTTGCTTGTAGTCCGCCATCTCGGACTCTTCCTTGCCGGGCGTGAACGAGGTGGAGCGGAAGACGATCCAGTCGCCGTCGTGGCTGAAGAACGCGCCGCCGTCGTAGCCCAGCGCGTTCGTCACCTGCCGCAGATCGGAGCCATCGAGGGCACAGGTCCATAGTTCCAGATCGCCCGAGCGCGTCGAAGTGAAGACGATGCGGTCCCCCTCGGGCGCGACGGTGGCTTCCGCGTCGTAGCCGTAGTTCGTCGTCAGAGCGCGCTCGGCACCGCTGGCGAGGTCGCGCACATAGATGTCGTACTCGGGATGGATCGACCAGACATAGCCGCGGCTCATGTCCGCGCGCGGCGGACAGTCCTTCATCCACGCGTGCGTCGAGGCGTAGAGCACCTCCCGATCCTCGGGCATGAAGTAGGCGCAGGTCGTGACGCCCTGGCCGTTGGAGATCTGCTGCAGCTTGCCATCGCGCTCGAGCACGAAGATGCGATCGCACGCTCCCTTGTCGCGTCCTTCCGATTGCAGGATCACGCGGTCGCCGCCGAAGCTCCAGTAGCCCTCCGCCGCGTTCTCCACGCCGCGCGTCAGCTTCCACAGGCCGGCGAAGTGCTGCTCGCCCGGCTGGATCAGCTCATGCGCCGGCTCCGCGCCGCCGAGCGGCGGCGATTCCCGGTCGGAGCTGCCCAATCCGGAGCAGCCCGTCAGAACGGAAGGGAGCAGCAGGCAGAGTACAGCTTGGTTCTTCATGTCTTGCGGGGTGGAACGGGGTCGTGTCCGCCCTTGCAGAACGGCTGGCAGCGCAGGATGCGCCAGGCGGACAGGCACGAGCCGCGCAGGATACCGTGCTCGCGCACGGCTTCGAGCATGTATTGGCTGCAAGTCGGCAGGAAGCGGCAGGACGGTGGCTTGAGCGGTGAGATCCAGCGCCGATAGGCCCGCACGGGCAGCAGGAAAAGTTCTCGCAGGAGGCGCATCAGGGCTTGCGCGGTCGCGGCTTGGCGCTGGCGGCCTTGCGAGCGAGCTGCACCAGCTCGCTGCGCACCTCCGCGAGCACCGGATCCAACTTGGGCCGGGCGGGGATCAGGATCAGGTCGAAACCTGACGGAAGGCTGTGCTGCTCGAGCCGGAAGGCTTCGCGGAAGACGCGCCGGATGCGGTTGCGCCGCACGGCCTCTTTCCAGATCGAGCGGCCGACGGAGAGTCCCAGGCGCGGATGGGGGAGCGCATTGGGAGCCGCGACCACCAGCAGTGCGCCACCGCGCGCCCGCGTTCCCTGCTTGTAGACGCGCTCAAAGTCCCCCTTGCGCACGAGGCGCAGGTGGCGATGCATCCGCAGGTCGGCTCGTGCTTGCTCGCTCATGGACCCGTTAGCATACGCGCATGGCATCCGGGAATGCAGGCAACTCCATCGCGGCCTGGAAAGCGGGCTGCGCCCGCGCCCCGCGGCAGCTGTTCTATGTCAGCGGACACTGTCCGTCGGAGCACTGGCAGCCGCAACTGCAGGCTGCGCAGCAGGCGGGCGAGCGCGTGCTCGTGCTCACCGAGCGCGGCGCCCATCCCTCACTGCCTGCTTCACTGCCTGCCTCACTGGCGCCGGACTGTCTGACCGTGGAGTGGGCTCCTCAGGAATGGCTGCGGCGCGAGCTTGCCGATCCGCAGTACACGCGCGTCTCGGTCTGGCTGCGCCGCTGCCACGCGCAGCGCCTGCCCGCCGATCCGCGTCTGGTCTGTCATCCCATGGAAGCCGCCGTGAGCCTGATCCACGCTGCGGATGATCTGCACGCGCACGCGCAGGCACTTGCGGCCTGCACCTTCGGGCAGTACGGCGATCTGGGACAGAGCGTGCGTGCGGTGCGCCGCGCGCACATCGATGAGCGCGTCTTCTCGCGCTTCACCGAACGGTTGCTGGCCGAGTGCGAGTCGTTGCTGGCGGCTCACGTGAGCGAGCCGCGCTGGGACTCCGGACAATACGAGTTCCTTGAGCGGGCCCGCAAAGTGGGCTTGGATGAAGGCTCCACGCTGCTCGTCGACGCTCCGCACGGATTGCTCTTCACCGAAGTCGACCCGCGCACGCGCATCGCGAGCCAGACGCGTCCCGCGCCGCTGCTGTGCCTGCTGCGCGTGCGCTCCGCCGATCCGCAGACCCTCGCGGCCACCGCGCAGGTCTGCGAGCAGCGACTCGCCGCGCGGGCCGTTCATGAGGACTTGTGCGTCGGGGATTGCTAGACTCTTCCCCACTGTTCGTGTTTCCCGCGGATGCCATCCGCCCCCCCCCTCAAGCGCACAAACGAAGGAGATTCAGCCCATGGGAATGATGCAGGAATTCAAGGAGTTTGCCGTCAAGGGCAACGTGGTCGACATGGCGGTCGGTGTGATCATCGGCGGAGCCTTCGGCAAGATCGTGACCTCCTTCACCAACGACATCATCATGCCGCCGATCGGCATGATGATGGGCAACGCAGACTTCTCGCAACTGTTCCTCAACCTCAAGGCCGACAGCGCCGCCAAGACGCTCGATGAGGCCACCAAGCTCGGCGATCCGGTGATCCGCTACGGTGCCTTCATCAACACGGTCCTCGATTTCGTGATCGTGGCCTTCGTGATCTTCCTCGTGGTCAAGCAGATGAACCGCGTGGTGGGCCAGAAAAAGGCCTGAACCACGGGCTTTTTCCCGCATCCGGGCGGGGGTGGGAGCGCCCCCGCCAATCGACTACACTCGAGGGCTCCGCTGACCGAAAAAGGTACCCGCGGAGCCCTTTATTCTGCCCATGATCCAGCCCACACAAGTACACGAGGTCCTGAAATCCCACCAACTCGCCGACGGCTTCCCGTTCGTGCTGGATCTCGACCGCAGTCACGGTTCCTGGCTGCATGACTCCCGGGCAGGGCGCGAGTACCTCGACTTCTTCACCTGCTTCGCCGCCTGGCCGATCGGCTACAACCACCCCGGCATGCGCGAGCCGCGCTTCGTCGAGGAAATCGTCCGCTGCGCGATCCACAACCCGTCCAACTCGGATCTGTACACGACTCAGATGGCGGACTTCGTGCGCACCTTCGCGACGCACGTCACCCCTCAGGGCTATCCCTACCACTTCTGGATCAGCGGCGGGGCGCTCGCCGTGGAGAACGCGATGAAGGCCGCCTTCGACTGGAAGGCGCGCAAGATCGGGCTTTCGAAGATCACTGACGACGGCGCGAGCCTCGTCATCCTGCACTTCCGGCAGGCCTTCCACGGCCGCTCGGGCTACACGCTCTCGGTGACCAACACCGTGCCCGACAAGACCGCGCTGTTCCCCAAGTTTGACTGGCCCCGCATTCACAATCCGGCCATCGTCTTCGATGCGGAGGGCTGCGCTGCGAACGACATCCTCGCCGAGGAAGCGCGCGCCGTGCGCGAGATCGAAGAGGCCTTCCTGAAGTTCAAGGGCCGCATCGCCGCGATCCTGATCGAGCCGATGCAGAGCGAAGGCGGCGACAACCACTTCCGCAAGGAATTCCTGCAGACGCTGCGGCGCTTTGCGGATGAAAACGAAGCCCTGCTGATCTTCGACGAAGTGCAGACGGGCTTCTTCGGCTCCGGCAAGCCCTGGATCTGGCAGCACTACGGCGTCGCGCCGGATCTGGTAGCCTTCGGCAAGAAGGCGCAGGTCTGCGGCTTCTACTCCAATCGCCGCATCGACGAGGTGGAGGAGAATGTCTTCCACAAGCCCAGCCGCATCAACTCGACCTGGGGCGGCAGCCTGACGGACATGGTGCGCTCGCGTCGGATCATCGAGCTGATCGTCCAGGAAAAGCTCGCCGACAATGTGGCGGCCCGGGGTGCACGCTTCCAGCAAGGACTGCGCGAGATCGCGCGCACGCGGCCCTCGATGCAGTCGGTGCGCGGGATCGGATCCCTGCAGGCCTTCACGCTGCCGACGCCGCAGGCGCGCAATGACGCGATACAGAAGTTCCGCGAGGCGGGATTGCTGGCGCTGTCCTGCGGTGTGTCCTCGATTCGCTTCCGTCTGCCGCTGGTCGTCACGGAATCGGAAGTCGAGCACGCGCTGAATTGCGTGGAAAAGGCGCTGCCGAAGGGCAGTTGAGCTTTTCCGCCAGGGCTTCGAGTCCCTGGCGCGAGAGAACTCGCAGGCATCAGCGCAAACATGGATGCCGGCATCCATGCTATGGGGACTCTCCATCCCCGACGGACAAGGTCACCGGCACGCAGGATGGTTCTGCCACCTTCGGCAAGCTGGCGCCGGAACTTGGCGCCCGCATTCGAACGCTGGCCTCTGTCACGCTCGAATCAAATCGTCCGCGCTAGACGCGCCTCTGCTCGCCCTGCATCGTCTCGCCCTGAGCAGGCTCGCCCTGCATTGACTCACCCCGCACAGCCGCCGCGCTCTTGCGCAGACGCAATTGACCGCAGGCCGCATCGCCCTCCAGCCCGCGTGACCAGCGCACCGTCGCCACGAGCCCGCCGTCGAGCAGCGTCTGACGGAAGCGCTCGACCTCCGGCTTCTCCGGCCTGCGATAGGGGCCTTCCTCGACCGGGTTGTAGGGGATCAGGTTGACCACCGCGCGCCGCGAGCGCAGGCGCTGGAGGAGTCGCTGTGCGTGGCCGCCGGAATCGTTGGTTCCGCCGAGCAGCACGTATTCGTAGGTCACTTCACGCCCGGTCTTTTCAAACCAATCATCCCCGGCGGCGAGCACTTCCTCGATCGGAACGCCTTTCATTGCCGGCACCAGCTCGTCACGCTGCTCCTGGTCGGGCGTGTGCAGCGAGATCGCCAGCTGGAAGCGCGGCTTCTTCGGAGCCAACTGTCGCAGTCGCTCGGGTTGGCCGACGGTCGAGACCGTGATCTTGCGCGCGCCGATGCCCATCTCGTCGTGCACCGCATCGAGCGCGCTGAGTAGATTGGCCTGATTGAGCAGCGGTTCGCCCATGCCCATAACGACCGAGCGGGCGAGCGCACCGAGCGCGCGTCCGCGGATGTACTGCTCGAGGATCTCGTGCGCCGCGAGATTGCGCATCAGTCCCAGCTGGCCGGAGGCGCAGAAAGGGCAGCCGATCGGGCAGCCCACCTGCGTGGAGACGCATAGCGTCGCGCCGCCCTGCGGCTCGCCCTCTTCGTCGAGGTAGAGCGAGGGCATGTGCACGGTCTCGACGCTCGCCTGCGAATAGGTCTGTGCCAGCGGAACGCCGCTGCGCACCTCGCGCGGGGAGCCACCGCGCGCAAAGCCGATCAGCAGCTTGGTCGTGCCGTCGCGCGCGGTCTTGCGCGCGAGCTCGCTGCCCGAAAGGATCGGGAGCGTGCGTGCGAGCTCTTCGCGCAGGCTCTTCGGCAGGGAACTCATCTGCTCGTAGTCGAGCAGGCCCTTGGCGACGACGTTCTCGCGCAGGATCCGGGCGTGGAAGGCCTTGCCGCCGAGCGCTTCCACGCGCTCGCGCAGCTGTTCGCCGCTCAGTGCGAGCAGTGAGGCGGGCTCAGACGGCTCCATGCGGCCGGGCCTCGAGGATGGCGCGTCGCAGCTCCTCCGCGATCTCGGCCGCCACCTTGCGCGCGGCGGGGAGATCGTGCGGATTGGCTCCGCCGACGCTGCGGTGTCCGCCGCCGCCGTAGCGCTCCATCAGGTTGCCGATGTGCGCGCCCGCAAGGCCCACGCTGTGCGGCGAGTTCCAGGGATTCTCACCGGCCGTGACATGGAAGCCGGAGCGCGTGGGGATCACGCCCACGGAGTAGTGGATGTCGGGATGGTGGTAGAAGGGCGCGAAGCGCTCGCGTCGGATCTGCGAGGAGCTGGCGTCGTAGAGCAGCACCTTGTCCTTCTTCCAGGCCACGGTGGGCGGGAACTGCTCGAGCGCGCGGTCGCGGTTGCGCGAAGCGCGCTGGTGGGCCTTCTCGACATCGGCGCGGTTGGCGACGCCGGCGAGATCCGCTTGCACCATGGCGCCGACCAGTTCGTCGACCCAGTCGATCGTGGGGGCCACGGTCAGCGCGCGCATGATGCGCAGGGCCGGCTCGTCGCCGAAGATGGCCTGATCGACGGACTCAAAGCGCGCGGCGTCGATCACATCCGACCAGCGCGCCATCTCGAGGAAGCGCGCCTCGGGCTGGTAGCCCCAGTGGCGGATGGCGTGCTTGAGGATCAGCGGCGGGCAGGAGGGCGAGTTCTCATCCCAGGCCCAGCGGTCATTGGGTGTGTCATGCGCCTCCAGGTACCTGGCCCGCAGCTCCTCGCTGAGGAAGGTCGTGGGATGGTGGTCGAACCAGTACTCGGCGCGCGGGTGGAAGTGGAAATCCACGATGCCGAAACGCGCTCCGGCCTCGAAGTTGTGCCAGTCCTCGCGTTGATCGTAGTTGACGCTCTTCCAGCAGATATCGCCGCGCTCGCGCTCGGAGAGCACCCGCGCCAGTACGGCAGCGGAGACCATGCCGTCGAAGTCGCGGTGGTAGTGGATCGTGAGGGGCTGGGACATCGTTCGAGGGTGGGAGAGCATAGTCCAACGCACGCCTTACGGCATCTGCTCTTGTCAGGATCCGTGAGCAGGGGCGAAACTGGTGCGCCCATGATCGCTGCAATCCTGGTTCTTCTGGCCCTGCAGGCCACCCCGCCTGCCCCCGAGGTCGACTTCGCCGCCCGCTGGCAGGCGCAGGCCGAATCGCTGGAACGCGAGGGCAAGCTCCCGGAGGCCCGCGCAGCCTACGCGCGCGTGCTGGAGCGCGATGCCCGCTCGCTGGGCGCGATCTCCGGGCTGGTGCGCGTCGAGAGCACGAGCGGCAACCTCGATGCGGCGTTGGACCATGCCGGACGCTTTCTGGAGGTCTGGCGTCATCTCAAGATCAAGCCTGCGTCACTGCAGGCGCGCGCCGCTGAGTTGGCGGTGTTCGTGCGCGAAAAAGACCCGTTGCGCAAGCGCCTCGACACGCTGCGGCGCGAATACGTCACGCGGCTGCTCAAGCTGGCGGGCGAGCAGATGGACAACATCTCCTGGCACTCGGCCCGTGCCATGCTCAGCGAGGCGCAGTTCGTCGATCCCGAGCATCCCGAGCTGGGGCTGGGCCTGGCGCGCATTCAAAAGGAAGGCGGCAACGAGCTTGCGGTCGAGGACGAGACCGGCGGCGCCGATCCGTTGGCGGGGGTGACGCCGGAATGGGTGGCCGAGGAGGATCCCAAGCACCGCGAGTGGGACAAGGCCTGGACGCTCGACACGCCGCACTACCGCGTCAAGACCAATGCCGGCTACCGCGTGCTGAAGACCACAGCCAACGCGATGGAGCAGGTGCAGGTCTTCTACCGCATCTTCCACGACTACAAGACCGATGGTTCGGACATCCCGATCGCGAATGTCTGGATCTTCAGGAACGCCGCGGAATACAAGACGATCGGCGGACAGCCGACCGACTGGGCCGCGGGCCACTGGGACGGCACTTCGGTCGTGACCTACGATCCCCGCGGCGAGAACAGCGAGGCGGGCCTCGCCGATCTGCTCAACACCCTGTTCCACGAGGCGAGCCACCAGTTCACCTCGCTGTGCGGCGGTCCGTCGGTGCCGGCCTGGCTCAACGAAGGCATGGCGAGCTTCTTCGAGGGCACCAAGCTGCTGTCCAACGGCAAGCTGGACTGGAATCTCGTCGCGAGCCACCGGCTCTATCCGCTGCTGGAGGACATCAAGGCCGGCAAGAACACGCTGCCCGGCGTGATCGAGGGCAAGGTCGATGACTACCGCGTCTACTATCCCTGGGGCTGGGGCATCGTCTACTACCTCTACAACGCCGAGGACGAGGCCGGTCGCCTGATCTACCGGCCGCTGATGCGCGAGTACTACCGCGAATACTCGAGCGATCAGCACCTCGAGCGCTTCACGGAATTCTTCCTGACGCGCGCCGCCGTGCCCGGCGTCACCACGATGGAGCAGTTCGAGCAGCGCTTCAAGGCCTACATCTTCGAACTCGAGTCCTTCGACAAGGGCCAGCTCGATGCCGCGCGGCGCTTCGAGGAGCGCGGCGACCAGCAGATGCGGCTCAAGGACTACGCGCGCGCCGTGGAGTACTACGCTCGTTCGCTGGCGCGCGATCCGGGCTTCCCGCCGGTCCTGTGGAAGCAGGCCGAGGCGCTGGAGAAGAACAAGGAGACCGATCGCGCCGCTGGCGTGCTGCGCCAATGGCTCAGCGTGCTGACGCCGAGCTTTCTCGACGGCAGCGCCGATGGAGAAACGCAGGCCCAGCGCGCCCAGGCGCTCGCGCGCATCCCGCGGCTCGACACCAGCGCCAAGCGTCTGCAGGAGCTGCGCACGAAGTTTCACGCGGACTCCGTGACGCTGGCGGATGACTACGACAGGGGAGGCTTTGCGCGCCTGGCGCTGCGCGTCTTGCGCGCGCCGGCAACCGCGCAGCCGCCCAGCGAGCGCGCACGGACGCGCTACTTCGAGATCTCCGACAAGAGCGGCATCAGCCTCGAGAGCTGGCGCCTGATCTTCAACGAGCGCGACCTCAAGGGCTTCTACGGCGGCGGTGAAGGCGACTTCACGGTGCAGGACGGCGTGCTGGTGGCGAACATCCGCGCGGATTCCGACAACGCCGGCAAACCGGAAGGCCCCAGCACGGGAGCGGGCTCCGGCGGCGCCGCCAAGGCCAGCGATGTGTTCGCGTTCCGGCGGCTGTTCATCGATGTGGAACCGGCCGGCGACTGGTCGCTCTCGGCCGAGGTCAAGCTCAGCGAGCGCTCGAGCCTCGCGGGTCTGTGCTTCGGCCGCAAGGCCGATGGACGCTTTCAGGGGGTGGGCCTGCTGCCCAAGGGCTATGTCGACCTTGCTTCGATGGGCTCGACCGAAGGTAAGCCGCTGACGCGCAACAAGGTCGATCTCAAGCCCGAGTGGAACCGTCTGCGCGTCGATGTCGCGGGCACGCGTCTGGTGGTGTTCCTCAACGAGGCGCCGGTGATCGACTACCTGTTCGACTCGCGCGCGCAGCTGCGCGGCGATTTCGGCCTGCTGGCTGGCCTGGGCGAAGCGCACTTCCGCGAGATCCGGCTGCTGGAGTACGACGAGAGCCTGCCGCGCCGCGCCAAGCTGGGCTTCCGCAAGAGCGCTCCGGTGATCGACGAGGCCACGGGCGCGATGTCGGTGACGCGCGCGCAGCCGGGTCTTGCGAACTACCTCAATCAGGCTCCGCCGAAGCTCGAAGTCGATGGCTGGATCGGAACGCCGGCGGGCAGCGGTGATCTCGATCAGCTGCTGGGCTGGCCGGTGATCCTGCTGTTCTGGAGCACGTATTCGGAGGCCGCGCTGCCGCAGCTGCCCGCCGTGGAGCAGTGGCAGAAGCTCGCCAAGGATCTCGACATTCCGATCCTGCTGCTCTCCAACGAGAAGCCGGAGACCGTCCAGGCCTACGCATCCGAGAAGGGCATCACGCTGCCGATCTCGCACGACTGGTCGCAGCGACTCTACAAGGCCTATGCCATCGACAAGGTGCAGCTGCCGCACGCCAAGCTGATCGGCATCGACGGACTGGTCGCGTGGGAGGGCAATCCCGACTACAAGGCCGCCTACGGCAGTTACCTCGACGAGCCGCTGCAAACCATGATCCAGCGCTCGAAGCTGGCCGAGCTCATGGCCGCACAGGCACAACTCGAACAGGCCCAGGCCCGTTACGCAGCGGGCGATCTCGCCGGCGCGATTGCGCTCTACGCGCCGATCGCGGCCTTGGGCGTCGAGCATCCGCGCGTCGCAATCGCGCGCGGCAAGCTCAGCGGCCTGGAAGCGGCCGCGCAGGCGCTGCTCGACGATGCGCAGACCAAGTTCGCCGCCAAGCGCATGCTGGAAGGTCTGCAGCAGCTCGAAGGCATCGTGCGCGACTTCTCGCCGCTGCCGCCGGCCCTCGAATCCAAGGCACAGCTCGAGAAGCGCGCCAAGGAGAGCGCCGTGGTCAAGGCGCGTCAGCTCGAGACACGGTTGCGCGGCATCGAGAAGCTGCTCAGTGCCGGCACGCTCGACAAGGCGCTTGCCGGGGCCCAGTCGCTCGCCGCCAAGCTCGATGCCGCCAGCGATCCTTGGGCCGCGGCGCGCACGCGCTGGCTGGTGGAGGAGTGCGCCAAGGGAGGCGATGGCAAGGCCGTCTGGGAGCGCTACCGGGCGCAATTCCCCGGTGCGATTCCTAGTGCGGCCAGCGGTTCCTAACCGCCGACGCTGTCGCTGCCGCCGGCGCCGCCCGGGCCCGAGGGACGCGCCAGCAGACGCCATTCCAGCACGCACAGGCCAGCGCCGCCCGCGGTGCTGCTGGCCTGCAGGCGCACGAAGCGCGCCTGTGCGCTGAGGCCGTGGCGCACCGTACCGCCCTGACCTGCGTTTTCCACCGCGAAGGTCTGCCAGTGCACACCGTCGAGCGAGTGCTCGAGGCGGTACTGGGTGGGGAAGGCCGCGCCGAAGGCGAGCTGGGATTCGGCCAGCGGCTGCACCGCGCCCAGATCAAGCATCAGCCAGCCCTGCGCCGTGCCGGGGCTCTCATAGCCCGTGGAGGGGCGTCCGTCGCAACACAGCTCGGCCGTGCTGCAGGCCTGCGAGGCGCTCGCGAAGGCCTGCGCGCCGAGTGCGAGATTGGGTCCGGCGGGCAGCGTCACCGGCAGCTCGTCGAGCCGACAATGGAATTGGCGCGCGCGGTCCGCGAGCACATTGAGCCAGCTGCTGTTGGCAAGCGGTGTGGTCTCCGCGGGATCGGCGAGCAGGTCGTAGCACTCGGTGGGATTGCCCTGGTTGTCGAAGAAGAGCTTCCAACGCTCGTTGCGGTACGACCACAGTCGGCGTGTGCCCCACAGGCCCGTATCGGCGTGGAACATGCGGTAGACGCATTGTTCGACGGGTCGCCGTTGCTCCTGTCGCAGGGCTGCGCTGCCGAGCAGGTTGCGTCCGTCGATGCGCCGATCGCCCGGCAGGGGCAGGCCGGCGGCGTCGAGCAGCGTGGGAAAGATGTCCACGAGACTGACCGGATCGGTGCGCACCTCTGCTGTGATCGTTCCCGGCTGCCGCAGCAGCAGCGGCACGCGCACTCCGCCCTCGTAGGCAGTGCCCTTGGCACCGCGCAGGCCGCCGGTCTGGCCGCCGACCCAGCGCCAGGGTTCGGGATGTCCGGCGGGCGGTCCGTGCGACTGGATCCAGGGGCCGTTGTCGCTGCTGAAGATCAGCAGCGTGTTCGCATCGAGACTGAGGCTCTGCAGCAGGCTGACGATGCTGCCCACGCCGGCATCGAGCTCGCGCAGCGCATCGGCGTACAGGCCGCGCCCGCTGCTGCCCTGAAAGCTCGGGTGCACATGCACGGGCACATGCGGCGTCACCAGCGAGAGCATCAGAAAGAGCGGTTGCGTACCACCGGCGGCCTGCGCGATGGTCTCCCGCGCGCGCTGGAACAGCGCCGCGTGCAGCAGATCCTGATCGACGCAGCTCTGCACGCTCACGCCGTTTTCCATCAGCGCGAAACCGGCCATGTCGTTGGAGTTCAGCACGCCGTAGAAGCTCTCGAAGCCCTGCTCCCAGGGCCGCAGTCCGGGAACATTGCCCAGGTGCCACTTGCCCACCAGCGCCGTGCGGTAGCCGCCATCGCGCAGGCACTCGGCCAGCGTTCGTTCGTCGGCCGGCAGGCCCACGCTGCTCTCGGGGAACAGCACGCCGCTGACGCCCGTGCGCGCATGGTGGCGTCCGGTCAGCAGGCTGGCGCGCGAAGGCGAGCACAGCGGCGAGCTCGCGGAACACTGCGTGGCGCGCAGTCCCTGCTGCATCAGCAGATCGAGCTGCGGCGTGTCGCTGACAGGAGTCGTCAGCGGATCGCCGTCATGGTCGCGCGGACCGACATCACCCGCGCCGAGGTCGTCGGCGAGGATCAGGACGATGTGAGGTTGCTGAGCGGCGGCGAGGTCCATTCGGAAAAGGACCGGCAGCAGCGCCAGCGCGCAGAGGTGGAGAGCTCGGATCACAGGCAGGGGGGCTGACCGTTGGCCGACGGGGTGGGTCGCGAGGCGGCACAGGCCACCTCGACCAACCCATGCTGCCACGAAAAAACCTCAGCGGGAAGAGGGCGCTTCCTCCCCGATGTAGCCCAGACCCTTCAGCTCGCGGCGTGTGCGCTCGTCGAGTGTCCGACCGGCTGTTGCCGCGCCATAGCGCGCGTGCAGTTCCCGGTTGCGCCCTTCCTCGCAGCGCAGCTCCTCGAGCAGTGCCGCCAGCACGCGCGGCTCCTCGGCCGCCCGGTCGTGCAGCTCGCCCGGATCCGCCGCGAGGTCGTACAGCTCGCTGCGCTGCGTGGCGGTGTCGAAGATCAGGTGCCAGCGGCCACGCCGCACGGCAAAGCGCAGATCGGCCTCGCGCGCCACGGTCATGCCATGGCTGTGGAGCGCGCGTTCTGCTGCTGGCTGGAGCAGGTCGCCGCCCTGGAAGCTCTCGGGCAGCTGATGGAGGCCGCACAGACGCAGCACGGTGGGGGCCGCATCGAGCAGAGAAACCGGCTGCGGCTCATCGCCGGCGGGCACGCCCGGTGCGCGCAGCGCCAGCACAATGCGCGTCAGCGACTGGTACAGGCTGGTGCCGTGCTCGAGCTCGCCGTGATCGCCGAGGCCCTCGCCATGGTCGCTCACCACCAGCAGCACCTGTGGGCGTCCGCTCTGCTGCTCGCGCCGGCGCAGGCCGGCGAACAGACGCTCCAGCTCGCGATCCGCATGCCGCAGACAGGCAGCGTAGAGCGCGCGTGCGTGCGCGATCAGCTCCGGTGTCTGCAGGACCTCCTGCGGGCCCAGTCCGCGCTCGCGCCAGTAGGCGATCAGCTCCAGCGGAGCTTCCACTGGCGGGATCCGGCCCGTGCGCAGGCGGCGCTGCTGCAGACGCAGCCAGTCTTCACGCGTCATGCTGCGCTCACGGTTCCAGTGCGCAACGATGCGCTCGAGCTCGGCTTCCTCCTGTGCGTCACGAAACTCCGGCAACAGCTCGCGCACATGTGCTTCGTCGGCGCGGTAGGGCGTGTGCACCTGATAGGTGTGGAACAGGAAGAGCAGCGGCTGATCGCCCTGTTCCGCGAGCCAGTTGAGGCTGCGATCGACATTGGCGCGGATGCGCGACTCGTGACCCTGAATGGAGTGTGTCTCGTGGCTGTCGTCCGCGAAGGGCGGAAAGAGCTCAAAGCCCTGATCGAGTCCGAAATCGCCTTTGGCGTAGCCGCCCTCGGTGAAGGCAGCGGTGCGCCAGCCCGCCTCGCGCAGGAGCTCCGGCAGCGTCTGCACTTCATCGGCGAGCCTGCCGGGATGAGGAGCGCCTCGCACGCCGTGCGCCGCCGTCGGCAGCGAGCTGACGAGCGAGATCAGCGCCGGTGCCGTCCAGGAGCAGGTGCTCTGCGCAGCCTGAAAGCGGCGCGCGCCCTCCAGCTGGCGCGTCAGCGCCGGCGTGTGGTCCGTTGCTGCGCCGAAGGCCGCCAGCTGGTCGGGACGCCAGGTGTCGAGCACCAGCAGGATCACGTCCGGACGCTCGTCCTTGCGCGACGAGCAGCCTGCGGCGAGGAGCGCCACGGGCATCACGAGCGGGATCACGAGCGACAACTTCCAGAGCTGCGCGAGAGTCGCGGCGATCGGCGATCGGCTCATGGACGACGAGTGTACACCTCGAGCACGGGCCCGGTGCACTCCGCCTGCCACACGCGCAGGAACCACCACGGGCGCTCGGGCAATTCGAAGTCCTGATACTCGATCGGAAGGCCCTTCCAGTGACTGCTTTGATCCGGCGCGAAGCTCGCTGCAAGCTGATAATGCCGCTGCAGCTCCGCGCGCATGGGCTCAAGTCCCTTCCAGCCGCTGCGCTCGCGCACTTCGATGACCACGGTGTCGCCGGGCAGCTCCTGCGCCCAGGTCGGGTTCGGCAGCCAGTTCCCCTTGGCATCGACCAAGCCGCGCACATCCAGCGCGCGCACATCGCGGCCTCCGGCCGGCAGCCTGCCTTCGGCGAGCAGGCGGTGCTGGTAGACATGCCAGGGCAGCGAGGGATCGCGCGCGCGATTGGGTTCGGCGCTGAGACTCTCGAGCGAGGAGAACAGCGGCAGCGTGATGTTGGGCAGCACGAGTGTGCGCTCCTCGACGGGACGCTCGCGCTCGATCCACTCGGCCGCCTGCGTGAGCGTGTCGGGACGGGAGCGCAGGCGCGCCAGTTGCACGCAGTCGGCCGCCTGGAACACGAGCACGCAACCGGCCAGCGCCTGCACCCGCCGCACCGGGCGACCGCCGGCGCAGAGTCGCTCGAACAGTGCCGCCATCGCCAAGGCGAGGAATGGCACGAGCGGCAGCAGGAAGCGTGCGTAGATCCCCTGGTAAATCAGCATCAGGGCCGTGTAGGGCACCACGAAGGCCAGCACCACCAGCAGATCCGGCGAATACTGCCAACGCGCTCTCGCCGAGCGCACAATCCAAACCACGAGCATCGTCAGGCCGCCCGCGAGCAGCAGCGGCTCGTAGGCCCACAGCGCCGAGAACGTCACGAGGCTGCCCTTGCCGTTCATGCCGTACAGGTTGAGAGCGTGGCCCGCGATGCTGAACAGCGCGCCATGGCTCTCCGCGGCCTGCGTAACGCCTGTGACGTGCTCGGGACCGGGCTGCTGATAGAAGACCAGCAGGCAGCCGCCGTACATCAGCAGCCCCAGCAGGAGTCCGCTCCAGCAGCGCGGGCGGCGCGGGGAGAGCAGCAGTGCCGCGAGGTAGCTCGGCAGCGCCGCAAAGCCGTACTGCAGCGCTCCCGCCGCAAAGCCCAGCGCCAGCCCCGCGAGCATGTGCGTGCGCACCGACTCGGCGCGGCGCAGTTCCAGCGCGGCGGCCACGGCAAGCACAAGCAGCGCACTCGCGGCGCCGTGGGGGCGGCCTTCCTGCGCATACCACTGCGTCAGGAGGCTGAAGGCTACCAGAGCCGAGGCGAAGAGCGCCCACGGAGGCGACAGGAAGCTACGGGCGATCCAGAAGGTGGCGAGGATCCCGACCAGGGAGAGCGCGGCGATCCATCGTCGGATCTCGACGCGCAGGTGAGCTGCCTGGGCGAGATGCTCCGGCAGCGTCCCCGAGTGCAGCGGTTGCTCCCAGTCGGCTGCCGCGAAGCTGCTCGCGAGAAAAGGCAGCAATTCCGGGTAGAGGCCCAGCTGGTGCTGGCGGCGCTCCTCCGAGCCCGGACGCGTCAGCAGGCGCACTTCCTGCTCGAGCACGACCGTGTCCGGACCCACCCGCTGGGGCAGCAGGAAGCCCACGCCGGAGAAGCGCAGGGCGCCGGCAGCGAGGATCAGAGCCAGCAAGAGGCCAAGCTGGAGGGAACGAGACACGGGGGATGGATGAGGACTCTCCCATCAGAACCGAGGTTCCCCGATGGCCGCACAGGGGGCAGTAAAGAGGGAGTAAGGCGGTCGCCGGGCCGAGCTCAGGCGCTCTCGCGCTGGATCTCGTCGAGATCCTCGGGCGGCAGATCGCCCTTCTCGTCCGCCAGAGCCTGCTCCGGCTCATGCGTTTCGATCCCCAGGGCGAGCGAGCGGCGCTTGCGCACCACGTCCTCATCCACGAGGAACTGCACGGCATCGCGGCGCGAGGGCAGCTCGTAGAGCACATCCAGCAGGATGTCCTCGAGGATCGAGCGCAGCGCGCGCACGCCCGTCTCGCGCTCGATGGCGATGTCGGCGATGGCTTCCAGCGCGCCCGGCGTGAAGACCAGTTCCTTGCCGTTCATGGCGAACAGCGTCTGGAACTGCTTGATCAGCGCGTTGCGCGGCTCGGTGAGGATGCGCACCAGCGCGGCCTTGTCGAGCGTGTCGAGCGTGGCGATCACCGGCAGGCGCCCGACGAACTCGGGGATCATGCCGAACTCGACGAGGTCTTTCTGGATCAGCGCGCGCACGAATTCGTCGCGGCGCCGGCCCTTTTCGAGCTTCTCCAGCGCATCGGAGGAGCCAGCGGTGACGCCGGAGGCCGCGAAGGCCTTCTTCATCAGCTCCGCACCCGCCTGCTGGCGGCCGAAGCCGATCACATCGCGGCCGATGCGTCGCGCGATGATTTCCTCGATCGCGCTGAACGTGCCGCCGCAGATGAACAGGATGTTCGACGTGTCGACCTGGATGTAGCTCTGCTCGGGATGCTTGCGTCCGCCCTGCGGCGGCACATTGGCGACAGTGCCTTCGAGGATCTTG
>SYGM01000196.1 GCA_005799545.1 Planctomycetia bacterium | reverse complement strand
GCGCCGGCGGCACCCAGCGTCTGCCGCGCCTGATCGGACGCAGCCGCGCCAAGGATCTGATCCTCACCGGGCGCAAGCTCGATGCGCAGGAAGCCGAGCGCATCGGTCTGGTCAATCGCATTGCGGCTCCCGGCGCGCTGACCGAGGGCGCGCGCGCGCTGGCGCAGTCGATCGCCGACAACGGACCGGTCGCGGTGCGCGCGGCCAAGGCCGCCATCGACTCGGGCTGCGAACATGCGCTGCCGCAGGGGCTCGAGATCGAAGCGCGCTGCTACGAGCGCGTGCTGCCGACACAGGATCGGCTGGAGGCGCTCGCGGCCTTCGCCGAGAAGCGCAAGCCGCGCTATCTGGGGCGCTAGGCATCGCTCATGGCGCAGGCGCGCAGTCCGATGGCCGAGAGCGTGCTGCGCGCGCTGACAGGACTGTTCGTGCTGCTCGATGTCTGGCAGCGCCTGCTGCCGCTGGAGACGAATTTCCGGCCCTGGAGCGCCTGCTCGATCCTGCTGGCGATCCTGCTGGCCGTCGGCTATCTCAACCGCGTCGCGGCGCTGGGCCTGTTCTGCATCTGGTGGCTGCGGCCCGTGCCCTTCGACGAGTGGCAGCTCGACGCGGGCGTGAGCCTGCTGTTCCTCGCGCACTTCTGCGTGCCGCGCGCGCCCTTCGGCAGCGCCAGCGCATGGGGGCGCGTCGACCCCGGGGAGGGCTGGACGCTGCCGGGCTGGATCACCAACCTGCGCAGCGCCGCACTGTTCAGCGCGCTGCCCTTCATCGCGCTGCCGAGCGTATTTCCCCTGGATGCGGACAAGTCGTGGGAGGTGACGCGCGATGTCGCGCATGTCTCCGGGCTCTCGTTCGGCATCCTGCAACTGGTGCTCGGATGCGCGCTGCTGCCGCTGTTCTTCACGCGACGCGCGCTGCCCTGGTGGTGGCTGCTGTTTGTGATCGGTGCCTGCTATGCGGGCACGGAGCCCGAGAAATCCGGCAGTCTCTCCGCGCTCGTGTGGCTGCTTCTGCTGACCGCGCCGCTGGAGTCGATTCCTGCGCTGGCCTGCAAGCAGCCGGATCGCGTGAGGTACGACGGCGCCTGCGCGCTGTGCCACGCAACGGTCCGTTGGCTGATCGCCGAGGATGCCGACGGTTCGCGCTTCCGCTTCGCGCCGCAGGCAGGCACGGCGCGACGGCTGATCGTCGAGACCGCGGATGGTCAGCGCCACGAGGGCAGCACGGCGGTGCTGCACTGCTGGCGTCGGCTGGGCGGGCTGTGGCGCCTGCTGGCGGAGATCCTGCGCTGGGTGCCGCGCTGGCTGCGCGATCCCGCTTACGCTGCCATCGCACGCGTGCGCTATGTGCTGTTCGGCAGAAAGTCGCAAGCCTGCCCGCTGCTGCCGCAGCATTTGCGCTCGCGCTTCCTGTAGCGGCTCACTCGCGCTGGAACAGCATCGAGAGCATGCGGCCCTGCAGCGGCGCGCTCATCGCCATGTAGCCCAGCGTGTTGCCGCGCAGGTCCGGATCCTCGCGTCGGAGCCACTGCGCGAACAGGTGAATGGCTGCAGGCACCCCGCGCGCATCCTCTGCCAGTGACAAAGCCTGCAGGCTCTCGCTGTGCTGCGTGTCGATGGCGCGGCTGCCCGGTTCCGCCGCCTGGTCGGAGAGATCAGCGACGCACACGATCAGCGTGCGCGTGAGATCCGGCAGGGCCGCGCACAGCTGTTGCAGCGCTTGCCCGCACTGCGTGCGGTCACGACTGGCGAGCAGCGCCACGATCGGTACTTGCGGGAAGACGATGCGCACGAACAACAGTGCCGGTTCCAGCGTGGTGCTGCCGCGGTGCACCAGCTGCCAAGGGGCGTCGCCGTGCCCGAGTCGCTCGCAGGCCGCCGCATCGCTGCTCTGCGTGCCCAGCGGCGTGTCATGCGCTCGCGCCTCCGCGCACAGCGGCACGCCAAGCTCGGCGCGGCTGTCACCGAGCAGCACGATGCGCTCGAACCGCTCGTGCCGCACGGCAGCGAAGGAGCGTCCAAGCAGTCTCGCGCTCGCCGCGAGCGGAGCGGCCGGCACCAGCAGTCCGCGCGGTGCGCGCGCGGGCGGCATGTCCCAGTCATCGGCGACCATGCCGGCGATGGCGACGCGCAGCGAGAACGGATCGCGCGCGCGGTCAGGTCCGGCGAAGGGTCGGTTGGGCGTCGAGCGGTACAGCGCCAGCTCGGCCTGCCAGCGCTCGCGGAGACGGGCATCGTCGAGCAGGCACTGCTGCGACAGTCGGTAGAGCAGGCTGGCAGGCAGCGTCGCACCCGGCTCGCGGCAGGCGAGGTAGTCCTCATCACTCCAGAGGGTTCCCGATGCCAGCCCCAGAGGGTCATCGAAGCGCCAGCCACCTGCCTCCCGGGAGGCAGGTAGCCTCCGAATGCATGGGTGGAATGTGTCGCTCATGGGTGAAAGTTTCCTGTGCGGTAACCGCTCAGTGCAGGCAGGATACGCTTCTGCAGGCCGTGCGGTTTCGCTCGGAAACAAGAGCCATGCTGATCTCGATCCACGAAGAGGGTACCCGCTCCGAGCTTCGTCTGGAGCAGGACACCATCCGAATCGGCCGCGCACTCGACAACGAGATACGCCTCTCGAGCACGCTCGCCAGTCGCTACCACTGCCGCATCGAGCGGCGCGAGGACGGCGTCTGGCTGTGCGACCTCGGTTCTGCCAACGGCACGCAGGTCAACGGCGAGCGCATCGAGCGGCGCCGACTGGTCGAGCAGGATCGCATCGTGGTGGGTGGCGTTCGTCTCGTGATCGAGAGTCTGGAACAGGCGGCGCAGACCGTGCGACTGCCGGCCGGTTTGCCGCCGGGCCTGTCCACGCTGACCGGCGATGCCCGCGAAGAGCGGGAGAACCTGCACGCCTTTGCGCGCATCACGCGCGAGCTGGCGCGCGAGAGCGAAACGCCGGCGCTGCTGCGCCTGATTGTCGACTCGGCGCTGCGGCTGCTGAAGGCCGAGCGCGGCTTCCTGCTGTGGAACGCGAAGCAGGTCCAGGGTGAGGAAGCGGTCTTCGAGGTGCGCATCGCGCGCAGCTTCGACGGCGCAGACATCGCGCTACCGGCCGCGCGCGTCAGCATGGGCATCGCGCGCAGCGTTTTCCGGAGCGGGGAAGGCCTGCTTTCCGTGGACGCCTCGCGCGATGAGCGTTTCCAGGCCATGGCGAGCGTCGAGGATCTGCGCCTGCGCTCGGTGCTGTGTGCGCCGATCCGGCGCGAGGGCCGCTGCGCGGGCGTACTGTACGTCGACAATCGCCTGCAGCAGGGCGCCTTTCGCGAGCCGGACCTGGATCTGCTGGCGCTGTTTGCGGATTCCGCCGCCATCGCCATCGCCACCCAGCAGCGCATCGAGGCACTGCGCGAGCGCACGAAGCTGCTGGAGCACTCGCAGCGGCAGGTGGAACTGCTCAATGAGCAGCTCGGTCGCAAGGTGCGCGATCGCGACAAGGAACTGGCACTCGTACGCAATGAGCTCGCGCAGGAGCGCGGGCGCTACGACTACTCGGCGATCGTGGGTGCCTCCGAGGGCATGCGGCGTGTCTTCCAGCAGCTCGACCGAATCACCGATTCCGAGCTGCCCGTGCTGATCCACGGGGAGAGCGGCACGGGCAAGGAACTGATCGCGCGCGCCGTGCACTTCAACGGTGCGCGCGCCGACAAGCCCTTCGTCAGCGAGAACTGCGCGGCGCTGACCGACTCGCTGCTGGAGTCGGAGCTGTTCGGCTACGTCAAGGGTGCCTTCACGGGGGCCGATAGAAACAAGGTCGGGCTGGTGGAGGTGGCTAATGCCGGCACCCTGTTTCTGGACGAGGTGGGTGACATGCCGATGCAGTGTCAGGCACAATTGCTAAGGGTACTTGAAAACGGAACCTACTTTAAGGTAGGGGAAACCAAAGCTCAGTACACCAGTGCGCGTATCGTTTGTGCAACCCATCACTCACTCAAGGATTT
>SYGM01000195.1 GCA_005799545.1 Planctomycetia bacterium | reverse complement strand
CTGCTGCTCGACGAACCGCTGGGCGCGCTCGATGGCGCGCTGCGCGCCGAGATGATCCGGATCCTGACCGGGCTGCACGCCGGGGGCGGCCTGACGATCCTGCATGTCACGCACGATCCGGCCGAGCTCGACGGTCTGGCGGGAAAATCCCTGCGGCTGGAGCAGGGACGGCTGGTCGGGGAGAATCAAGAGAGCTAGAGGATCGAGCACCATGCAGGCTTCCATTCGCATCTTTGCCGGGCTGCTGGTCAGCACTGTCGCCGCGTTGGCGCTGTATCAGGTCTTTCAGCCGCCGGAGGCTCCGGCACAGGCGCGACAGTTCACAAGCTCGCAGGAGTGTGCGCAGTGCCATGCGGAGCCGTTCCGCGAGTGGCAGGACTCCTGGCACTCGCGCTCGTGGACGGATCCGGACGTGCGGGCGCTCTCGAACGACTTTGCGAACACCGACTGCATCGACTGCCATGCACCCCGGCCGGTCTTCGAGACCGGACTCGCCAACCGTGTGCTGCCTCGCGCCGCGCGTCGCGCGGAAGGCGTCGACTGCATCGCCTGCCATCAGTTGCCCGACGGCGGCATGGCGGGCACCTTCGACCGTCCGGACGCTCCCTGTCGACCGCAGGCGCGGCGCGAACTGGCGCAGGTGGAGTTCTGCGCTCCCTGCCATGACCAACACAAGACCGTGACGCAGTGGCGCGCGAGCAGCTACGCCGCGCAGGGCATCGGCTGCATCGACTGCCACATGCCCTACCGCAACGGCGATCCCAATCAGGGCCGCGACCACACCATGCACGGCGGCCACGACATCGAGCTCGTACGCAAGGCTGTTGCGCTGCGCGCGCAGCGCAGCTCGGGAGCGGTCGTGGTGGAGATCGAGAACGTGGGCGCGGGCCACCATTTCCCCACCGACGAGCGCTCGCGGGCCGCGGACGTGTTCTGGAGACCCAAGGGCGAAACCGCCTGGCGCTGGCTTTACCGCTTCCGCAGTCCCTACCGCCACGAAGTCGAGCTCACGGACACGCTGCTGCCCGCGCACGCCACGCACACGCTGCGCATCGAAGACGAAAACGCGCGCGGCGCCCTGGAAGTCGCGCTGTTCTACAAGCTGACTCCGTACTGGAAGACACCGGCCGCGCCAGATCCGGAAGCGGAAGCGAAGCTCGTGCACCGCGTGGAGCTCTCGCCTTGAGGTGCTGGCCGTTGCTGCTGGTGCTCTTCGCCTGCTCGGGAGAGCAGCGCAACGCGGCACCCGCCTACCGGCTGGAGCCGGTCGTGGCGCCGGCCCGGGCCCGCCATCCGCTGACGCTGCCGCTCGCGGCCCCCGGCACGGGCGCCGCCGCCAACACGGCGCGCAGCGAGCTGCTGGAGCAGGTGCTCGGAGCTCTCGGCGAGCGCGACGAGCGGCTCAAGACGCTGGCCCGCAAGGATGCCGAGCAACTGCCGCCGGCGGAGATCGCCGCGCTGCGTGAGGTGCTGCAGGATGCCGCGGAATCCGACTCGCGCCGTGGCGCAGCGGCAGAGGCGCTGGGAGCTTCGCCGCTGCCCGAGGCCGAGCTGGCGCTGCTGGAATTCATGCCGGATCTGCGCACGCCGGCCTGGCTGCGGGCCGTGGTCACGTTCCAGTGGGGCCGGCGCGCGAAGAATCTCTATCTGGGCAAGGCCATCCTGCGCCTGAAGTACGAGCCGGATGACGAGGCCGTGATCTGGCTGGCCGATGCGTTGTCCCGGCACGGCTCGCGCGCGGGCCTCGACGGGCTGGAGGTGCTGATGCAACGTGCACGCACCGAGGAGCTGCGCGCGCTCGCCGCTGAGCGCTGGCAGGCGATCCGTTCTGCGACAGGCCCCGAGACCGGCTCCGAGATGGGAGCGCGGACGGGAGCTGTGGATGCGCCGCCGGCCAGCGAGCGCGTCGCCGAAGCCTGGTGGTGGATCGGCAAGCTTGCGGATTGGGATCTGCGGCAGGTGGACGATGCGCGCTTTGTGCTGCAGCGCCTTCCGGACTGGGTGGTGCCGCTGCTGTGCGAGTGCCTGCACGATTCCAACGTGTACACGCGCGTCCATGCGGCCCAAACGCTCGCGCGCATGGGCGCGCGCGCCAGGCCAGCCGGCTCGGCGCTGATCGAGGCGCTCGCGGAGCGTCAACTGGCCCCCACCGCTGCCGAAGCGCTGGGAATGCTGGGCGATGCCGGCGTGCGGCCTGCGCTGGAGCGCTGCCTGAATGCCGGGCGCGATCCGGATCTCGCGGTGGCGGCTGCCATGGCGCTGGGACGGCTGGGCGATGCATCGGCGCTGCCTGCACTCAGGGCCATCGCGGCCCCCCCAGATCTGGTTTTTGCCACCCAACTCGCCCGGGTCCGGCTTGGAGACGGCCGTGCGGTGGCTCCGGCGCTTCTGCAGGCGCTGGAAGGCAACGGTCACGATCCCGAAGCCGCCGCGACCGCGCTGGGAGAGTGGATGAGTCAAGGGGCGCGCAAGGAGCAGTGGCAGGCTCTGCTGCACGACAGCGCGCGCGGCATTGAAAGCGCCGAGCAGGCCGCTGTGCGCCGCATTGCGCAGGCGCGGCTGGTGCGCGAGGAACTGGGCCCGTAGTCGCCTGGTCGGGGTTCAGACGGGTTTCAGGCAGCGCTCAGCCAGCCACGCACCAAAGAGCCACCGCAGCCCAGCCCAGCGTGTTGAGCAGGAACCAGGGGTCGCCCCCCAGAAACAGGCGCGTCGGATTGCCGCCGCCCTTGCGCGTCTGGACCAGCAGCATGTAGCGCGCCAGTCCGAACACGACGAAAGGCACGGTCCAGACCAGCGGCCGCTCCGTGCCGAATTTCGCGCTCGTCTCGGGTGCGACCGTGTACATCGTGTACGTGACGATCGTGCAGGCCGCGAGCACCGTCATCATCTGATCGAGAAAGCCGGTGTTGTACTCCAGCAGGATTGCGCGGTGCTCGCCGCGGCCCTCACCCAGCAGATCCGTCTCCGCGCGGCGCTTGCACAGAGCGAGAAACAGCGCGAGGAACAGCGTGCACAGCAGCAGCCAATGCGAGATCTGGGCCCCGGCCGCGCAGCCGCCGGCCAGCACGCGCAGCAGAAAGCCTGCGGCGATGCAGAACGCATCGACCAGCACGACATGCTTGAGACGCACGCTGTAGAAGAAATTGAGCACCACGTAGATGCCCACGATCAGCAGCACGGAGTGCGGCTCGCCCTGCGCCTGCAGTCCGAAGAAGGCGGCCAGCGCCGCGCACAGCACCGCCGTGCCGATCGCCAGCGGGATGGACACCGCGCCCGAAGCGATCGGGCGATGGCGTTTCTCCGGATGCTTGCGATCGCTCTCGACGTCGAGCGCGTCGTTGACGAGGTAGATCGCGCTTGCACCCATGCAGAACGCCGCGAAGGCGTACAGCGTGCGGGCGACATCGGGACCCCAGGCGAACAGATCACCGCGCTCGCCATGCGCAAAGATCAGCGCCGCGAGCACGAACAGGTTCTTGACCCACTGGTGGGGTCGCAACGCTCGCAACAGGGCGGCCGGGTTCATGGGACACCCACCTTATCGGCTGCCGGAGCGGTTTGTGCTCAATCGAGGCTCAGGACGCGCAGCTCGGGGATCTGGGAATCGGGACCGACCCGCAGAATCTCGTCCTCGCCGAGCACAGCGCGAACCTTGTCGTCCTCGCGCTCAAAAGTGCCGACATTGCCATCGCCCCACAGCACGACCGTGGCCGTGCGGTGGTTGGCGCCGCCATCGTTGTCGTCCGCCACGAGCGCGTCGCTGCCCGAGGCGGGGAACTGGCGCAGCGGGTGATTCTTGCAGTCGCGGCCGGCGTAGGAGGTGCGCTGTCCGGTCACGGAGTCCAGCGGCATGAACCACTGCTTGGGATCGTCGATCGAGCCGATTTCCAGCGCGCCGATGTCGACACCCGGGCAGGTCAGGCGCTTGACGACGCCCTCCGTGTTCTCCAGCACTCCCTTGTCGATCAACACGGCAAGGAATTTGGCGCCGCTCTGATTGGGAACCCGCGAGAACTTGGTCTGGTACAGCTGCAGGCCCTTGAAGATCTCGATCATGTTCTGCTTGCACGAGGTCACCTTGGCGGCATCGATCGCCTCGGGGATGCGCGGCAGCAGGAAGGCCATCAGGATCCCGATGATCAGGATCACGGCCAGAAGTTCGATCAGCGTGAAGCCGGCGCGCATGAGCGCCTTGGGGTAGCGGAGGATTCGCATGACGGGATGTGGCTCTGCTGTAGGTGGCTCTGCTGTAGGTGGCTTTGCTGGATGTGGCTCTGCCGGAAAGGGCCCGGCCGAAAAAAGGCACCGGGCGCTGACCCGAGGTTCTACCTCAGACCCGCGCCCGAGTCACCCATCGAGAGGGCCCAAATCGCCCCTCCCCGAGGGGCCTACTTGCCCTTGCGGGCGGCCACGGCCTTCTTGAGGGCCGCGGTCTTGGTGGTCTTCTCCCAAGGGAAGTCCTCGCGGCCGAAGTGGCCGTGATAGGCGGTCTTCTCATAGATCGGACGGCGCAGCTTGAACTGCGCGATGATCGCGGCAGGGCGCAGGTCAAAGACCTCCTCGACGGCCGAGGTCAGCACATCGTCGGACACCTTGCCGGTGCCGAAGGTGTCGACGCGGATCGAAAGCGGCTTGGCGATGCCGATGGCGTAGGAAACCTGCACTTCGCAGCGCTCCGCAAGTCCGGAGGCCACGACGTTCTTCGCCACCCAGCGCGCCGCGTAGGCGGCCGAACGATCCACCTTCGTGGGGTCCTTGCCGCTGAAGGCGCCG
>SYGM01000018.1 GCA_005799545.1 Planctomycetia bacterium | reverse complement strand
GCGCAGGTGATTCCGATGGCGGACATCAACCTGCACTTCACGGGCGATTTCCATGCGATCACGACGGCGCACAACCTGCTCGCCGCGATGCTCGACAACCACATGTACTGGGGCAATGCGCTCGGCATCGATGTGCGGCGGGTGCACTGGCCGCGCGTGATGGACATGAACGATCGCGCGCTGCGCGACATGACGATCGGACTGGGCGGAACGGCCAACGGCTATCCGCGTCAGGGGCGCTTTGACATCACGACGGCATCGGAGGTGATGGCGATCCTGTGCATGGCGCGGGATCTGAAGGATCTGGAAGCGCGGCTGGCGCGGATCGTGGTGGCGGAAACGAGGGATGGCAAGCCGATCACGGCGGGCGATCTCAAGGCCGCGCAGGCGATGGCGGTGATCCTCAAGGATGCGATGAAGCCCAATCTGGTGCAGACGCTGGAGGGCAACCCCGTGCTGATCCACGGCGGGCCCTGCGCGAACATCGCGCACGGCTGCAATTCGGTCACAGCGACAGAGGCCGCGCTGGCGCTGGCCGAGTATGTCGTGACGGAGGCGGGCTTCGGCGCTGATCTGGGCGCCGAGAAGTTCCTCGACATCAAGTGCCGCGCCGCAGGTCTGCAGCCGGAACTGGCCGTGGTCGTCGCCACCGTGCGCGCCCTGAAGCTGCACGGCGGCGCCCATGCCAAGGAACTGGGCACGGAAGATGTCGGCGCGGTCGAGCGCGGCATGGCGAACCTGCAGCGGCACTGCGAGAACCTCGCGCTGTTCGGCCTGCCCGTGCTGGTGGCGATCAACCGCTTCACGAGCGACACGGCGGCCGAGCTTGCGGCCATCGAGCAGGGCTGCGCCAAGGTCGGCGCCCAGGCGATTCTCTGCGAGCACTGGGCCAAGGGCGGAGCGGGAGCGGAGGCGCTCGCGCGCGCGGCCGTTGCCGTCATCGAGAGCAAGCGCGCCCGTTTTGCCCCGCTGTATCCGCTCGAAATGCCGCTGCTCGAGAAGATCGAGACGATCGCCCGGCGCATCTACCGCGCGAGCGGCATCGCTCCGCTGCCCGCGGTCGTGAAGCGCGCGCAGGCTCTCGAAGCGGCGGGCCACGGCAATCTGCCGGTGTGCATCGCAAAGACGCAGTACAGCTTTTCCGCGGACCCGGAGGCCAAGGGTGCGCCCAGCGGGCACACGCTGCCGATTCGCGAGCTGCGCCTCTCGGCGGGCGCGGGCTTCGTCGTGGCGATGGCCGGCGACATCATGAGCATGCCCGGACTGCCCAAGGAGCCGGCCGCGGAGAAGATCCGTCTGCTCGCCGACGGCGAGATCGACGGGATCTTCTGAGCCTCGTTTGGGCGGGCCGGCTGTGGGTTCAGCGGGCTCAGCGGGGACCGCGCGTGCGGGGCAGGTCCGTCACGGATCCAGGTACAGCACTAGTCATAATCGACCGTAAAGACGAGCTCTGCGGTGGTGCCGTCGGCCACATCAACTTCAAAGACGGGCGGCGCCGCAACTCCCATGACGGACTCCCCTTGGAGGCGATAGCGCCCTGGTGAATCTACATAGTACGTTGATGTGGCTGCGTCCTGAGCTGCCAGTGCCCCAACCTGCCTTGTGCCGAGTTCGATACTGACGTACTTGCCTGTCGTGGACCCCACAGGCGTCACGCGAATTCCTGTCCATACATCGGCAGGCAAAGGGACTTCGGTAGTACCTTGCAGTGCGCGCAGGCGAATGGGATAGACCTGCTCGCGATCAAGAGTGAGTCGAATGTCCGGGGTTGTCTTCGTTACAACAACATCTTGAACCACTGTCTTCCGGGCAGGGCCTGATGCAGCCAGAGTGATTGTCCCTGGTAGGCAGCGAAACGCGAAGACATTGTCGGGCGGACCCGCCTCGACCTCCTGCCAAGCTGCTGGGTACTTCGTATGGCTCGGCCGGTAGAGAATAGTCACATCGCCGCCCAGGTTGGTCCCGGTCTTGGGGTCCACCACGAAAACGTTCACCGGGACAGCCTCGGCAAGATCAAACTCGGCTTGGACAACCATGCCTGCTTCGACACGAACCACACGCGAGGCGGCCATGGGTTGGAATGAAACAACATATTCGCCAGCCTTCAGGCCGTTGCATCGAAAATGGTAGCTGCCGTCCTTCTCGCAACGAGTCTTGTCGATGTAGTGCTCCACCGGACTCTGATTGGTAATTCCATGGCTTTGGATCTCTATGCGTGCCATCGGTGACTTGGCAACTTGAGCTCCCCGAACAATGGTAAGGATCGAACCGTAGGCGCTTGACGTGGTCGGTGACGCGAGGTCGATCACCACTTGTTCTCGTGCGGAGGGAGCCAAGTCGATGCTGATCTCCCCCAGTCTAGGTCCCGCACCCCGAATTCCCGGCGTGGACACGACGACGAACTCCGTGGCGCCGGTGGGCAGCCCAGGCACAAAAGCTCGACCATCCTCGCCAATCTTGAGCTCAGCCCACGGCACACGCTGAGCACGAGCGTCCCCGCTCGCGAGTGAGTACACGTGGAGACGATGACCTGGGTGAACTGGAGGGAGTCCTTTCACAAGCACGTCCACATCCGCTCCAGGGCGGAGGGATACTGTGAGTTCTCCCTTATCGCCAACAAAGGCGAATCTCCTCCATGCGTAGCCGGGAGCTCGCACCCAGCCCACGCGCGTACCTGGCAGGTGCGGAAGCACGATGGGCGAATCCCCCCGCAGCTGACGACCGAGCTTTTGCATGACCGCGGGCAAAGCTTGTGTATCGCGATAGCCTTCACTGCAAGGGACAGCCAAGGTGATGCTCAGATCCTTGACGTGCGCCAGCGTACGAGCATCGAGAACATTGATGACAAACCCGGATTCCAGCTGCGCATGAAGGGTGTACCCATTGGCAGCCATGGCCGGAATCTCTTCCTTCAATGGCGTTGCGTACTGGGTGTCCACATCGCTGGACCACGCGATTGTGGTCGGCCTAAGCACCTCATCGCTGGAAACATCGAGTGACCACCGATCTTGCGTGATCCCAGACATGGCCTCACGTTGACCACGGGACGGGCTGTGGATGGACCATTTCACAAATCCGCGAGGGGATGGAACATGCTTGCCGTCAGAGTCGCTGACCTGAACATTTCCCTCCACTCGCAGCGTGGTGGGAGAAGCATGACCGGGTTGCGCTCTGGAGGCAGAGATGACGATGAAGAGGAAGTCGAGGCGCTTGCCGGTTCATCGGCAGCAGCGGAAGGCAGATTCGCAGGCCCTTCTGTTTGCGATGGCTTGTTTTGGCATCCGCTGCGCACAAGTTGGATGCCGAAGACAACAACGAGCACCCATGCTGCGACAGTCGCCAGTTTGGGGCTTACCACGGAGCCACGCGAGTGGCGTTGATTTTTTGTACTCATTGGGGACAACGTGCATCGCAGAGGCGATGCCTAATGGGTGAGGAAGGATCCATTCTAGCTTTTTGCACGCTTGGGCTCTCCCAATTGAGGATGTCCGCGGCCAAGCGAGATCATGATGAGGGCTCATCCCTTGGCGAGACGGCGAATGCGACAAGGCAGCCCAACCGAGAACGAGCCTCGCATGAAACATACCTGCTCGATCAAAGCGAGAACGCTGCGGGTTTCGATGGCTCAGCATCGAACGCAAGTTGTCGACGACAAGGTTGGCCGAGCGGCTGGCGCTTCAGGGCGGGCAGCTCGCCTTGTTCACAATCGTGGATGCCGCTGCCTGTGCGCGGAATGGCCTGATGGAAGCCCGATTCGGGCCTGAATAGCGAACTTCCAACGGGTGGTGGGCCTCCACGGAGACCGGGAGGGTGGCTTCCTATTGACAGAGCTGCCTTGCCCCTCTATCTTCTCCATTGTCTCGTTCGCTCCCGACCTTCTTCGCAAAAGGTTTTCCCATGCTCCTCTGCTCCGCTGTTTTGGCTGCCCCGCTGCTGTTTTCCCCCTCTGTTTCCCCCGCCGACGCCGACTACACCATCGTGTGGCGAACGGAGGGTCATTGGTTCCTCGCGCACGGCGATTTCGACATTCAGACCGTCGAACCGGGCATCGAGCGCTACCGCTGCCGCGGCAATGGCGTGCATGTGCTCGAGGTGGGTTCGGATGACTGGACGGAATCGCTGGAATTCGATGTGGCGGCGGCAGCGGAATTCTATGTCAGCGAGCACGGATTCCTGATCGACCACAAAGAACAGGATCGTGTCGAGTTCACCACCGATACCGAAGACCTGATGCCCTGCGATGGTGCCTACGCTGGCGTGCAAAGCGTCAGCGTTTCGGGCGGCTGCTGGGCGGGCCCCATCATCAACACCGACACCGGCATCACGCGCTGGAACTGCACTCTGACCAGCGGGGGCTGCAACGCGACGATCACCTACACGAACGGCGGCACGGTCACGCCGACGTGGAACTGCGGCGGAACCAACAGCAACAACGTGCGCTTCAAGGGCGCCACGGGCGAAGCCTGGGCCACCGGCGCCGCCAGCGGCTGCTAGAATCTCCGGCATGCAACGCAGGGGCTGGCAGTTGGCGGCGATGTTCCTCGTCGTGCTGCTCGTGGGATTGGGTTGGTGGCTGCAACGCAGCCAGCCGCGGCCTGCATCGATCGGGCCGCACCTGCAGAACTCACCCGATGCTGCGATGCTGGAGGCGGGTGACTCGAAGTCTCTCGACATGCGGCTTTCGCAGGCGGGTTTGGATGCCGCACCCCCCGCTGCTCCCGCGGCCACGGACGCTCAGGCCTCCGCAGCTCAGCAGGGAAGCGGTCTGGTGCTTGCCCAGCGCGGCGGCCTCAACGAAGAGGACCCCTCCTATCCCTCACACGGCATGGAGCGCGATGGCAAACGCGAGGGCCCCTGGCGCACCTACGACGAAAACGGCGTCCTTCAATCCGAGGTCTACTACGAGTCAGGCCTGCGCGAGGGTCCGTTCACGCAGTGGTTTGATGACGGCAAGCTCATGTGCCGTGGCACCTTCTCGAAGGACAGGGAAACGGGCAGCTACGAGTCCTTCCACGCCTCCGGTGCTCCCTTCTCCACCGGGCAGATGCTCAGGGGCAAACAGCACGGACTCTGGGTGCATCAGGCCGAAGATGGCAGGGTTGTCAGCGAACTCACCTATGTGAACGGAGTTCTCGAGGGTCCCTGCTCGTACTACACGAACGGTGTGCTCGACACGGCGCGCAGCGGCATCTATTCCAAGGGCAAGAAGACCGGGCAGTGAGGTCACAAGAGTGAGCTCAAACCACGAGCTCGCTCCGTGAATGTCCCGCACGGGCAACGATTCACGGACCGATCATCGCCTGCCCCAGCGCGCGGCCGACAAGCAGATAGGTTTCCGCGTTTCCGAACTCGTGGTGGCCGTGCCCCGGATGCGGGGAGTCCTGCGCCTCGCGGACAAAGTCGTGCGTCGGCACGAAGATCGCCTGCGCCCGCTCCGCGCCCTTGCGCTGCGCTGTGCGCAGTTGCTCCCACTCCTCCGGCGCCTGCACCCACGGTCCGGTCAGTTCGCCGACTACGACACGCAGCCTTGGATTGCTGAACTCCTTGCGCAGGTCCTCGATCAGATTCACGAGGTTTTGCTCGTACTGGGGCACGGCATTCGGATCGCAACCGTCATTCCAGCCCTGATACCAGACGATGCCCGCGAGCTCCCAATCCCCTTCCACAGCGACTGTGGCCGCCTTGAGCTCCGCCAGCATGCGCGCATAGCAGGGCCCCGGCTCGCCGCCGGAGGAGGGCGGACGGAAGTCCTTCGCGAGACTCTTCCCGCCCCAGGCGGTCTTCACGATCAGTACGGGATCCGCGCAGTGCTCACCCACGATCTCGCCGAAGGCCCACTCGGGTCCGAAGTGGTGCTTGCCGTGCGGTGAGAAGCCGACGGACAGCGGGCCGAAGAGCCGCGGGCCATCCTCCAGCTGGTAGCTGACGGTGACATCCTCGCGTACAGCCCAGCGGCCGCTCGCGTCCACAAAGGGGGCGCAGAGCTGGCGGTGCGCAGAATCCTTGAGCAGTTCCTGAAGCGTTCCGCGACCGTGGTTGTAGTCCTCGGCGCGCCACTGCGGATCCAGATCCGCCACGGCCGGCCCCTGCATGTTGGATTGACCCGCCAGCAGGTAGACACGTGTCGTGCGTTGCGCGGAGCCCCGCAGCGCGCGCAGCTGTGCGATCGCCGCCTCGACGGCTGCCGTCTTCCTGCGTCGGCAGTCCTCGGGAAAATCAGGCTCCACGCGGCAGGCGGAAGCCAGACGCTCGAGCTCCGGCAGGTGCACCACGGCGGCGGCACCGTAGCTCGTCAGCGCCGCGAGGATCTCCTGCATGCGGTGCTCGCTCGCCCAGCGGTTCTGATTGGCTGCGTAGTCCAGGGCCAGCCGCATTCCTTGCGGATCCTGGCGCGCGGCCAGCAGCTTGAGGCCCGCGAGGCGCACACCATCGGCAAACATCTCGCCGCTGGGCGCCGGCACGCGGACGGATTCACGAATCGCAGGCAGCAGCCGCTCCAGCGTCGCGGGAGCCAGTTCAGGATAGACATGGGCCACGCTGGAGCGCGACAGACCGTCGTCCAGACGCAGCATGCGCTCGATGGCGGTGCACAGCTGATCGGGATCCGCGAGCTCCGGTGATTCACTCAGCAGTCCCTGGCGCGGACCGTTGTCCAGATGCCCTTCCAGAAAGAGGGCCAGCGCCAGATAGCGGCGCACGGTGGCCCGGGCATCCGTCGGCTCTGCGTTGGCGATGCGCAGCAACTCCGGCACCGCCTGACGAGCGGCCGGACCGATGCCGGCCAGCGCGTAGGCTGCACGGATCTTGAGCCACGGCTCGTCCTTGCGCAGCACTTCGATCAGAGGCTCGGTGGCGGCCAGGGACTTGCGGCCCTGAAGCTCGAGCGCGTGGCAGGCGCCGGCACGCCGCGCGCTGTCCTCCGAGCCCAGCATCGCGATCAGGTTCTGCGTGACATCATCCGACCGGCGCGCGAGCGCCTGCGCGCTGCGGAATCGCACCACCGGCGACCAGTGGCCCAGATCCTGCAGCAGGCGCTCGGTCTTGCGCGCAGCGTAGGCTTCGCGCGGGTGTGCCGGATGGAAGTCGCGACCGGCACTCACGGCCTCTTCGGCTTCCGCATCCGTCAGCGGGACCTGAGCCCGGGTGATGCACAGACTGCGCAAGGGGGCGCAGAGCGCCAGCGCGATCACAGGCGTGAAGTCCCATCCGGAATAGGAATCGTCCTCTCCCGGCGCACCGGGATAGGCCATGGAACCATCGACCTGACGCGCCAGATCGAAAAACCACGCCAGCTCGGAGAAGTGCAGCGCGAGCGCGCGCTCGCCCCCGACATGCACACCCAGAAGCCCCCAGAGGAATCCGAAGTAATTGCCGGTATGACCGAGCTCGCGCTCGGCATGCGACGCGAGCGACATGCGCGTGAAGAAACGGGCTGCCTCGACATCGCCCAGCAGCGCGAAGGCGATGGCTGCCTGTCCGTTCTTGCCGTTGTTGTCATGCAGGTCCCAGAAAGGCGGGTGATCGCCGTAAGGAATGCTGCCTTTGCCGACATGGAAGCGGAAATACTCAAGGGAGCGCTGCGTGGCCTCGCGGATCAGCGGCTCGTCGATGCCGCAGCGCTGCGCCAGGATCAGCGTCAGCCAGCAGCCCAGGCCGGCCTGATTGAGCGCGCCGTAGCCGCCCAGCGAGCGCGCCTCATTCGCCAGAGCCATGCCGTGGCCCCAGGAACCCACTCCGCTCTGACCGCGCGCAATCGCGCGCGCGTAAGCGCCCAGCGCTTCTCTGGATGGCACCGACTGCGTCGCCAGATGATGTTCCGCGAGGAAGATGCCGGCCCAACCCCACTCCCAGGCCGTCATGCCAGGCTCCGGATCGGGACCGGGCCTGTTGCGGCCCAGCAGCTGCGCGTAGGCATCCACCGCCGGACGGTGCGTCGGTTCGGCTCCGGCCAGCAAGGCCAGTGCGGCGATGCTGTTCTCGACACTCGGGTGCGCAAGCGGTCGCTGTGCGATCCGATCCAGCGCGGCCGCGCGCACTCGCACGGCCTTGGCGCCCTCGCCCAGCGAGGCGGACGACCATGCGCCCAGAGGCGGGATTTCCACGCGCACCTCTTCGCGCACTCCTTCGCGCTCGCGCATGAGTCTCAGGCTGCCGTTGCCGGCCTGCGCGCGCGTGATGGCTTCGCCGAGCTGGCGCCGCGCATCGGCTTCGCCCTGTGCCACGAGCCGATCTCCGACGGCGAGCACTCCCAGCGCAGGACTGGACTCATGCAGCGCGAGCACTTCGAGCTCGCGTGCCGACTCGGTGCTGGCCCGCTCGGCCTTGGCCGCCACGCGCAGTCCCAGCGGACCCACATCGAAGGCATAGCGCTCGCCGATCAGCGCGGGCAGAACACACAAGGCGATCGAAAGCATCATGCGACACACCAGACGAGCTCGGGCAGGCCGCCACGCTCGCCAAATACAATCGCGTTCTGTTCCCAGGTCTGTGCGATTTCCATCGCCTGTTCACGCTCGATGTCGAGCACCAGCACGCTGGCTTCGGGCGGCCAATCGCCCTCGAGCGAAGCCCCTTCGCCCGGAAGGATCGCAAGCTCATCTTCCGTCAGCATCTGCACCAGCTGCGCCTGTCGCTTGGCATTGACGGTCGGCGTGCAGGACTGCGAGTAGGGATTGCAGGCCGTGAGAAAGGCCCAGGATGCGGCGCCCACTTCCTCCAGCAGGCGCTCCAGCGCGGGACAAGGTGACCCGATGCGGATCACGATCGTGCCCTCCGGCGCTCGCACGCGATATTCCGTGTTGAGGTAGGCCTGTTCCAATCGCTGACGCTCGCTGGGTTCGGGCTTCATGGATGTGCTTCCGGCGGGGAGAGTGTCCGGGTAGGATCGCACTCCACGCTACCAGACGGGAGCGCTGCGCAGTGCTTCAGGCCTGAGTCTCAGGCCTGTGGCTCAGATCGCCTGGGTCGGGACGCCCGCGTAGTCCGTACCGGCCGCCAGACGCTCGCCTTTGAGCACCACCGAATGCGCCATGACGCGCGCGCCCGCGCCGATGTCCGCACCGTAGAACAGCACGGTCTGCGTGCCGACGCTGGCATTGGCCCGGATGTGCACATCGCCGATCTTGAGCACGCGATCCTCGAAGGTGTGGGCCTGGAAGTTGCCCGTCACCGTGGCGCCGTCCTCGAAATGGAGCATGTCAGGGTCCACGACCTGCGAGAAGCCGCTGCCGAGCAGCACGCGCTTTCCGATCCGCATGCCGAACATGCGGATGCCGGCGTTGAGCAGCAGCGTGCCCTCCACTTCCCCGAGCACATTGCGACCGACGCGCGTCCAGGCCACATACAAGAAGTCCCAGCGACTGCACCAGCAGGACCACAGGGGATGCACGCCGGGCCTGACGCGACCAAGCAGGCCCCACTTGAGCGCCAGGATGAACAGGTAGGCGCTGAACGAGGCGACAACCAGTGCCGCCGCGCCCGCGAGCACGCCCTTGCCGTACTCCGACAGCCACGGCGGCTGGCTCGCCACGAGCACCCACACGAAGTAG
>SYGM01000194.1 GCA_005799545.1 Planctomycetia bacterium | reverse complement strand
CGATCGCAAGCACCAGGCCGAACAGGGTCAGTGAGTTGATCGAGAAGCCCAGCAGCGCCATGCCCGCGAAGGTTCCCACGATGGAAACCGGCACGGCGAGCAGCGGCACCAGCGTGGCGCGGAAGCTCTGCAGGAAGAGGAACACCACCAGCAGCACGAGGATGACGGCCTCGAACAGCGTGTGAACGACTTCCTCCACCGAGACCTTGATGAAGGTCGTGGTCTCGTAGGGCATCGACCAGTCGACGCCGGAGGGGAAGGCGCGCTTGAGCTCGTCAAGCGTGGTAACGATGCCCTCCTTCACGTCGAGAGCGTTCGCTCCCGCCTGCAGGTACACGATCACCAGCGTGGTCGGCTTGCTGTCCAGGCGCCCGAACAGGTCATAGCTCATCGAGCCCAGCTCGACGCGTCCCACGTCCTTGATGCGCACGTAGGAGCCGTCGGTATTGGCCCGCAGCACGATCTCGGCGAACTCCTCCGGCGTCTCCAGACGACCGCGCGAGATCACGGGAATCGTCAGCTCGCTCCCGCCGGCACTCGGCTCCTGACCGACGCGACCGGCGGCGTAGAGACCGTTCTGTTCATTGATGGCGTTCCGAACGTCCGCCACCGTCATGCCCTTCTGCGCGAGGCGATCGGGATCGACCCAGATGCGCATCGAGTAGTCCTTGGCGCCGTAGCAGATCACATCGCCCGCGCCGGGAACGCGCTTGAGCGTGTCGACGATGTTCGCGGTCGCATAGTTCGCGAGGAACAGCTCGTCATAGCGCGGATCGGTGCTCTGCAGCGCGATCAGGCACAGGATGTCCGTGGAGGTCTTCTGCACCACCACGCCCTGACGCATCGCTTCCTGGGGCAGCTTGGGCTCGGCCAGCTTGACGCGGTTCTGAACGTCGACTGCGGCAAGATCCTGATCCGTGCCGATCTCGAACGTCGCCGTCGTGGTCAGCTGACCGTCGTTGGTACATTGCGACGAGAAGTAGATCAGGTTCTTGGCGCCCGAGAGCTGCTGCTCGATCGGAGCGGCGAGTGCCTGCGCAACCGTCTCCGCGCTGGCGCCTGGGTAAGTGGCGCGGATGCGCACCGTGGGCGGGGTGATCTGCGGAAACTGCGCGATCGGCAGGCTGAAGATCGCCAATCCGCCGAGCAGGAGGATCAGCAGCGAAAGGACCGAGGCGAAGATCGGCCGGTCGACGAAGAACTTGGAGATCATGTTGCTTCGCTCAGTTGCTGCCTGCGCCCGCCTGCTTCACCGGCGCACCCGGTCGGATCTTCTGCACACCCTGCACGATCAGCTTGTCGCCGGCCGCCAGACCGCTCTCGACGATCCAGTCGCCGCCGCGCCACGCGGCCAGCTGAACCGGACGCAGCTGCGCCGTGCTCTTGTCGTCGACGACGTACACGCTCATGCCTTCCGCGCCGACCATCACCGCGCGCTGCGGAACGGTCAGCGTGTTGGGACGGGTGGCACCTCCGATGATGGCCGTCACGAACTGACCGGGCAGCAGCCCTTCGCTCGCGTTGGCGAGCTTTGCATTGATCTCGGCCGTGCCCGTGGAGGGATCGACCTCGACTCCGACGAAGCTGATGGCGCCTTCGCCGGGATATCGCTTGCCGTCCGCGGTCTCCACTGCGACACGCAGGCCGGCATCGCCGTTCGCGACCTTGAAGCGCCCCTCCGCGAGTCCGCGACGCCAGTGGAGCAGGTCCTTTTCGCTCATGCGGAAGGTGACGACAATCGGATCGATCTCCTGCACGACGGCGAGCAGCGAGTTCTGGCCGGCATCCACCAGCGAGCCCACATCACGCAGGCCCTTGCCGATGCGACCGGTGATCGTTGAGGTCAACCGCGTGTAGTCGAGGTTCAGTTGCGCCTGCTCCTGACTGCTGCGCGCGATTTCCAGCTGCGCGCCGGCACCCGCCTGCGCGGTCAGCGCATCGTCGAGCTCCTTCTGGGCTGCGGCTTCGGCGGCCACCAGCTTGCGCTTGCGCTCCACCGTCGCGTTGGCTTCATCGAGCTTGGCCTGCGCCTGCACCACCTGTGCCTTGGCCGCGGAGAGGCTGGCCTCAAAAGGGCGCCGATCGATCTCGAAGAGCAGTTGACCCTTCTGCACCTTGTCGCCGCCGCTGAAGCCCTGCGTCAGCAGCGTGCCGGCGACCCGGGCGCGGATCTCGACGCGCGAGTTGGCTTTGGTCTGCGCCAGAATGCGCGACTCCAGCGGAACATCCTGCGCCTGCAGCACGATCCACTCGACCGGAACGGCGCTGGGGACCGTCGGCTTGGCTGCTTCTTCGCCGCAGCCGGGCAGCAGGGTCAGGAACGCGAGCGCTGTGAGTGCGGGGAGATGGCGAATCATGATTTCAGGGCTTTTGTGCGGGTGTGGCGGCGCGGGCTTCGAAGGAACCGCCCAGGGCGAGGTGAAGGTTGATGCGCTGACGGAAAAGTTCCTGGCGCACCTGCAGTCGCTGCTTGGCCGCCGCGGCGTGATCGGTGTGGAGCTGGTCGACGTCGAGGATGGTCATTTCGCCGACCTTGTAGCGCTCTTCGCCGGCATTGCGGGCACGCAGCAGTCGTTCCTCGGCCGTCTTCAGGTTGGCATCCCTGAGACGCAGGATGCGCTCATTGGCGAGAGCGGTTTCCACTTCGAGGAAGGCACGCTGGGCGACCTTGACGTAGTTGGCCAGGGACTCCTGCTCGGCGGCCTGCGCAATGCGCACCTGCGCTTCGCGCTCGCCGCCATCGAACAACGGACCGAGCAGGTTTGCGCCGAGATTCCAGACGGCTTGCCCGGGATCGAACAGGGAGCTGAGATCGCCGCTGGCAAGTCCGCCGCCGGCGGTGAGTCCGATGCGCGGCAGCTTGGCGGCCTTGGCGCTGCCCACGCGGTTGAATGCGGCCGCAACGCGTCGATCGGCAGCCACCACATCCGGACGGCGCTCGAGCAGTTCGGAGGGCAGCCCCACCGGCGGGCTGGGGGGCAGTTCCGGCAGCGTCGTCAGGACTTCGATCTCCTGCGAGGGATAGCGCCCGAGCAGAGCTTCGAGTGAACGCAGCGAGCTTTCCAGCGCGCCCTGACTGGCGTCGACGGCCTGCTGTTGCGCCGCAGTCTGCCCGACCACGAGATCGAGATCGAGCTGCCGAGCCTCACCTACGTCGAAGCGCGCCTGCGTGATGCGTTGCACGCGCTGGCGTTCGGTCAACAGCAACTTGTCGAGCGCAAGCTGCTCCTGAGCGGAGATCGCGAGGAACCATGCAGCAGCCACCTGGGCGGCGATCGACTGGCGCGCGAACTCATAGTCCGCCTGCGCCGCGATCGCGTCGAGCTCCGCGGCCCTGGATGCATCGGCAAGGCGCCCCCACACATCCGCTTCCCACGAGACGCTGAGTCCGAGGTTGAAGCGCTCGGCCGTCGCGCTGCTGGCGCTGGCGCGCTCGGCACCCATCACTGCATCCACCTTCGGCGAGAGCGCGGAATCGGCCTTGCCCGCTTCGGCCAGCGCGCGGTTGCGTCGTGCCACCGCGATCGCCAGATCCGGATTCTTCGACTCAGCCTCCTGAACCAGGGCGGTCAGGCGCGAGTCAGAGAATGCCTCTATCCAGTTGTCGGCAACCTTGCCGCTGTCGCGAGCGGCAGCCCCCTCCGGCGCGTTGCGGAATTCTTCGCGCACGGGCATGGCAACGCGTTCCTTGGTGTCGGGAGGAACCGCAGGCCCCTGACAGGCGACGGAAAAGAGCGTGACGAGGGCCACGGCCGGAGGGATGGTGAACTTCATCGGGGGGAGGCGGGAGTTTAGCAGAGTATGATCCTGTGACTTGCGGGCTGCATCGAACTACCCGCTGGCGCCATGAGACTCCTGACCGCCCTCTGCCTGCTGCTTGTCGCTGCCTGCCAGCCCTCCGCCAAGGACTCCACGCACCTGTCTCTGGAGGCCCCCTCGCCGGCGGCCGCGGCCCCGGTCGAATTCCCAGGTCTGCACAACGTCGTCGCCTACGGGCCCGATCTGTACTCCGGAGCCGTGCCCGAGGGTGTGGAAGGCTTTGAGTCCCTTCGGGAGCTAGGTGTCCGCACGGTCATCTCCGTGGACGGCGCCCTGCCGGATGTCGAGGCTGCCAGGTCCGAGGGCCTGCGCTACGTGCACCTGCCGATCGGCTACAACGGGGTCAGCCCGGAGCGCGCTCGCGAGCTCGCCAAGGCGATTGCCTCCCTGCCCGGTCCGATCTACGTGCACTGCCACCACGGCAAGCATCGCAGCGCGGGAGCGCTGGCTGTGGCCGGCGTCATGACGGGCAGGTTTGACAACGCCTACGCGATCGAGCGCATGAAGGTCAGTGGGACGGCCCCGACCTACACGGGTCTGTATCAGGGTGCCGAGCAGGCCAAGCCGCTCGACGCCGCCACGCTCGCCGGGCTGGAGTGCGCGTTCCCCGAGCAGTCGCGCCCCAGCGGCATGGTCAGCGGCATGGTCGCGATCGACGAGTTCAACGACCAGTTGAAGGCGATCGAGAAGGCGGGCTGGTCCGTGCCGACCCACAGTCCGGATCTGGTGCCCGTTTCGGTTGCCAAGCAACTGGTGCAGCACTTCGAAGGCCTGCGCACGGACGAGTACACCGTCAAGAAGGGCCCCGAGTTTCTGAAGCTGCTGGACGACAACGCCCAGAAAGCCAGCGCACTGCAGCAGGCACTGGAGCTCAAGCTCGCCCACGAGGACCTGACGGCCCGCATGAAGGCCGTCCAGGCCTCCTGCAAGGCCTGCCACAAGCTGCACCGCGACTGATCGGCACTCGGGCGAGGCTTCAGCCCGATCAGGCGCTATGCTCTGGCGCCTGAAATCCACCCAAGGACTCCGTCATGGCTGAAGCCTCTCACGATCTCGTCATCATCGGTGCTGGACCCGGCGGCTATGTCGCCGCCATTCGCGCGGCCCAGCTGGGCTGGAACGTGGCCTGCATCGAGAAGGAAAAGGCGCTGGGAGGAACCTGCCTGCGCGTGGGTTGCATCCCTTCGAAGGCGCTGCTGGAGTCCAGCGAGCTGTACCACGAGGCCAAGGACGGCTTCGCGCGCCACGGCATCGTGACGGGCGGCGTCCAGCTCGACCTCGCCGCGATGCTCAAGCGCAAGGATGAGGTCGTCACCACGCTCACGAAGGGCATCGAGGGCCTCTTCAAGAAGAACAAGGTCACGCGCTACGCCGGTCACGGCCGCATCACGGGCCCCGGCAAGGTCAGCGTGGAAGGCTCGCAGCCGATGACGCTCAGCGCCAAGCATGTGCTGATCGCAACCGGCTCGAGCGTCTCCCCTCTCAAGGGCGTGGAACTCGATGGCGACCGCATCGGCACGAGCACCGAAGCGCTCAGTTACCCTGAAGTTCCCAAGCATCTCGTCGTGATCGGAGCCGGCGTGATCGGTCTCGAGCTCGGATCCGTGTGGTCGCGCCTGGGCGCCAAGGTCACCGTGCTCGAGTACTCCAACCGCATCCTGGCGGGCATGGACACCGAGATCGCCACCGAAGCGCAGAAGATCCTCACCAAGCAGGGACTCGAATTCCGGCTCGGCGTGCGCGTCACCGGCGCCAAGCGCAAAGGCAACGGCTGCATCGTCGAGATGGAAGGCCAGCCCTCGATCGAGTGTGATCGCGTGCTGCTCGCCGTGGGTCGCCGACCCAACACGGAAGGGCTGGGGCTGGAGTCCATCGGTCTGCAGCTCGATGAGCGCGGACGCATCCCGATCGACGAGCACTTCCGCACCCGCATCGAGGGCTTCCACGCCGTCGGCGATGTCGTGCGCGGTCCGATGCTCGCCCACAAGGCGGAAGAAGAGGGCATCGCCTGCGTCGAGGGCCTGATTCAGGGCTACGGACACATCAACTACGATGCGATTCCGGGCGTGGTCTACACGCATCCCGAGATCGCCAGCGTCGGCAAGACCGAGGAGGAACTCACGGCGGCGGGGGTTGCCTTCAAGAAGGGCAGCTTCCCGTTCATGGCCAACGGCCGCGCCAAGGCAATGGCGAGCACGGACGGCCGCGTGAAGATCCTCGCGGATGCAGAGACGGACCGCATTCTCGGTGTTCACATCATCGGACCGCGCGCAGGCGAACTGATCGCCGAGGCCGCGACCGCGATCGAGTTCGGCGCGACGGCGGAGGACCTTGCGCGAACCTGCCATGCGCACCCCACGCTGGCGGAGACGGTCAAAGAAGCCGCTCTGGCGGTGGATCGCCGCGCGATACATATGTGAGCGCGCATCAAGCCAGCGCGATACATATGTGAGCGCTGCTCAGTCCGCACTCTGTTCCTCAAACAAGCCCTGCTGCTCACCCTGCGGGGCTTGGTTCTTTCTGCGGCGCGGCGGCGGTTTGCGGCGACTGCCGTGCTTCTTGACGATGCGCTTTGCCTCCGCACGCACCGCCTCGGTGCGGCGCAGCGCTGAGAATCGGCTGCGCGCATGGGCCAGTGCCTCGGCATGGTCCACGATCGGAGCCGGATAGTGCTCGCCGATCACGCAACCGACCTCGCGCTGGATCAGCGGTGGCATCTTGTGCGGCTCTGCGAGGTACTCCAGCGGCACGCGGGCGAGTTCAGGCACCCAGCGCCGGATGAACTCGCCCTTGGGATCGTGATCCGTCGCCTGCTTGGCCGGCGAGTACATGCGCAGCGTGTTGATGCCGGTGACGCCGCTCTG
>SYGM01000193.1 GCA_005799545.1 Planctomycetia bacterium | reverse complement strand
GTCTTCATGACGCCTTCCTGCAGTTCCGTGGTCACCAGATCGAGTCGTTGCGTGGTCGCGGCGATCATCGGATCCTGATCCTCGCCCGAGTGCTGCAGCAGCTGGTTGCGCGCGAGCACCAGCTCGCCCACGAGGTTCATCAGCTTGTCGAGCAGCTGCACATCAACGCGGATGTTGGAGTCGCTGACATGGCTCTCCTTGCGGGCGGCCTCGCTGTCCTCCCGCGGGGCACTGGCGACCTGGGACTTCACGGCGACCGTGCTGCGGTGGCCCTCGTTGAGTGCGGTCAGGGCGGCGATCAGCGCGCTGTAGTCACCGTTGCCTTCCGAGCCCTCCTGCTCGATGTGCCCGAGCATCTCGCGCACGGCATCGACCATGCCCAGCAGCGCCTCGGAGATGGTCTCGTCCATCGTCAGCTTGCCGTCGCGCAGCTTGCTTAGGAGGTTCTCACCGACGTGCGCCACCGACTCGAGCTTCTGCATGCCGAGGAAGCCGCAGGTGCCCTTGATGGTGTGGATCGTGCGGAAGATGCTCGCGAGCAGCTCGCGGTCGCCCGGTCGCTCCTCGAGCTGGATGAATTCACTGTCGATGCGGTCGAGGTTCTCGTAGCTCTCGACCAAGAATTCCTTGATTGTCTCGTCCATCTCGGCCATGGCTGCTCCGGCGTGTGGGTGTGGGGGGCAGTGCGTGGTGACACGCCACTGCGCACAGCACCTCTCGGAGGCAGGCCGCAAACGACTTGAGGGTCCGGCGTGCGCACGAGTGCGCATTTCGCAGGAGAGTTTGGACTCGCTTGAGCTCCGCTGCGTGGACTGGCGCACCCGGCAGGAGTCGAACCTGCGACCGGCGGATTAGAAATCCGCTGCTCTATCCAACTGAGCTACGGGTGCTCGCCGCAAAGCCATGGTCGGGGAGATGGGACTCGAACCCACGACTGGAAGCACCCAAAGCTTCCCCTCTGCCAACTGAGGTACTCCCCGACAAGTCTGGCAACGCACAGCGTAGCGAAAGCGCGTTGGATTGGTCAAAAGCTCATCCGACTGGTAGTCTCTTGCGCTTCAAACAGGAACGCGGGGTGCCCATGAAAGTACTGGTGGTCGGGAGCGGCGGGCGCGAGCACGCCTTGGTCTGGAAGCTGGCGCAGTCCAAGCTTCGTCCGGAGTTGTACTGCGCACCCGGCAATGCAGGCACGGCCCAGCACGCCCGCAATCTGGCGATCGAGGCCACTGACCTCAACGGCCTGTGCGCGTGGGCCGAGCGCGAAAAGCCGGATCTCGTGGTCGTCGGACCCGAGGATCCGCTGGTGGCGGGTCTCGCCGACCGGCTGCGCGAGCGCGGCATCCTCGTGTTCGGTCCCGGAGCGAAGGGCGCGCGTCTGGAGGGCTCCAAGGCTTTCACGAAGGAAATCCTCGAGCGTCACCGCATCCCCTGTGCGCAGGATCGCACCTTTGATCGCGCGGGCATGGCGAAGAGCTACCTCGAGAACTGCACCCAGTGGCCCCAGGTGATCAAGGCCGACGGCCTCGCCGCCGGGAAGGGCGTGTTCATCTGCCACGACGCCAAGAGCGCCTGCGCGGCGATCGATTCGCTGATGGAAAAAAAATCCCTCGGCGCCGCCGGCACAAAGGTGGTCGTCGAGGAATTCCTCGCCGGTGAGGAGGCCAGCGTGCTGGCCATCACCGACGGCGAGACGATCCTGATCCTCGAGCCGGTGCAGGATCACAAGCAGGTGGGGGACGGCGACACAGGCCCCAACACCGGCGGCATGGGTGTGTTCTCGCCCGTGCCCGAGCTGACGCGCCGCCTGCAGCGCCAGATCGAGCAGCGCGTCCTCGTGCCCACCATCCACGCACTCAGCCGTGAGGAGATCGAGTTTCGCGGCGTGCTGTTCGTCGGTCTGATGATGACCGACAGCGGGCCCAAGGTGCTCGAGTACAACGTGCGCTTCGGTGATCCGGAGTGTCAGGCACTCATGCGCCGCCTCAAGAGCGATCTGCTGCCGATCCTGCTGGCTGCGGCCAAGGGTGAGCTGGGCAAGATCGAGGAGCCGCAGTGGGATGAGCGCGTCTGCATCGGCGTCGTGGCCGCCGCGGACGGCTATCCCGGCACCGTTCGCAAGGGCGATGCCATCGAAGGCGTCGAGGCGGCGGAAAAGGTCGAGGAAACGATCGTTTTCCACGCCGGAACGGCTCGGGCCCGCAATGGCGATCTGCTCACCAGCGGCGGCCGTGTGATGTGCGTCACGAGCCTCGGCGCCAATGTTCAGGAGGCGCGCGAGCGTGCCTACCGCGCGTACGAGGCGATCCGCTACACCGGCAAGTTCTGCCGCACCGACATCGGTGCGCGACGCGCCGCGCGCGCGCAGGAAGATTCCGCAGCCGCTCCCAAGCGTCCGGCGCGCGATCCGCGCCTGCGTGCGGCGATGAACGAACGCATCCAGCGCCAGGTGCGCCACGAGCGCCGCCGCAAGGAAGACGGCGGCTAGGAGGCCCGCGCGCGTGCAACACGCCAAGGTCGTCGAGCGCTTCGAGGAGTTCCTCAAGGGGCGCAACCTCAAGTTGACGAGTCAGCGCAGGCGACTGCTCGACCGCGTGTTCGCCACGCACGAGCACTTCAGCGCCGAGCAGCTCTACAGCTGGCTGCGCGGCGAGCCCGGCGATCCGGTCTCGCGCGCCACGGTGTACCGCACGCTCTCGCTGCTGACCGAAGGGGGTTTTCTCGCGACACTCGATGCGGGCCGCGGCGAGCTGATCTATGAGCACGTTCTCGGCCACGAGCACCACGATCACATCCTGTGCCTGGGCTGCGGGCGCATCGAGGAATTCCACGACGAGGTGATCGAGGAATTGCAGCGCCGCGCCTGCGAGGCCAAGGGCTTCGTGCTCGTCAGCCACGATCTGCGGCTGCGCGGCTACTGCAAGACCTGCCAGCGCCGCCAGCCGGCCTCCAAAGCAAGCGACCGCACGGCCACCTGAGGGCCGCGCGGTCGTATGGACAGCCGAGGCGGATGCCGCGGCGCGTTCGGGGTCAGCTGGACTCGATCACTTGCGCTCGAGGTCGGACAGGATCTTGTCCTTGACCATCTTGGAGGTCTCACCGTTGGCGAGGCCGTACTTCGTGGCCGACACCTTGACGGTGCTTTGGTCGAGATCGTAGGCCTGCACGGTGACGACCACCTGCGCGCCGTCGATCTCGGCCTTGACGGTGCGGGCTTCGTTGTCGCAGTCGGTCGGCTTGAGCGACATGTGGCTCATCGTGGTCTTGACCGAGCTCCACGTGGTGGCGACGCCGGTGCGGACCTGAACGATATAGACCGAGTCCTCCAGCGCCTTCTGTGAGATCAGGACGCCACCGAGGGCGCCTGCGGCGACGACGCAGCCGGGCAGGAGGGTGAAGGCAAGGAGAGCGATGGAAAGCGGAGTGCGCATGGAGTCAGAGTCGAGGTGATGTGAATGGAGATTGGATGGATGGCTTACGCATGGGCGTGGCTCGCGG
>SYGM01000192.1 GCA_005799545.1 Planctomycetia bacterium | reverse complement strand
GGCGTCTGCTGCCTGCGTCCGGGCGTGCCCGGCATCTCCGAGCGCATCCGCGTGCGCTCGATCGTCGGTCGCTTCCTCGAACATAGCCGCGTCTTCTGGTTGCAGTCCGGTGGCGAGGGCGAGCTGTACTGCTCCAGCGCCGACTGGATGCAGCGCAACTTCTACACGCGCATCGAAGTGGCGTTCCCGATGCTCGATCGCGAGCTGGCCGCGCGCGTGCGCGCCGAGGCGCTCGAGCCATATCTCGCCGACAACACGCAGGCCTGGGTGCTGCAGGCCGACGGCAAGTACCGCCGGCTCAAGCCGGGCAATCAGAAGCCGCGCTGCGCGCAGGATGAGCTGCTGGCGAACTTCGGCTGCATCTAGGCCGGATCGACGTGCAGCTCCAGACCGCACTCGGATAGGCGCAGGCGCTCTTCCTCGAGATCGGCCCGCGCGAGCGGATTCTGACGCAGCCAGCTGGGCGGCAGGGCGAGTTCGATGCGGTCGCGCTGCGCCCGCGCCGCGATGCGGGGGGCACTCTGTCCGCCGCGACCGCGGTTGAACAGCACCGCCAGACGCAGGATCACGGCGAGCTGCTGCGTGCCGCGGCGCAGGGTCGCGGGCAGGCGCTCGAGTTCCTCGGACTCGAATTTGCGCCGGTGCAGGCGCACCAGCGCGGCGAGCACCTGCTGGTCCTGGCGTGAGAAGCCCGGCAGGTCCGAGTTCTCGAGAATGTACGCACCGTGCTTGTGGTAGCCCTGATGCGAGAGTGTCAGACCGATCTCGTGCAGGCGAGCGGCCCACGACAGGAACTGCGTGCCCTGTTCGTCGTCGAGCTTCCAGTCCGCGCCAAGGGCCTGCAGGAGCTCCAGCGCGGTGGCCTGCACGCGTCCGGCCTGCGCAAGGTCCGCGTGGTAGCGCTCGCCGAGCGAGCGAATCGTGCGCTCGCGCAGGTCTTCGTGCCGGATGCGTCCCAACAGGTCATGCAGGAGACCTTCGCGCATGGCACCCTGCGAGGTGCGCATGTGCTCGAGCTCAAGTCCCTCAAAGATGGCGGAGAGGATCGCGACGCCTCCGACCAGCACGTCGCGCCGGTCTTCGCTGAGGCCGGGCAGCTGCAGGCGATCCACGCGCCCCACGTCGACCAGTTCCTTGCGCAGCTTCTTCAATCCGCGCTCGCTGATGCCTTGCTCGCACCAGCCGGCGGCGCGCAGGATCTCCGCGATCGCAAGAATCGACCCCGAGGATCCGATCGCTTCGCCCCAGCCCAGCTGCTTGTACTGCCGCTCCAGCGAGCGCACTTCGCGGCGCGCCTCGAGAATGGCCTGATCCAGGTGTTCGCGCGTGATCAGGCCGCGTTGGAACCAGCGCAGGCTCCAATTGACGCAGCCCATGTGCAGGCTGTCGGCGAGAATCGCATCGTAGTGCTCGCCGAGGATGCACTCGGTGCTGCCTCCGCCGATGTCGACGACCAGACGGCGCTGCGGGCCATCGGCGATGTCGTGCGCCACGCCCAGATAGATCAGGCGCGCCTCCTCCTGCCCGCTGACGACCTCGATGCGATGACCGAGCACATCGCTCGCTCGCTCGAGGAATCCCGGCGCGTTGCGCGCCACGCGCAGCGCGCTGGTGCCCACGGCGCGCACGCTGCCCTCCGGCATGCCGCGCAGCCGCTCGCCGAACCGCTCCAGGCAGTTCAGGGCGCGCCGCATCGTCGCTTCGTCGAGACGCTTGTGCTCATCAAGCCCGCCCGCGAGCCGCACCCGCTCGCGCAGCCGGTCCACCACGGCGGGGCTGTCGCCGACGACGCGCGCGACCACCAGATGGAAGCTGTTGGAGCCCAGATCGACCGCGGCGACCGCATCGAGCTTGCCTGCGCTCACTCTTCGTCCTCGTCCGGGAAGCTCCAGGCCGCGCGCACGGCGTCGATCACCTCGCGCTTGATGCGCAGCGGGTCGATGCCGCTCTCGCCGAGCTTGGAATTGTGTTCCGCGAAGAACTCGCTGCCGGGCTCACCGCACCACAGCTCGGGCGCGGGAGATGCCGTGGGGTGGCAATGCCAGCGGTGCGCGCCAGGCTCGAGCTGGTTGAGTTGCCTGCACAGCTCGACCAGATCCGGCCGCGGTTGGCGGGTCTGCCCCGGAATGTCGAACCATGAAGTCGTGTTGATCACCAGGCGGGCGCGCGTGCCCGCCGAGCCGCGCACGAGCACCAGCGCGCGATCACAGTCGGTGGCGCTGAACAGCGCGTGCCGACCGGGATCGCTGCCCGGCTCCAGCGTGCACACGAACAGGTCGAGGTGCACCATGTCGTCCCTGAAGCCCGTCGCGAGGCGCTCCTTGTCGGCGCGCAGCCGCTCGACGGCGGCCGTCCACAGCTCGGGATAGGGCAGCGGATCGCTCTCCAGCATGCGCGGCAGCTCGATCATGAGATCGTTGGCGATGCGTTCGTGCTTGGCGTGACCCTGCTCGCCTGCGTAGCGGCTGTGTCCGGCGAGCCCGAGGATCAGCATGTCGAGCGCGAAGGCGCGCTCATCACGGCCGCGGAACATGTCGCCGGATGCCGCCGTGGCGAGCAGGAACCCGGCGTGTCTCCGGGCCAGCTCCGGTTCGCGCAGCACAAAGCACGCCAGAATGCCGTCGGTGTCGTAGTGGTTGTTGACCAGCACGCCCGCACCGCGCGCCAACTGCTCGCGCTCTGCCTCGGGCAGGGCCGCGAAGCGCAGCGCGATGCCGGTCGAGAGCTCGTGCTTGAGGCTCGCGGGCGTCGCGTTGCCCGGCCAGTGCGAGAGCTCCAGCTCGGCACCGGCCACATGGCCGTCAACCGCGATCGCCGGTTCCTCCGGCGCGCGCTCGAGCATGCGGATCGGACGGGAGTGGCCCACCGGAATCAACCGTTGGTCTTGACGCCCTTCTCGAGCTTGGCGAGGTTGTTGCGCGAATCGCGCTCGGCGATCCTGTAGAGCTCGCGCTCATCCGGCTTGAGATCCTTGCGCTCCAGCAGCACCTTCGCGCGCGCGTTGGCCTGCTTGTACATCTCCTTGGCGCGCTCGAGATCGCGGTCGAGGTAGTAGTGCAGCATCACGGCCGTGTCGTTGAGATAGGCCGGATTCTCGGGTTCGAGGGCCAGCGCCTTGCTGTACAGCTCGTAGGCCTTCTCGCACCACTGCATCGCGCGGGCGCGCTCCTCGGCGTCTTCTGAGCGGCGCGGGCCCTCCGAGGCATCGCGATAGAACAGGCCCGCGTTGTTCCAGTAGCGCGAGACCTGAGGGGCCGCGAGGGCCTGGATCTCGCTGAACATGCCGGCTTCGAGGTCGCGCTCACCCGCGCACTTGCCGATCAGGAAGTCCAGCACCGCCAGATGGCGGCCGGGGTTCTGCGCGACGGTGACCACGAGGTCATCCTTGTTCTCCTCGTAGTGGCGCAGCACGGCCGTGATCGCGCCGTTGTAGTCCTGCCGGGAGTAGCGCGAGAGCGCGATGTAGAACCAGGCGTTGTAGTACTGCGGCCACTTCTTGACCGCGCCCGCGAAGGCAAGCTCGGCCTGCTCGTACTGCGCCTGCTCCAGGCGCGCCCAGCCGAGCCACCACAGGAGCGTCGCGTCGCCGTTGCTCTCCGGGCCCCAGTTGGTGACGAAGTTCGCGGCGCCCGCATCCAGCGCGGCAAGGAACGCAGCCGGGCCTTCCTTCTCGAACTGCGCGTTCATGCTCTGCAGCACGGTGCCGATGTCGACGGTCGATGGGTCGAGCCCCAGCGCGAGCCCGAAGCTCCTGACCGCGGCATCCTTGTTCTTCAGCCAGCAGCAGAGGTTGCCGAGCTTGCCGTTCGCCTGCGCGCGGAAGGAGCGGTCGATCGGCAGATCCGAGGCCTTGAGCAGCTCCTCGACGGCCTGAAAAGCCGCTTCGGCGCGCTTGGCATGCTCTGCGGCGGCGGCTTTGGTCTCTTCCCTGCCCTGCGCCGCCACATACTGCGAGAAAGCGATCTGTCCCAGCAGGTACTGCGCCTGCGGCGACTTCGGCATCACCTTGGCTGCCTCGATCGCCGCAGCACCGGCCGTGTCGAGCTCCTGCGTGAACCAGGCGGACTCCGCCAGCGCGTACTGCGCGTCCCAGTACTTGCCCGCATCGGCGGCGACGGCCTTCTTCAGGTATGTCACCGCATCCGCGAAGTTCATGCCGATGATCGCGCCGCCCGCGTTCTCCGTCACGCGCTGCTTGCCGACGGCGTGGAACGCCATGCCGTACAGGTAGTCGATCTCTGCGCCCTTGTTGTCCTTCGCCAGGGCATCGATGGCATCGAGCGCCTCGTTCGTGCGACCGGTCTCAAGCCAGGCGCGCAGCACCCACATGCGCGTGGCGAGCTTGCCGCCGCCCAGCGAATCGGCCTTCTCGAACAGCGGCAGGGCTTCGCCGGCCTTGCCCAGCGCCAGCAGCGCGCGACCGTCACGGATCAGCTGTTCGCTGCTCTCCTGCGCGCGAGCGCTGGGGCCCGGGGCGACGGCGCCGGCCGACAGCGCGGCGGTTGCGGGAGCGGAAACAAGGCACAGGGCAAGTAGCGTGGAGATCATGGTTCGAGTGTTTCGAAGCGCGGAATTCTAGCGCGCGCAGGGTGCGCCCCAGCGCTCGGATTCCTGTACGCGCGGATCGGCGCCGGAGTTGAGGGCCGTGCGGCAACGTTCGAGGAATCCGCCCGGGCCCACCACCTCGGGGCGGGGGTCGGGCCCCATGCCCCGGCAGCGCTCCAGATGCACCAGCGCCGCCTGCGCATCGCCGCGCAGGGTCAGCAGCAGCACCCCGAGGTTCTGCTCGGCATCGCCGATGGCCGTCTGCAGTTCCTCCAGCTCGCGGGTCTGGCCCGCCGCCTCCAGCTCGGGCAGGCGTGCCTGGCCCAGCTCGATGGCCCGCTCGAAGCAGCGTTGCGCGGTTTCGGGGTCGCGCTGCAGGTAATAGGTCAGGATCACGCCGGCATCGTTGACTACGCGCGCGTCCTCCGGGCTCAGCCACGCGGCCGACTCGTACGCGCGCCAGCTGCGTTCCATCAGATCGCGCGCGCGCAGGCCCAGTGCGTCCGCGGTCTCCCGCTCGCCGCGCCGGCAGGCATTGCGCGCATTGAGCTCCATCGCGACACCCAGGTCGCGCAGGAAGAAGCCGGCGGTGTTGGCCCAGTCGGGCTGCAGTGGAGCCAGAGCATTCAGGCGCTCGTAGATTGCGCCGGCCTGCGCCAGCGCCAGGAGGCTGGCGCTGCTGTCGGGATCCTCGACGCCCTTGGCCCAGCGGCTGCCGATCCACTCCAGTGCCTTGAGTCCGCTCGCCACGCGGAGATCGCCGCGTGCCAGCGCGCCGGGCTGCGCCGCTTCGAGATCGATCAGCGGGCGTTCCGCGCCGACCCAATCGCCGGCGTGGATCTGCGACCAGACTGCGGCGAGCTGCGCTTCGATCAAAGGCAGCGCGGCGGCCTCGGCCTGTCCGGGTGCGAGCGAGCAGAAACGCTGATACTCGCGCATCGCCAGCGTCAGATAGGCGCGGCCATCGCGTTCGCCGAGCACCTGTTCCACGCCGGCATCGAGCGCCGCCTGCGCGAGAAACCAGGCTGCCAGCGCAACGCGCGGATGCGCCGTGCTCCAGCGCCCGTATTCCTCGATCAGCCGATCCGGACCGCCCAGGCTGAGGCACAGCCGCGCCGCGATGGCGTGCAGCTGTGGCTCCTCGGGCAGCCACTCGAGGCTGCGCCAGCAGGCAGCCAGAGCCACGCCCGGCAGTTCCGTCGCAGCGAGCAACTCCGCGCGAGTGCACCAGGCCCAGGCATCATAAGGTGCGAACCCCAGCCATTCCTCCAGCGCAATGCGCGCGCGTGCTGCGGATGGCGCCAGCTCTTCCTGTGTGGCTCCCGTCTCGGCCCGCATGCGCCATTCCTGAACGCTGGCGCGCGCGCGCTCACGCTCGGCCTCGCCTTCGGGGCCGAGGCGGCCCGCCAGCGCGACCGCGCGCTCGGCGGCCTCGCGAGCCGGCAGCGGTGCCGCCAGATGGGAGGAGACCTCGGCAAGGCGCGTGAAGACGCGCGCCGAGGGCAGCGCGAGGCTGGCCTGCGCGAGGTCCTCGCGCGCACTCGCGATCAGCGCTTCGTCACCCCATGCGCGCCCGACGCGCCAGCGCGCCTCTCCGCGTAGCGCCAGCAGGCGCGGACTGGACGAGAGGGTCTGGGCCGTGCGGTCGAGCCGCGCCAGCGCGGCGGGCGCATCGCCCGAATCCAGCAGCGCGAGCGCCTCGTCGAGCTCGCGCGTGCCCAGTCGCTCGACGAGCAGATCTCGCGCCCGCGCGAGGTCCGCGGCATCCAGTGCGGCACGCAGCTCGCTGCGCAGTTCCTCGTCGCGGGGATCGGGCAGTGCCACCCGCTCGCGGCGCAGAAGGCCCTCGATGGCCGCGCGGTCAATCGGGCCGGAAAGCTCGGGGAACAACACCGCCAGGCGCTGTTGCAGGAGTTGTTCCTGAGCTTGGTCCATGGCCGCCGGCTCCGGGGCGGAGCGTCCCGGACCGAGGCGGCAGCCGCCGAGTGCGAGCAGCAGCGCCAGGGCGGAACGGCTCACGAGCCGGCTGGGGCGGGGGAGGGGTTTGGGCATCGCGCTTGGTTGGCCGGATTGTAGTTATTCACACCGCGGCTTGCGGTCACTTGCCGGGAAGAACCGACAGCTTCCGGGCGTCCCCCCCTCCAACCCCGGGCGCCGAACTGCTAGCCTCGCCACCGGCGTCCCATGACCATGCGATCCAAGCTGCTCCTCCCGTTGACGGCGCTGAGTGCGCTGTTGCTCCCTGCCTGCGACAACCCCGCGTGTGTGTTCAGCGGCGACTGCTTCGGCGGGGGCGGCGAGGCGCTGGGTACCGGGGTCGCGAGCCTGCCCGCCAACGGGGACTGGGTCATCACCGCAGCACCCAAGCTGCTGCGCTTCGCGCCGAGCGGCTCCGGTGCCGTCGATGCGCGCACGCCGATCGTCCTGTTCTTCAGCGAGACGCTGACCTCCACGGGGCTCAGCAACGCCTTCGAGATCGTGCAGGACTCGCTCCAGCAGTCGCTGCCGGTCACCGCGGTGAGCATCGCCGATGGTCGCGGCGTGCTTGTGCTGCCGGTGGCTCCGCTGCAGGCCGGCGAGAGCTACAGCGTGGCCTACCGCGAGGGCGCGCAGATTTCCGATCGCACCGGACAGTCGCTGCCGATTCCATCCAACCGCGAGATCCTCGATTTCACGGTGGCGGAGGAGAACTCGCTCGAGCCCCGCGTGGTCGCGGTCTATCCCGAGGACGGCGACGCCAACCAGAGTGCAACAGGTGAGATCGTGGTGATGTTCGACCGTCCGATGGATTCGACCACGGTCGACACACTCTCGTTCACGGTGACGGCCGATGGCGCGGCGCCGGCTTCCAATCCGGATCCTGCGCCGCTCTCGCTGGCGGGCGGTCTGCAGACGGACAGGCGCGTCTACCGTTGGCGCTCGGCGCAGACGCTCGGCCAGAACAAGCTCGTGCGGCTGGCGCTGTGCGAGACGCTTCCGATGGCTGACGATGACGGCAACGAGCTTGCGGCGGTGAGTTTTGACTACCGCACCGCCCCGTTTCCCGCGCCGATCAGCGCCGCGCTGACTTCCGATCCGGATGATGCCATCGGCACGCAGGCGCTCAGCGGTCCGGCGGATCTCGCGCTGGAGGTTACGTTTGCGGGCGCGCAGGCCGGCGATCGCGTCGGCGTGTATGTGTTCGGCACCAAACCCGACACGCTGGAGGATCCGCCGCTGATCGCCATCGCTCGCGAGATCGCACTGGTCGATCCGTTCGACTCGATCACGCTGACCGCGGACGAGCTCAACCTCGTGAGCTCGCAGAGCCCGCTCAAGCCGCGCTTCGCCGAAGGCGATCTGGCCTTCGCGCTGCAGCTGCGAAGGGGAACGATCAGCAGCCCGATCACGCGACTGGATGTCAACCCGGGCCAGTCCGGCGTTCAGAATCCGGTGCTCGACGTGACGCCCCCGGTGCTGCTGGGGTTCGGCAACACGGGCACCAACACCGGCACTCTGGTCAGCGGCGAGCGCGATCTGGTCGTCGTGGCCCGCGCCAGCGAGAGCTTGCGTGCGGCGGCGGTCACGACCTCGCTGGGCGACAATTTCGGCGGTGAGCCGGGTGTGCCCGAGGTCGCCGGCAGCCATTCCAGCGGCCTGTTTGTCGCGCAGCCTGTGCCCGTCGGCATGCTGGATCCTGCGCTCGGCGCGCTGCCCTTTCAGCTGACCATCTACGACCGCGCGCGCAATGCAACCGGTCCGATCTCGGCGAGCTTCCAGCAGCGCGGAAGCGTCGGCCCGGGTGCGCCCACCGGTGCGGATCTGTCGGTGCGCGTGTTCGACGCGCGCTCGCTGGCGCCGATCGTGGGGGCTTCGGTCTACACGCACGAGGACCTCTCCGGCTTGCTGGTGGGGGTCGCCAGCACGACCACCGGCGTTGGCGGACTCGCCACGATCAAACCGGCCGTGTTCAGCGAGACCGTGCTCACGGTCGTGGCCGCCGGCTACGAGCTGTTCACGTTTGATGGCGTCAGCTCCGATCGTCTCGATGTGCTGCTCGAGCCTGAGCTGGAAGCCACGGCCAGCACCAGCGGCAAGGTCCGCTCCACCAACCCCGAGCTGTTGCTGTACACGGGCCGCGTGACGGACTCGCGCGGACGCGAGCCGGACGGCATTTTTCAGCCCGTCAGCACCTGCACGTTCCAGCCGCAGTCGACCAGTTACGAGTGCCCGTATCCGAGCTTTGACATCGAAGCACGGCAGGTCGGTGCGCAGACTTCGCTGGCGTTTTTCCCGCTACCCAGCGCGCTGCTGTTCACGCCCGCAGCCTTCCTCAAGGCCGCCGACCTGGTCTATCCGCTGCCGGGCATCAACCCGGGGCAGGTTCAGCTCGTGGACCACACCTACACGCAATTGCTCGATGATGCGGGTGTCGATGCCCTGGAGCTGCCGCTGGAGTTTCCGCCCCAGCTGCTGAGCACCGTCAACTACCCGGTTGTTGACGGCGAGATCACGGTCAGCGTCGAGTCGCGCTCCCCGGGCATCGTGGGCACCATCCCCGTGGGCATCGGTCAGGCGTTCCCGGCAGGCATTCCCGATACATTCGCGGTGCGGGCGGCGTACCCGGGTGCCGCAGGCGGTTTCGCCGAGCCGGAAGGCCGCTGGGTGGCGAGCGGGTCCATCGACGCTGACCTGTTCCTGCGCGTGCGAGCCAGCGATGTCCCTGGCAACATCGGCATCGCTCGCCCGCGCCTGTCGGATGCCAGCGTGACGATGGATCTGCCGCTGCCTCCGGGGCCAGGCGCCAGCCCCATCGCGCTCGACGGCGGTCGCGGAGCCTACGTGCTGTCGTTCACGGACCTGCACGATGACACCCGGCCGGAAACGGGGCTCTATCGGGTCGTGGTGACGGATGCGGACGACAGACGCTGGGTGATCTGGACGCGCGATCTGCCGGACGCGCAGGGGCCGGAGTTCCGCGTGCGCCTCCCTTTCGTGGGGCCTGGAGGCAGCTTCCCTCTGGCCGGCGGCGACCTGTTTGCGCTGGTCAGCCTCTATGCCTATCCGGAACTGGATCCGGCCGATTTCATGTTCAGCGATCTGGAGCGCTTCTACACCCGCTTCGCGCTCTCTTCGCGCCTGCAGCTGACTCCTCCCTGAGCCGCGGCGCGAGCGGGGGAGTCAGGGCGTGTCCCAAGGCGAGACATCCGCCCAAGACATTGGATCTTTGCCGGCGCGGGTCCTAGAATCCGCGCCCAACAGCGACGTGAGCACATCCGCGCACCCGAGGTGGTCTCGAGGTGGCCGTGCTCTGCGTACGCATCGGAGGCATCCCCTTGTCGCGCTACCTTGCTCTGGTTCCGTTCGTCGTTCTCGCCGCTGCCTGCAATCAACTGCCTCCGCGTCGCGGAGCCGATGTGCAGACGCAGACCGCAGCCACGCTGCGCACTGCGGATCCGGTGGAGATCGTGATTGCACCGGTGGTCGACGCGCGCACCCAGAAGGGTCGCGAAATGGCCTTGCCGACGAGCAACCTGCGTGCCGCTCTGCAGACCGGTCTGGTGCAGCGCCGCTACAGTCCGCTCAATCTCGATCTGGTCGACACCAAGGTCGTCAACGCCGCGTACCGCCCCGGCTCCCTGGATGAGCAGGCCGTGTTGCAACTGACGGTGGAGCGCTGGGACACGAGCCTTTGGACGGTGCGCCAAAGCATCACGGCGACGCTCGATGCCCGCTTCCTGAGCCCGACAGGCACGGTGCTGTGGAGCGGCCGTCTGGAGGACACGCGCTTTGACTTCGCGGACGTCAAGGACCAGTTCACCACCGAGACGGCCCTGATCCGCCATGCCTGCAACAAGGTCACGACCGAGCTCCTGGCCGCCCTGCCGCCCCGCGAGCCCCGCCCGGGCAGCGGAGCCGGTTCCGGCAGCACGGCAACGGAGCCGATGCCCCTGAAGTAAGGCGCTTGCCTCGCAAGGGGGGCATCGGTTAGGCTCTTTCCCCCTGAAACGGTTCGAGGTGCCTTCGCGGGCGCTCGGATCGGTCCCGGCGCGCGAGCAGGATGGTCCTGCACTCGGGTCGGGGCGCACCCGGATCCATCGAGGCCACCGCATGCGGAGAGCCCCGGGGTCTTGGGCAAGTACCCAGAAAGCCAACCATGACCAAGTCCGAGACGATTCAGAAGTTTGCCCAGTCCAAGGGCGACACCGGCTCCCCGGAAGTTCAGATCGCTCTGCTGACCGAGCGCATCCTCCACCTCACCGGCCACCTCAAGACGCACAAGAAGGACTACACCTCGCGTCGCGGTCTGCTGGTGATGGTCGGTCGCCGAACCAAGTTGCTCAAGTACCTGCGCACCTCGCAGCCCAGCCGCTATGCCGCGGTGGTGGAGCAACTCGGACTGCGCCGCTGATCCCGGTTCCAAGGCGGGAATCTCCCTCCACGAGCGGCCTGGACGAAAGTCCGGGCCGCTCGCTTGTTCGGAGGGTGCTTTTCTTCCGGATGCTTTTCTTTCGGGCGCGCAGTCGCCATAGTGTTGGCCTCAACAACAACACTGAAGAGTTCTGAAACAATGAAATTCAATCATGTACGCGTAGAGCGTGAGATCGCCGGAGTACGTCTCGTGCTGGAAACCGGCATCGTCGCTCGTCAGGCCCATGGGGCCGTCATCTGCACCCTGGGCGAGACCATGGCCTTCGCCGCCGTGTGCTCCGGCGCCGCCAAGGCCGATGCGGACTTCTTGCCGCTGACGGTCGACTACCGCGAGAAAACCGAGGCTGCGGGCAAGATCCCCGGCGGCTTC
>SYGM01000191.1 GCA_005799545.1 Planctomycetia bacterium | reverse complement strand
CGCGCCGTGACGCTGGTGCCCGACTACCCCGAGGTCTGGTCCAAGCTCGCGAAGGTGGCGCGCGATGCGGGCGACGAGGCGCGCGCACAGGCCGCACAGGCGCGGGCCGACGAGCTGCTCGCCGCGCGCGGCAGATGAACCGGCTTTTCGTGCTGCTGGCGCTGGCATCCTGCTCGCGGGAATCGGCTCCGCCTGCGGCACCCATCGCGACAATGCCCGCCGCCTCCCCCGCCATTCGCATGCGCGTGCACACGGAGACCTTCGGCTCCTTCCGACTGGCGGGGCACGAGCCGCCGCGTGAAATCCCCGAGACCAAGGGCGGCGGCCTCGCGCTGTTCGACTTCGATCGCGACGGCGATCTCGACCTCTTCGTTCCCAACAGTGCCACGCTGGAATCACCGCGGCGCGGACCGGGCGCCAAGCTGTTCCTCAATCAGGGCAACCTGCGCTTCGAGGATGCCGGTGAACGCGTCGCCATCGACTTTGCCGGCTGGGGCATGGGCGTTGCCGTCGCCGACATCGACGCGGACGGCTGGGAGGATCTCTACATCGCCGCGCTCGGCAAGGATGTGCTGCTGCACAACGATCGGGGCCTGCGCCTGCGCGACATCACCGTTCCCGCGGGTCTCACCAACCCCCGCTGGGGCACGGCGGCCGCCTTCGGCGATCTCGACGGCGATCTCGATCTCGATCTCTTCCTCGTGCAGTACCTCGTCTTCGATCCCGCCCAGCCTCCCCCGCGCGAACAATATCGCGGCATCGAGGTCTTCGGCGGACCGCTCTCGCTCACGCCTGAGCCGGATGCCGTCTTCGAGAACCTCGGCAACCTGCGCTTCCTCGAGCACACCGCCACCAGCGGCTTGCTCGAGGCATCGCCTGGACTGGGACTGGGCTGCGTGATCCTCGATTTCGACGGCGATGGCCGCCAGGACATCTTCGTGGGCAACGATTCCACGCCCAAGCAGCTGTTCGTCAATCAGGGCGGCTGGCGCTTCGCGGAACGCGCGCTGCCGCTGGGTCTCGCGGTCAACGCCGATGGCGCCGCGCAGGCCACCATGGGCATCGCGATCGCCGATCTCAACAACGACCGGCGCCCCGACATCTTCACGACCAACTTCGCCGACGACACCAACCTGCTGCAGGTCTCGCGCGCGAGCGATTGGGAAGACCGCACGCGCCAGTACAAGCTCGGTGCCGTCAGCCGGCCCTTCCTCGGCTGGGCCGCGCACTTCGCCGACCTTGATCTCGACGGCGACGAGGACCTGCTGGTCTTCAACGGCCATGTCTACGCGCAGGCCACCTCCGCCACCATGAACTCCGAGTATCGCCAGCCCGCCCTGTGCTTCGAGCGGCGCGGCGAGGCCTTCGAGCGCGTGCAGGCGGACTGGCTCGCTCCCGCGCACGTCGATCGCAGCGCCGTGTTCGGGGATCTCGACGGCGACGGGGACATCGACGCCATCGTGGCCGAGCAGCACGGTCCGCTGCGTCTCTATGAGAACCTCGCTCCTCCGGGCAACTGGCTTCAGATCGAGCTCCTCGACGAGCGTCCGCAGTCGAAGAACCGCCGGGGCCTGGGCGCGCGCATCGAAGTCCTCCAGGGAACGCAGACGCAGACGCGCTGGATCTACTCCGGCGGCAGCTACCAGGCCGCCAACCCTGCCAGCGCCCATTTGGGCTTCGCCAGCGCCGATCCGGTGCGCGTGCGCGTGCACTGGCCCGATGGCGCGCTCAGCGAGCTCAGCAACACCTCGCTGCGTCAGAAACTCCGCATCTCGCACCCCTGAGGCCCAACCATGCGCACAGCCCTCTGCCTGTTTCTTACCCTGACGATCGCCGCCTGCGCCGCGCCCGCGAAACCGACCGCCACGTCGACCGCCGAACCGAAAGCCGAACCCACGGCTCCCGCCAAGGATCCCAAGCTCATCGCGCTCGAAGAGGCGCAGGCCGCACTCGCCATGGATCCAGACAACGAGGAGTGCATCATCTGGGTCGGCCGCCGCCTCGCGTACCTCGGCCGCTTTCAGGAAGCGCAGGCTCAATACACGCAGGGTCTGGGCCTGTACCCAAAGAGCTACAAGCTGATGCGCCACCGCGGCCATCGCTGGATCGCGCTGCGCCGCTTCGACATCGCCGTCGCCGACCTCACGCGCGCCGAAGAACTGATGCAAAGCCAGCCCGACGAGGTCGAGCCTGATGGCATGCCCAATCCGGCCGGTATTCCGATCGGCACCTACCGCTCGAACATCACCTACCATCTGGCGCTGGCGCACTTCCTGCGCGGCGAGTACGCCCAAGCCTGCGCCGCATGGGAGCGCGGCGGCGGCACGAACGCCGCCAACCCCGATCGTCTCGTTTCCTCAACCTACTGGCACGCGCTGGCGCTGTTTCGGCTCAATCGGGACTCGGAAGCGCTGGCGCTGCTCGGAAAGATCCAGCCGGATCTGAAACTGCTCGAAAACGAGAGCTATCTCGAGTTGTGTCTATTGTTTGCGGGCAAGCGCAAGCCGCAGGCCGTGCTCGAGGGCATCCCACCCGGCACGAGCGAGCATGCTACGCGGGGTTTCGGCCTTTCGGCCTGGTATCGGCTGTACGACAAGAGCGCCGAGGCTGATGCGCTCGTGCGCGAGATCGTCGAGCGCGATCCGGAGAACTCATTTGGCCGCATCGCGGCCGAAGTGGATCAGAAACGCGCGACGGGCCACTAGGCGCTTGCGGGGCGCCGCGCCGGTGACCCCGCGCTCATCTACGCCAACCCTGCACGCAGCGCATCCTCCAGCGCCGTCGCCCGATCCGTCCGCTCGTCGCGGTACTTCACGATCAACGCACACGCCGCGTGCAGGCCCAACCCTTGCGCATACGCGCCCCCCATCGGGCGCGAACCCGGCACGACGACCGCGCGCTCGGGTATCTCCAGCGGCGACTCCCGCGTCCCGCGCAGCTCGCGCTGATGCACGAGGTCATAGACCGGGGTGCTGGCAGTCAGCACGACTCCGGCGGCGATCACGGCGGCCTTGCGCACCATGACGCCCTCATAGATGCCCGTGTTGCCGCCGATGAAGGCCTCGTCCTCGATGATCACGGGACGCGCGCCTGCCGGCTCGAGCACTCCGCCGATCTGCGCGGCGGCGGAGAGGTGCACCTTGGAACCGATCTGGGCGCAGGAGCCGACCAGTGCGTGCGAGTCGACCATGGTGCCCGAGCCGATCCAGGCGCCGACGTTGATGTACATCGGCGGCATGCAGACGACTCCGTTGGCCAGATAAGCGCCGCGGCGGACGGAGGAACCGCCCGGGACGATGCGCACGCCGTGCTCGGCGCTGAAGCGCCGGATGGGAAAGGCCTGCTTGTCGCGGAAGGCACCGGGCTCGTGCGCCAGCTCGAGCTCAAGGCTCGCGGGCCCGACGCTGGAGGCGCGGAAGATGTCGAGGATGGCCTCCTTGACCCAAGCATGCACGATCCACTTGCCGTTGTCGGCGCGCTCGGCGACGCGCACGCGGCCCTGTTCCAGCGCTTCGAGCAGCGCGTCTCCTTGGGGGCGTTCCATGATGGCTGGTGCTTTCAGGGTTGGGCGAGCAGTTGGCGGGCGGTCTTCTGCCAGGTGGCGGCGCACTGTTCGAGCTCGCGCTTGCCGACCTTCTCGTGATCGGTGTGCGCGTCGAGGATGGAGCCTGCGCCGTAGAGCAGCGGCTTGCCCCAGCGCGGCAGGTAGGGCACGTCGGTGCCGAAGGCGATCGCGATGCCCTCCTCGCCGGGCGGAACGAGAAAATCGACGGGAGCGTTGCCCTTGGCCTGGATGCCGAAGCGCACGTGCTCGCCGAGGCAGCGCTCCACGCGCGCGCGGATGGTCTCGATCGGTTCGACGGCGCGGATCAGGAGATCGGCGTGCGCTTCCTCGGCGACGACATTGGCCGCGACGCCGCCGTGGATGGTGCCGATGTTGAGCGTGCCCGGGCCGAGCACGGGGTGATCGCCCCAGGACTGGTGGAGCAGGCGCTCGATGCAGTGCACGAGCTCGTGGACGGCGGAAGGACCGATGCTCTGGGAAGAGTGGCCGGCGACACCGTGCGCGCACAGGCGGGTCTTGAAGGTGCCCTTGCCCGCGCGCACGAAGCGATTGCCGGTCGGCTCGCCGACGAGGATGTGGCGCGGGCGCCAGGGCTCGGCGAGCTTGGCGTTGGCGAGGGTGGCGCCGGCGCTGTCGGTTTCCTCGGCAACGGTGAACAGCAGGCCGATGCGCGTCTCGCCGCTGTTGAGCAGCGCGCGGGCCGCCTCGAGCATGGCACTCGCCTGCCCCTTGGCGTCGCAGGAGCCGCGGCCGTAGATGAACTCGCGATCTTCGCGCGGGCCGTAGTAGGGCGGCACGGTGTCGAGGTGCGTGCAGAAGACCAGCTCGGGCGCGCCGGCGCGGGCGAGCACGTTGAAGCGGCCGGGGCTCAGCTCCTGACGCTCCACGTCGAAGCCCGCCGCGACGAGCTCGCGGGCCAGCGCGTCGCCGTAGGAGCCTTCCTCACCCGAGGTGGAGGGAATGTCGATCCAATCCAGAAGGCGGGCAAAGGCTCGTTCCATGGTGCTTGGCAGCCGCTATCCTACGCGGACCTTTCCTTTCAATCATCCCCCCGAAGAAACTCCCCTCCCATGCTGCTGTCGCTGCTTCTGGTTTCCACCGCCTCCGTTGCCCTGCCCGCCGATCCCAAGGAAGTGCGCAAGCAGTTCGTCGAGCTCGCGGACAAGCAGGACCGGCCTGCGCTGGTCGAGCTGTGGAAGAAGAACCCGACGCTGGTGCTGCCCACGATCGACCGCGATCTGGAAGGCTCGCTGGCGGAGATCGAGAAGGGCGCGAAGCCGGACTCGGACAAGGTCAAGGCGCTGCACAAGCGCGCGCTGTTCGGAGCGAGCTGCGCCTACGAAGCCTCGGGCCATCCGATGATCTTCGATTACACGAGCTCGTTCACGGGCTGGACGGCTGCGCAGCAGAAGACCTTCCGCGAGGGCCAGAAGGCCTCGGGTGCCGCGGGTCAGGCGCTGCAGAAGAAGGACGGCAAGACCGCGCTGGAGAAGGGCACGGAGTGCTACCAGAAGGCGATCAGCCTCGGCGACTGGTGGGGTGCCGCGATGGGCCTCGATGCGATCGGCAACGCGCATGGCGTGCTGGGCGACAAGGAGGCCGCGCTGACCGCGCTGAGCCAGGCGCGCATGATCAACCACGATCTGGGCCTGTGGGGCGATGAGTACGGCAACCTGACGGCGATCGCTTCGCTGTGCGTGCAGTCCGAGCGTCATGCGCGCGGCCGCACGGCCGCACAGATGGGCAGGGAGCTGGCCGAGAAACTCGGGGACGCCGAGGGCGCCAAGCAGATGGCGGAGCTCGAGAAGATCTGCGCCGAGAAGCTCGGCAAGTAGCCCGAGTAGTCGATCAGGGCACGATCAGCAGGCCGTCGTTGTTGCCGGCGACGGCCGGGCTGGTGCCTGCGCGCTTGACGGCCACCCAGTCGACGCGACGACCGATCTGAAGGTTGAGCGTGCCGGCAGGCGCGACCCAGAAACCCTGTGCGCGTCCGTTGGAATCCAGCGTGCCGTAGGTGCCTTCGAAGCGCGGACCGCTAATCGCGATGTGCGTGCTCTCGAAGAAGGTGTCGTTGACCAGCGGAACCAGCACGCCTTCAAACAGCGTCGGCGGCGTGCTGCCGCTCATGCTGCCGAGGATGCGGAAGGGTTCGTTCGCGTTGGAGGGCCCGAAGTTGACCACCAGCGGCACGCGGCCACCCTGCGCGGCGGAGAGCTCATCGTAGCCGCAGTGCGTCGGCGCGAGCGGGTCGAGCGCGAGCGTCAGGTCGGGATAGAGCCGCACATCGCGGCCGGGGTGATTGGCGAAGATACGCCAGCGTCCCGTGCCGGTCTGCGAGCCGGCGCGCACGCTGAAGCGGTAGCGGCCTGCGCCCAGGTTCTCGATCGTGCCAATGGTCGCGTTCGGATTGCCCGGGGCCGGGATGACCTGCAGCGCGCTGAGCGGCTGCGTGACGAGGCCGCCGTTGATGTCCTTTAGTTGCACGGTGACGCGCACGCTGCTCGTGCCGTCGGCGGGCAGCCGCGGTGCGGTGGTGACCACGTCACTGAGGATGTGGTCGGCGTAACCGACCTGATTGGTGCGCCAGGTCTGGTACGCGCTCTCGAGCAGCAGCACCGGCTCGGGCCCACCCGCGCCGCTGACGGCGTTGAGGTTGAGGTAGTAGTTGCCGTTGGCGCACCCGGTGGAACCGCCGCAGACACCGAGTGTGTCGCCGACGCGCGAGACGATGATGAAGCCGGTGTAGGCCGAGTACTGGAAGTTGGGCGGCGGCGCGCCGCAGCTGGTGGGCGCGTTGATGCTGCACGAGCAGCGTCCGTCGCCACCCGCAGCGCGCGCGGCTTCCATGGCGGCGACGAGCTTCTGCGAGAGGTCGCCGGGCGTGGAGAGCAGCGCCGCTTCGGCCGCATAGACCGGCAGCACGCCCACCAGGATGTTGCCCTGAATCGCGTAGCGCAGCTCGTCGCTCACTCCGGCGATGCCGTACTTGGCTGCGAAGGCGTTGTTGCCGGTGAAGGTGGCCGGAAACGCGTTCATGTTGACGATGCCGTACTGACGCGATTGGTACAGCGGATCTCCGTTGGGGAGCTGCGCGAGAATCGCCTGGGGATCCTGACCGGCCTGCAGCAGATCCCAGATCTTCTTGCGATTGGTGCCGCTCTGATCGACGACCGACTGCGCGGCGCCGGCTCCCACCCCCGGAACGATCACGGGCAGGCCGAAAACGAGATCAAAGCCGTCCAGACAGGTGGCGGAGGCAACCGCGACCTCTCCGGTGCGGGTGTTGACCACGACGATCGACCAGGTCGCCCGGGCGGGCAACACGGCCATTCCAAGCACAAGGAGCAGGGTCAGAAGACGGCGCATGGCGTGTATCAGTGTACGCCACGCTCGCCCGCCGCGGGCAGGTGGCGACTATTCCGCAGCTTCCAGCAGCAGCAGCTTGGCCCCGGAGGCCACGGCCTGACCGCTGGCGACCAGCACCTGCTTGACCACCGCGTCGCTGGGCGCGGCGATCTCGTTCTGCATCTTCATCGCCGAGAGGATCAGCAGGGGTTGTCCCTTCTGGACGCGGTCGCCGGGCTTGACCATCACCTCCACGACGACGCCGGGCAT